>NZ_JAHFRY010000186.1 GCF_023266035.1 Nevskia sp.
GGCGGCGGGCCGGGCTGGGTCGCCGCGTTCGCCGAAGGCTTGGGCACGGTGATCGCGCTCGATCTGGCGGTGCTGCTGGCCGGCGTGCTGTGCCTGAATGCTGCGTGTCGCGCGAAGCCTGTAGCGCCTGCCGCCACGGACCAGCCGGCGCTTGAACTCGACGATCAGGCGCGCATCGCATGAGCCTGACAGCCATCGCCGCGAGTCTCGCGCTGATCGCCAGCCTGCTGCCGCTGCTGCTGATCGCGCGGCGCGATCCGAAACGCCTGCGCGGGCTTGCGGCGACCCATCTGGCACCACATGGCCGTGGTCCCCGGCGAACGCTGACGCTGTTCGTCCTGCTGCCTGGCGCGGTCCTGATCGGCTTCGGCGACTGGCCGGCGTTTCTGATCTGGCTCGGCGCGTTGACCGCCTCCGGCTGGCTGCTGGTGCAGTGGCTGGCGGTGCGTGTCTGAAGCGTTCTTCGCAAATCGCTGCAAGCTCGTCGAGCTAAATCGAAGTTCCAAGCCGACGCTCTCGCCAACGAAAAAGTCACCCTGAACGGGTGACTTTAAAATCGTTCAAAACAAGAATTGAGTGGTCGGGGCGACAGGATTTGAACCTGCGACCACTTGCCCCCCAGGCAAGTGCGCTACCAGACTGCGCTACGCCCCGATGCTTGAATTGTAACCCGCAAAGCTCGTGGCGGGCTTCGAATATTTGAGCCTGTTTGTGCTCAGACCGGCCAGCGATCTAGCAGCGATTGCAGCTCGTTGCGGATGTCCTCGAGGTGCTGCTGGCGCAGGCTGCCGGTGTTGCCAGCTTCGGCAATCGGCGTGTTGGCAGCGGCAGTCGGTACCAGCGGACGAATGATCTGCGTACCGATCTCGACTCTCGGCTGTTCCTTGAGGCGCAGACGCGCGGCGCCGATGGTGTAGCCCTGTTCGTACAGCAGGCTGCGAATGCGGCGGATCATCTCGACATCGTCGTGCTGGTAGTAGCGGCGATTGCCGCGCCGTTTGGCCGGCTTGAGCTGCGGGAATTCCTGCTCCCAATAGCGCAGCACATGCGCCTTCACGCCGCACAGCTCGCTGACTTCGCCGATGGCGAAATAGCGTTTGCTCGGAATCTCCGGCAGCGGTTCGAGCTTATGCGTCGGCTTCATCAACACTCACTCGGAGCCGCAGCTTCTGGCCGGGGCGGAAGGTCACGACGCGGCGCGCGGAGATCGGAATCTCCTCGCCGGTTTTCGGGTTGCGTCCGGGACGCTGGCTCTTGTCGCGCAGCTCAAAATTACCGAAGCCGGACAACTTCACTTCTTCGCCGTGTTCCAGGCGCTCGCGCACCTCTTCGAAGAAATGGTCGACGAACTCCTTGGCTTCACGCTTGTTGAGCCCGAGTTCCTCGAAAAGAGCCTCGGCGAGCTCGGCTTTGGTCAGCGCCACAGTTGCTATTCTCGTACCGATCCACCCAATCGGGCCTGAACGCTGGCGGCCACTTGCGCGGCTACGGCGTCAACTTCTTCAACATTCAGGGTGCGTGAATAATCCTGAAAAATCAAGCCGAAGGCGATGCTTTTGCGACCCGCAGGCAAGCCCGCCCCGCGGTAGACGTCGAAGGTTTGCAGGGTCTTGAGCAGCGGCGCCGCGGCCTCGCGAATGACCTCGACGAGCGCCTGCGCAGCGACTGCTTCATCAACCACGAAAGCGAGATCACGGCGTGAAGACGGAAACTCGGAAACGCCACCCGGAGCGGGCAGGGCGAGGCTGCGTACGGCCGCCCAGTCCAGCTCGAACAGGTACAGCGCTTCGCTGATATCGAAGGCTTCGGCGAGACGCGGATGAAGTGCGCCGAGCCAGCCGACCGCTACGCCATCCCGAAGAATGCGTGCCGTGCGTCCCGGGTGCAGCGCCGGGTGCTGGCCTGACTCGTAGCTGAGCGTTGTGCCGAACAAGGCTTCGAGATCGGCCTTGGCATCGAAGAAATCGACCGGACGAGTGGCCGCGCCCCATTGCTCGGGAAGCTGCGGGCCGGCGATCAAGCCAGCAAGCTTCGCCTGCTCGCGATTGCCGTTGCCTTCGAGCGCATAGACCGCGCCGGCTTCGAACAGACGCGCACGCTTCTGCTGACGTTGGCGGTTGTATTGCCAGGTCGGGATCAGGCCGCTCCAGATTGTGGTGCGCATCACCGCCATCGTTTCGGCGATCGGATTGTCGAGCAGTACGCCCGGCGTTTCCGGATCGAGCTGCGCCTGCAGCTTCGGATCGACAAAGCTGTAGGTGACCACTTCCTGATAGCCGCGGGCGACCAGCGCGTCCTTGATCCGATCGAGCGGGCGCTGGGTTTCCTTCGGCGAGAACGGCGCCAGCTCGGCGGCGTAGGCGCGCGGCGCGATGTTGTCGTAGCCATGCAGGCGGCCGATCTCCTCGACCAGATCGGCTTCGATGCGCAGGTCGTAGCGATGCGGCGGTACTTTCGCCTTCCAGCTACTGGCGCCGGTCGGGTTCACGGCCAGTCCCAGGCTGTGCAGCAACGGCACGACGCGATTGACCGGAATCTCGCAGCCGAGCAGACGGGTGATCTGCGAGTGACGCAGCGTGATTTCAGCGACATGCGCGGGTGCGATGCCGACCTCGACGATCGGCCCGGCTCGGCCGCCGCAGATCTGCTGCACCAGGGCGGTGGCGCGTTCCAGCGCCTGACGCTGTAGCGCCGGATCGACACCGCGCTCGAAGCGGTAGCGCGAATCGGACAGCAGCTTGTGGCGTCGGCCGGAGGTGGCGATCGACACTGGTTCGAAGCAGGCCGCTTCCAGGAACACCGAAGTGGTCTGTGCGGAGCAACCGGACGCGGTTCCGCCCATGACGCCAGCCAGGACCAGCGGGCCGGTGTCGTCGGTGATCAGCAGGTCGCGCGGGTCGAGCGTGATCGTCTGCTCGTTGAGCAGCTTGAGCTGCTCGCCGGCCTTGGCGCGACGGACGCGGATCGCGCCCTTGAGCTGATCGGCATCGAAGCCGTGCATCGGCTGGCCGAGTTCGAGCATCACGTAGTTGGTGATGTCG
Source organism: Nevskia sp. (assembly GCF_023266035.1). Taxonomy (GTDB): domain Bacteria; phylum Pseudomonadota; class Gammaproteobacteria; order Nevskiales; family Nevskiaceae; genus Nevskia. The sequence goes on from NZ_JAHFRY010000186.1 coordinate 3,042, forward strand.
ACCACCGGATGAATCGTGCGGATACCGCAGCGACGCAGACGCTCGCTCATCCAGTCCGGCGTGCGCGCTTTCGGGTTCAGGCCGATGACCACGCGCCCGACGTAATGCGGGCAGCCACCATGATCGTCGACGATCACGTTGACGCGGGTTTCCGGCTCGACCACTGCCGGGCGGATGCGCGGCGGCGTCATCTGCAGGCCGTACAGCGCGGCCGTTTCGCGGGCCAGCCCGGCGATGCTCAGGCAGTCACCACGATTCGGCGTCAGCTCCAGGACCAGCAACTGGTCAACGAGGCCGAGATGCTTTTCGATCGGCGTGCCAGGCACTGCCTTCGGATCGAGCTCAAGCAGGCCTTCCGACTTCTCGGCCAGGCCCAGTTCGGACGCCGAGCAAAGCATGCCGCTGGACTCGACGCCGCGCAGTGCCGCCTTGCCGATCTCGGTGCCGTTCGGCAACACGGCGCCGGGCAGCGCGGCCGGCACCAGGATGCCGGGACGCGCATTGGCCGCGCCGCAGACGATCTGCAGCACTTCGCCGGTGCCAGCGTCGACTTCGCAGACTCTCAGACGATCGGCCTGAGGATGTGGCGTGGTGCTGATGATCTTGCCGACGACGATGCCCTTCGGCAGCACGTCGAGCATCGGCTCAGCCTCGCATTCGAGGCCGGCCATATTCAGCTTGTGAGCGAGTTCGGCCGCAGTGGCGGGTGGGTTGACCCACTCGCGCAGCCAGTTTTCTGAGAGCTTCACTTGAACTGCTCCAGGAAACGAAGATCGTTGTTGAAGAACAGACGGAGATCGTCGACGCCATAACGCAGCATGGCCAGGCGCTCGACGCCCATGCCGAAGGCATAACCGGTGTAGCGCTCGGGATCGATGCCGACCGCGGCCAGCACGTTCGGATGAATCACGCCGCAGCCGAGCACTTCGAGCCAGCGCGTGCCCTTTTCGGGATCGCCCCAGCGGATGTGGACATCGGCACCGGGTTCGACGAACGGGAAGTACGAAGGCCGGAACAGCGCTTCGACTTCGCGCTCGAAGAACAGCGACAGGAATTTCTGCAGGTCGTGCTTCAGATCGGCAAGGCCGACGTTCTCGGCGACGTACAGGCCCTCCACCTGATGAAACATCGGGCTGTGAGTGCGATCGAAATCGACTCTGTAGACGCGGCCCGGGCAGATGATGCGGATCGGCGGCTTGCGATCGAGCATGGTCCGCACCTGCACCGGGCTGGTGTGGGTGCGCAGCAGGCGGGCGCCGTTCAAGGCGTAGAAAGTGTCCTGCATCGCCCGCGCGGGGTGCGATTCGGGAATGTTCAGCGCCTGGAAATTGTGCCAGTCGTCCTCGATCTCCGGGCCCTGCACCGATTCGAAACCCATCGCGTTGAAGATCTGCTCGATGCGGCGAATGGTCCGCGACATCGGATGCAGCGCGCCTGCGGTGTCGCCGCGGCCGGGCAGGGTGACGTCGATCGTTTCCGAGGCCAGGCGGCGTTCCAGTTCGGCGTCAGCGATCGCGCGGGCGCGCGTTTCGAGCTGCACCGACAACTGCTCCTTGACCTTGTTGACCTGCTCGCCGAACGCCTTGCGCTGCTCGTGCGGCATGCCACCGAGGCTTTTCAGCAGATCGGTGACCCGGCCTTTCTTGCCGAGCAGATCGACGCGCAGCGCTTCGATCGCGCGAGGCTCTGCAGCGGCGGCGATATCGCTCTGCGCTTGCAGCAGCAGCTCGTCGAGATTGGGTGTGGAAATGGCGTTCATGGCACCGATCACGTGAGGAATTCGGGGGACACAAAAAAGGGGAGAGGCGAAAGACGCCGCTCCCCCGTTTTGCAGCCGGACAGCTTATGCGGCGAGCTTCAACTTCGCCTGCTCGACAAGCTTGGCGAACGCCGGCTTGTCGTGAATCGCGATGTCCGAAAGCATCTTGCGGTCGACCTGAATCTCAGCCAGGGACAAGCCATGGATGAACTTCGAGTACGACAGGCCCAGCTCGTTCGATGCCGCGTTGATGCGCTGAATCCAGAGCGCGCGGAACTCGCGCTTCTTGACCCGACGATCGCGGTAGGCGTACTGGCCCGACTTGATGACCTGCTGCTTGGCAGCGCGGAATACACGGCCGCGGGCGCCGTAATAACCCTTGGCCTTCTTCAGCAGCTTCTTGTGACGTGCGCGGGCAGTTACGCCGCGTTTGACTCTTGCCATCTCAAATTACCTTTCGATTGTCTTGTTCGCTGAGCGAATCTTCTATGTAAGCGACACTTCTACAACTGAGGTGACGCCTTGAGTCGTGAGACTCAGGCGTACGGGAGCAGCTGACGGACTTCTTTATTGTCCGAGGCATGCACCATCGTCGGCCCACGCAGGTCGCGGATGCGCTTGGGCGATTTCTTGGTCAGGATGTGCCGCTTGAACGCGCTGGAGCGCTTGAAGCCACCCTTGGCAGTACGGGAGAAGCGCTTGGCAGCGCCTTTGTTGGTCTTCAGCTTCGGCATTTCTTACGGCTCCAATGTGTTAGTGGTTCCATCAACCCTTGGAAAGTTGACTTCAGTGTTTACGCGGGCCCATCACCATGATGGCCTGCTTGCCTTCGAGTTTCGGGTGCTGCTCGACCAGCGCCAGTTCATCCAGTTCAGCTTTCAGGCGATCGATCAGTTTGAAACCCAGATCCTGATGCGCCAGTTCGCGACCCTTGTAGCGGATCACGATCTTGACCTTGTCGCCTTCCTCGAGGAATTCCTTGCAGTGCTTCAGCTTGGTCTGGAAGTCGCCTTCCTCGGTCGTCGGACGGAACTTCACTTCCTTGACCTGGATCTGCTTCTGCTTCTTCTTGGCGGCCTGCTGCTGCTTGTCCTTCTGATAGATGTACTTGCCGTAATCCATGATCTTGCAGACCGGTGGATCTGCATTCGGCGATACCTCTACTAGGTCAAGCCCGGCCTCTTCGGCCTTGGCAATGGCGTCACGCGTGAGCATGATTCCAACCTGTGCGCCATCCTCGGCGATGACACGTACACGAGGTACGTTGATTTCATCGTTCCGGCGATCCTGACGTTCCGCGCTGATACGCGTATCTCCCAAAAATCAACAAACAATGCGGCACGACCGAGGGTCGCCCGCGGAAAAGAGCGGCATTATAGGGAACGAGGGTGCCGCTAAACAAGTGCGCTTTCATATTGAGGCCGCAGCGCAGTTCGAAAGCCCATGCACCGGTTCCGCCACCCAACAAAAAAGCCCCGGTTTCCCGAGGCTTCTTCGAAACATCTTTTGGTAGGCGCGAATGGACTCGAACCATCGACCCCCACCATGTCAAG
>NZ_JAHFRY010000187.1 GCF_023266035.1 Nevskia sp.
CGCCCGGCGCCAGCAGCCGGGCGTAGGCCAGCAACTCACCATCGGCATTGGTGCCGCAGAGATGCGTGCAGGTCGGATCGAGGCCGTCCATGTCCGGAAACACGCAGTTCTGTTCGACGACGAAGATCTCGCTGCGCAGCCGCATCGCGGCGTAGAGCAGATCGTTCGACCACTCGTTCCAGCGCCACAGGCGCCAGTCGATGACGGCTGCCGTCATACCAGCAGGGCGTCGGTCTTGGCCGCGCAGATGAAATCGTTCTCCGACAAGCCGTCGATCGCGTGCGTCCAGTAGGTGATGTCGCAATTCTTGTAGTCGAAGGCGATATCCGGGTGATGGTCGTCGTGAATCGCGATATAGGCCGCCGCGTTGACGAAGCTCAGGGTGCGGAAATAGTTCTTGAACTCGAAGTGCCCGTGCAGCTTCCGGCCGTCTTCGGACAGCGTCCAGGCCGGGCCAAGCCGGGTCATGAATTCGGCGGCTTCGGAGGGCGTCAGCGGGTCGACGCCGCCTTCGCAGGGAACGCAGCGGCGCTGGGCGAGGGTGGGAGTGGTCATGGCGAATCTCGATGGAAAGGGGCGGACGCCACTTTAGCGCGCCGCTGCCAGCCTCTCACCGGCGACGCACTCAGCCGAGCGCATGGGAGAGGTCAGCCTTCAGATCCTCGACATCCTCGACCCCCACCGACAGCCTGCACAGCGTGTCGCTGATGCCGAGCGCGGCGCGGTTCTCTGCCGGGATGCTGGCGTGGGTCATGATCGCCGGGTGCTCGATCAGGCTTTCGACGCCGCCGAGGCTTTCGGCGAGCGCGAACAGGTGGCAGCGCTCCAGGAAGCGCTTGGCATCCTCGAGCCCGCCGCGCAGTTCGATGGCGATCATGCCGCCGTAGCCGCGCGGCATCTGTCTCTTCGCCAGCGGATGCTGAGGGTGCGAGACCAGGCCTGGGTAATGAACCTTGGCGATCTTCGGATGGGTCTGCAGCCAGCCGGCCAGTTCCTGCGCGTTGCTGCAGTGGCGCTCCATGCGCAAGGCCAGTGTCTTCACGCCGCGCAAGGCGAGGAAGGCATCGAACGGCCCGGCGACGGCGCCGACGGCGTTCTGCAGGAAGGTCAGGCGTTCGGCCAGATCGACGTTGTCGCCGACCACCAGCATGCCGCCGACCATATCGCTGTGGCCGTTCAGGTACTTGGTGGCCGAGTGCATGACCAGATCGAAGCCGAGTTCGATCGGCCGCTGCACGTAAGGGCTGGCGAAGGTGTTGTCGGCGGCGGCGATCAGTCCGTGACGCTTGGCGATGGCGGCGATGGCGGGCAGATCGGCCAGCTTCAGCATCGGGTTGGTTGGTGTTTCGACCCAGATCATCTTGGTTTCCGGGCGGATCGCCGCTTCGACCTTGGCCGGATCGCGCAGGTCGACGAAGGAGAATTTCAGCCCGGCCGATTTCGCTCGCACCCGCTCGAACAGGCGGTAGCTGCCGCCGTAGAGATCATCGCTGGCGATGATGTGATCGCCGGGCGCGAACAGGTCGAGCACCGTCGCGGTCGCCGCCAGACCGGAGGCGAAGGCATAGCCGTGCGTGCCGCTTTCGAGATCGGCGACGCAGCGCTCGTAGGCGAAGCGGGTCGGGTTCTGGCTGCGCGCGTACTCGTAGCCCTTGTGCACGCCGGGGCTTTCCTGGACGTAGGTCGAGGTGGCGTAGATCGGCGGCATGATCGCGCCGGTGGTCGGATCCGGGCTCTGGCCGGCGTGGATCACGCGGGTCGCGAACGCGTTGCGTGCGGGGGGCTGGGTGGTCATGGCGTGGCGTTTTGTGAGGTCAGGACTGCGAGCACGTTAGCGCGGTGACCGAGCTTCTGCGCGTGGCTGCAGAAAGTTGGGCTGCGCTGCATCGGCTTTCATCAAGCTGTCGTATGACATCGTATATAAACGTCATACCGTCGAATCGACCGAAGGCTGCCGCTGTCAGGCAGACCTGAGTTCGCCGACGCGGGCCTAAGCCGGGCACAGGCCGAACAGAGTGGGCAATGGTTGATCACGTGAAGCGATTGATGAGTGGGGCCAAGAGAAGAGCCAGGCATGCGGGACTGGCGGGCATTGCGGGATTGTCGGGGTTTTCGGTACTGCCAGCGGAAGCCGCTGGCGTGCCGGGCGAAGCGGTCCAGCTCGATACCGTGACAGTCAGCGCCGATGAACTGGTTGGCGAGGCCGATTCGGCGACCATCGGCACGGTCTATTCGGAGCAGTTCGAGAACCGGCCGATCTCGCGTACCGGCGAATTGCTGGAAGTGGTGCCGGGCCTGATCGTCACCCAGCACAGTGGCGAGGGGAAGGCCAACCAGTACTTCCTGCGCGGCTACAACCTCGATCACGGCACCGACTTCGCGGTGTTCGTCGATGGCCTGCCGGTCAACATGCCGACTCACGCTCACGGCCAGGGCTATGCCGACAATGGCTTCTTCATCCCCGAACTGGTCGATTCGATCGAGTACCGCAAAGGCCCTTACTACGCGCAGTACGGCGATTTCTCGGCCGCTGGTGCTGCCGATATTCGTTACAAGGAAAAGTTCGACCAGAACCTCGTCGAGGCCACCGGCGGCGCCTACGGTTACGGCCGGCTGCTGTCGGTCGGCTCGGTCAAGGCCGGGGCTGGCAATCTGCTGTATGGCTTCGAATACGTGCACTACGACGGCCCCTACGATCTCGGCCAGAACTTCAACAAGGGCAATCTGGTGCTGCGCTATTCGCAGCGCTACGAGGGCGGCAGCTATCACCTGTCGGCCACCGGCTATTCGACGCGCAACCTGTCGCCGGACCAGATTCCGCAACGCGCCGTCGATCAGGGCTTGATCGACCGGCTCGGCTACATCGATCCCACCGACGGCGGCCGCAGCCACCGCGTGAATTTCTCCGGCGGCGTCACACAGCAGCTCGGGCCGGGCACCTTGAAGCTCGATGCCTACGCGTTCCGCTACCGGCTCGATCTGTTCTCGAATTTCACCTATTTCCTCGACGATCCGGTCAACGGCGATCAGTTCGAGCAGTCGGACAAGCGCAACGTCTACGGCGGCAATCTCAGCTACAAGCTGAGCAACCAGTTGCTCGGCCTGGAATTCCACAACGAGATCGGCGCGCAGACGCGCTATGACGATATCGACGACGTCGGTCTCTATCTGACTCGTTCGCGCGAGCGGCTCGACACGACGACGGTCAGCGACGTCAAGGAGTGGATCGGTTCGGTTTACGCGCAGACCAACGTCCATCTCACCTCCTGGCTGCGCGCCACGGCCGGTGCCCGTTTCGACTCGATCAACTTCGACGTCGTCAACAACAACCCGCTGAACACTGGCAAGGCTTCGGACACGCTGATCAGCCCCAAAGGCGCGCTGATCTTCGGCCCCTGGGCGAAGACCGAGCTGTTCATCAACGCCGGCCAGGGCTTCCATTCGAACGATGCCCGCGGCGCGACGCAGACCATCGACCCGCGCAGTGGCGATGCCGTTGATCCGGTGACACCGCTGGCCGTGGCAAGGGGCATCGATCTCGGCATGCGCACAGCACTGATTCCCAACGTGCAGGTCGCCGCCAGCGTCTTCCGGCTGCGTTCGGATTCAGAGCTGGTCTACGTCGGCGATGCGGGCACGACCGAACCTTTCGGCGCCACCGAACGTTACGGCGGCGAATTGGCCGTCTACTGGAAGCCGATCAAGCATCTGCTGATCGACAGCGACCTGGCCTACACCAAGGCCCGCTTCCGGGAACAGCAGCTCGATGAAGACGGCAATGCCATCGGCAAGCGGGTGCCGCAGGCAGTGCAGGGTGTTGCGGCGCTGGGCGTGACCTACACCAGCCCGCTCGGCTGGGACACGGCATTGCGCGTCCGTTATTTCGGCCCGCGTCCGCTGGCCGAGGACAACAGCGTCAAATCGAACTCGACGACGGTGGTCAACTTCGGCGCCGGTTACCGGATCAGCCGCCGCTTCAGGATCAGCGGCCAGATCAACAATCTGTTCGATTCCAAGGATCACGACATCGATTACTTCTACACCTCGCGCCTGCAGGGCGAGGCGGCTGAAGGCGTCGATGACACCCATTTCCACCCGATCGAGCCGATCAACGGCCGGGTGACGCTCAGCTATTCGTACTGACGCGCACCGGGTGCCACGAACGCCGAATCCGACTCCGATGTCATTGAGCCGCCCTTGAGGCGGCTTGCTTTTTTGAGCAACAACTGCGACCGGCAGCTTGGGCCAGGCGCGCGTCAGCGTGGTGACGCCGCTTCGTCCGCCGAATACTGCCGTTCACCGCGCCTGATGCGCGGAGCGCTTCGGACAGTGAGATAAAGGCTTTGCTTTCTCCCCCGATGAAGCGTTGGCCGCCGAAAGGCGGCTTTTCTTTTTGTAGCGGTTGCGAAGCTTCAGCTGATCGGGCTCAGGTGCACATGCGCTTCGCCATGCACCTGGGAGATTTCCAGCGCCACTGGCACCAGATGCAGATGGCCGTGGCGCACGCCGCGTTCTGCGATCAGCGATTCCGCGAAAGCTTTCACCTGCGGCAGCGGGCCTCTCAGCGCCATCGTTTCCAGGCAGTTGTCGTGATCCAGATGCACGTGCATCGTCGCCATGCTCAGGCCGTGATGATCGTGCTGGTTCTCCGCCAAGCGGCTGGCCAGCTGACGCTCGTGATGGTTGTACACGTAGGACACCGTGGCTACGCAATGCGAGGCCTTGCCGTCGTCGATGCGCTCGTTCTCGAGCCGGCCGCGGAGCAGATCGCGGAACGCTTCGGAGCGGTTTTCGTAGCCGTGGCGATCGGCCCAGGCGTCGAACTGATCGGCCAGGGTTTCGTCGAGGGACAGCGTGATGCGGCGCATGTGTGCTCCGGGGAAAGGCGGGGTTTCAGGTCTGCTGGCGCAGGTAGTTGAGCAGATCGATCTTGGTGATCAGGCCGATGAAGGCACCTTCGGCATCGGCCACCACGGCGACATGATCGCGCTGGAACAAGTCGATCAGCGTAGCCATCGGTGCATCGGGCCGGATTGTTTCGACCTTGGCCACCATCGCCGTCGACACCGCGTCGTTGAAGTGCGCCGAGCCGGCCTGCACATGCAGCAGCAGATCGGACTCGTCGATGATGCCGACCACTCTCGGGCCTTCCATCACCGGCACCTGGGAGACATCGAACAGCTTCATCCGCCGATAGGCGAGCAGCAGGTTGTCGTCCGGTTTCAGGGTCACCGCGCCGCCTTCCTGGTAGCGACGGACGATCAGGTCCAGCAGGTTGCCGTGGCGCGGCCGTGGCAGCAGGCCCTGCTCGAACATCCAGTGATCGTTGTACATCTTGCTCAGATACTTGTTGCCGCTGTCGCAGACGAAGCTGACGACGCGCTTCGGCGCGGTCTGCGCGCGGCAGTAGCGCAGCGCGGCGGCCAGCAAGGTGCCGGTCGATGAGCCACCGAGCAGGCCTTCCTTGGCCAGCAGCTAGCGTGCGGTCAGGAAGCTTTCGGCATCCGGAATCGAATAGGCCTTCTTGGCATAACCGAGTTCGCAGTTCGGCGGAATGAAATCCTCGCCGATGCCCTCGACCAGCCAGGAACCCGGCGTGATCTGTTCGTTGCGTTCGACCAGCGGTTCGAGGATCGAGCCTTTCGGATCGGCCAGCACCATCTCCAGATGCGGCGCGACTCTCGCGAAGTAGCGGCCGAGCCCGGTGAGCGTGCCGCCGGAGCCGACACCGACGACCACGGCGTCGCACATCTGCCCGGTCTGGGCCCAAATCTCCGGGCCGGTGCTTGCTTCGTGAGCCAGCGGATTCGCCGGGTTCGCGAACTGGTTGACGTAGAAGCTGTTCGGCGTCTCTCGGGCAAGGCGTTCGGCGATGTCCTGGTAGTACTCCGGATGGCCCTTGCCGACATCGCTGCGAGTGATGATCGTGGTCGCGCCGAGTGCGCGCAGATGGAGGATCTTCTCCTGCGCCATCTTGTCCGGGATCACCAGGGTGATGCGGTAACCCTTCTGGGCCGCGACCAGCGCCAGGCCCAGGCCGGTGTTGCCGGCGGTCGCTTCGATCAGGGTGCCGCCGGGGTGAATCAGGCCGTCGCGTTCGGCGGCTTCGATCATCGACAGGCCGATGCGATCCTTGATCGAGCCGGTCGGGTTCTGGTTTTCGAGCTTGACGAACAGCCGGCACAGGCCGGTGTCGAGGTTCCTCAACTCCACCAGCGGCGTGTTGCCGATGGTGTTCAGCACGCAGCCATCGCGGGGCATGTCGCACCTTTCGAAAACGGGAAGTTGCGGCAGGTTAGCACGCGACTTTGAACC
>NZ_JAHFRY010000004.1:0-27009 GCF_023266035.1 Nevskia sp.
CGTCGGAACATCGGTGACTTTCCGGACCCCGAACCCCTGACCAAGCTCTGGACTCCAGAGCACACGCCTGCGCCGCACTTTGCGGCAACGCCCGTGGCGGTGCGTCTGTGCAATGCCGAACAGCGGTATGAAGCAGCGGCGACTTGGCGCGAACAGTTCGGGGTTGCACTCCGAGCGCTTCTGATCGATCGCCAGGACTCGACGGCGAACCGCAAGGCTCTCTTTATCCTGCTTGCCAGCGAGATCGAAACCGCTCGCGCCTCGCTGATTGCTGCGGCACTCTGCGCCAGCGCCGCGGTGCTCGTGGTCTACCTGTTCCCGACCACGTTCGGAGATCAGTTCATGCTATTCAATCTCGCGCTGCTCGCCGTGATCGGCTTGTCTGCGGGCGTGCTGGCCATGCGCTACGAGCGCGACGCCCTGCTCAGCAACATCCTTTGCAATCGACCGGCGAAAGTCGAGTTTTCGTTCACGCTGTTCGTAGTGATCGCCCAGCCGTTCGTGCTGCTCGCCGTCGCCATCGCAGTGACCAAAATTCCGGGCGTCCTCGACTGGGGCGGCGGACTGATCGAATTGCTCATGCAAACTGTTGGCAGGCCTCAGCCCTGAAGGCCGACGGCCAGGTCGACGGCACAGCCTTTAGCGCAACACGAAATCCTTGGGTATCGGCTTGAGCGGCGGTAGCGGCTCGCCGAGCATTTCCAGCAGCGAGGCTTCGATGTTGTCGCAGATCGCTTCCAGCGCAAGGTCGTTGTCGTCGAAGCCGAACGGCGATTCCAGTTCTTCGGCAATCGCTTCCAGCGCCATGAAGGTGTAGGCGACGAACACGCCAAAGACCGGTGTGTACCAGCCGATGGTGCCGACCAGCGCGAACGGCAGCAGCGTGCAATAGAAGTAGATCGTCCGGTGGACCATCACCGAGAAGGTCAGCGGAATCGGCGTGCCGGCGATCCGTTCGCAGCCACCGACGGCGTCGCCGAGGGTGCCGAAGTTCTGCTCCATCGACGCCGACAGGATGTCCGGCAGGCTGCCGTCGCGGCGCGCGGCGTGCAGTTGATCGCCGAGCATCTGCTGGATCACCGTCGGCTTCCAGCGCGCGGCGAGCACCCGTGGCGCGTCTTCGGCGGCCAGCAGGCGGCTCATGTCGGCCGTCGCGTCGGTGCCGCGCAACTGATGGCGGAAGGCGTGGGCGTGAGCGATCAGGGTGCGCACGAAACGCTGCGCCTCGGCCGACTTCGGCGCCCACTCGGTCAGGGTCAGTGCCTGTCGGGCCAGCGCGCGGGAGGCGTTCATCGTCGAGCCCCAGAGCTTGCGGGCGTCCCAGTAGCGCTCGTGACTGACGTTGACCCGGAAGCCGAGGAAGATCGCCAGCGCCAGGCCCAGCAGGGTGAACGGCTGCAAGCTGAGTTCGATCCTTTGCAGCACTTCGGCATCGACCGACACATGCAGCACCTGCGCGAACACGCCGAGTCCGCCGATGATCGCCAGACGCGGCACCAGCTTGCGCAGCACCGAGCCGCGCCAGATCCACAGCATCCTGAACCAGTGAGGACGGGGCCGAACGATCATGCCGGGGTGCCCTTCGTCGCAGCGGTCAGCCAGGTGCGGACTGCCGCCTCGTCAAAATGGGTTTCGCAGATCACCGTGCCTTCGTCATCGAGCAGTACCGGAATGACCAGGCCGTAGCGGCCCTGCCAGCCCGGTCGGCTGTCGACATCGGCGATCAGCAATTGCTCGCGCTGGGCCGGAAACGCCGCCGTGTAGGCATCGGCGAATTCCTCGCAGAGACCGCAGCCGTCGCGACTCAACAGGGTCAGCATCATCGAACAGATATCGTCTACTTGGCCGGCACTGCGAGCGCCAGGAACAGCGGCGAGCCTTGACGCTGCACCAGCAGCGGCACGGTCTGCCCCGGCGTCAGGCGTTCGGCAACTTGGGCGTAGCGCTCGCTGCTGTCGATCTCCTGGCCGGCGATCGACAGGATCACGTCGCCCGCCAGCAGGCCGGCATCGCGGCCCGGACCGGCGGCGACCGTCACCACCCGCACGCCGCCGGAGACCACCTTCTCGCTGCGCCGCTCGATGTCGCTCAAGGTCTGCACGCTGATGCCGAGCGGCTTGCCGGTATCGGGCGGCGGCTGGACCTGCGGATCGGACGGCTTGCTTTTGCCGTCACCGTCGCCATCGGCGAGATCCTGCTCGGCAAGCTCGCCGACTTCGACCTTGACCGTCACCCGGCGGTTGTCGCGCAGCACTTCCAGAGTCACCGTTTCGCCCGGCGTCACGTCGCCGACCAGCGGTTTCAGCGTGCGCGACGTGGTGATCTCGGTGTCGTTGAACTTGACGATGATGTCGCCGGCTTTCAGGCCCGCCTGCTGCGCGGGGCTGTCCGGCAGGATGCGGGCCAGCAGCGCGCCACCCGGCTTGTCCATGCCGAATGAAGCGGCAAGCTTGCGATCGACTTCCTGCATGACGATGCCGAGCCAGCCGCGCCGCACCCGGCCGGTTTCCTTCAATGACTTGGCGACCTTGGCCGCAACATCCATCGGGATCGCGAAGGCCACGCCCTGGAAGCCGCCGTTCTGGCTGTAGATCTGCGAATTGACGCCGACCACTTCGCCTTTCAGGTTGAACAGCGGGCCACCGGAATTGCCCGGATTGACCGCCGCGTCGGTCTGGATGAACGGCACGTATTGCTCGGTATCGAGGTTGCGGCCCTTCGCCGAAATGATGCCGGCGGTCACCGTGTAATCGAAGCCGAACGGCGAGCCGATCGCCAGCACCCAGTCACCGACCCGGGTCTTGCGGCTGTCGGCGAGCTTTACCGCCGGCAGGTCTTTGGCATCGATCTTCAGCAGCGCCAGATCGCTGCGCTCGTCGCTGCCGACCAGCTCGGCCGGGAACTGGCGGCGGTCGGACAGGCGAACGACGATTTCCTTCGCGTTCTTGACCACGTGGTGGTTGGTGATGATGTAACCATCAGCCCACAGGATGAAGCCGGAGCCGAGCGACTGCTCGCCGCCGAAGCCCCCGTCCGGGCCGCCATCCGGACTGCCGAGATCCGGACCTTCCTCAGAGTCTTCGCTGTCGCTGCGGCCATCGTCCGGTGTGCTGCCGGGGGCTGCGCCATCGGCGCCTTTCCCCGGCGCCTGGTTGCCATGTTCGTCGAGGAATTTCTTCAGCCAGTCCGGCACCGGCCGGCCATCGCTACCGGCCTGGCTGGCGACCTGCTCGGGTTCTGCCGGCATGGCGCTGATGTTGACCACCGAGGGGCTGACTTTCTCGACCAGACCCGCCAGTTCCGGCAGGCCGGCGGAACGCTCGGAAGAACAGGCCGACAGCAAGACGGCGGCAGCCAAAGACAGGGACAGCACGGCGCGTGAGGGGCCGGCGACGATACGCATCTTGAAACTCCCGGAGGGAAATGCCACGTCGGCAGCGGGCCGGTCGCGAGGCAGTCAGATGAAGAAGGTTAGCTGCAGGGGGCCAGTTGAACATGGGCCACCTCGGCGCAGCAACAAGGCCCGCCATGGACCTTGCTGAACAACCGGATCGACGCGTGATTCAGTGCGGGCTGACGCCCGGCACGAGATCCGGCGGGATGATCGGCTGCGGGCCGGCAGGCGCACTGATCGACTGGTTCGGCGCGACATCGACACGCGGCAGAGCCACCACACCGGAATTGGCCGGACCCGGCAGCGGCACGCGCAAGTTGTCGCCAATCATGCGGATCGCCGAGCCCGGCACTTCGCCGACGATGGTGACGTGAAAGCTGCCGACCACGCGCCCATAGGCCTGCACCGGCCCCATGTGGGAAACGCCGCTGAGCACCTTCTCTTCGCGTGACTGCACCGTGGAAAACACCGATACCGCCGACAGGCCGTCGGACAGCAGCAAGTGCTCGACATTGCCGGCACCGCCCGGCAGCGGGCGATCGTCGTGGGATACCACCTTGAAACCGGGTGGCAATTTCGAGAACGACACCTGCGGATCACCGTGCTGGCTTGGCGCTGGCAGCTGATCGAGCTTCGGCAGGTTGCGGGTGATCAGGGTGAACTTGCGGATGTCGACTTCGGTTTCGAAGGCGTCATCGGGGATCGTTTTCGGGAACGACACTTCGGTGAACATCACCTGTTCCAGCACTTCTCCCTTCGGCCCGGTCAAGCTGACCTTGAGCGGCAGGTGTGTTTCCTGATCCGTCCACACTTCATAGCCGTAGCGGTACTCATCTTTCGGCCGCACGGTGACCCCATCGCAAAGCCGGCCCGCGATGCGGCCTTCGCCCTCGCTGCGGAATTCGTAGAACTCCTTGAGCTTTTCGACGCGCTCGGGCGTCAGCTGGGCGAGAAATCCTTTCAGACTCGGCCGCTCGACGCTCATCGCCCGGCCTTTCGGCAGGATGCAGATCAGGCGGTTGTCGATGCGCACCAGCTGCCGGGGTTCACCGGTCAGCGACACCATGCGCTCGCGCTCGCTGTCGTCCTGGAAGCGGTGATGGACGCGCAGCACTTCGAAGCGCTCATCGCCGCGATAAATCACCACGCCCTGATAGTTGCTGGTCCGCGAGGCTTCAGCAGACTGCACCAGGAGGGCACCAGGATCTATATCTGCGGCAGCGGCTGTGCTGGCACAAACGACGCCCGCGCAGAGAAGCAGGCGACGCATCAGCGACTACCGTCAGCCGGCCGATAGTCCGCAGTGCGCACCGCAAGGCGCGCGTAACCGAGCGCACCGCCCATACCGGCATCGGCACGCGAATTCGAGTGTTCCAACAGGTAGTCGTTGAGCTGACGAGCGGTTTCCTTGTCGAGCTGAGCCCAGCGCGAATCCTGCACCCCAGCTCCGCTGATCTCGCCATCGGCGCTGACCTTGACGATGTTCGGATTGACCGACGCGGTGACCTGCGAGCCACCAGCTGCAACTGCTCCATCGTCAACCGGCGTATTCAGCAGCGCGCGGCCACCCACCAGGGCGACGGCCGCAATGGATGCCGCAGCGGCCAGACCGGTGATCGGCTGCCAACGGCGGCGGGCAGCAACCCGCTGCGGCTGAACCACAGGGGCGGGCTGAGCCACCACGGCAGGACGGCGCAGCGGCACCACGCGGGGATTGACCTCGGTCTGCGCTTCGCTGGCAACGTCATTGGCAATGGCCGCCATGACGCCGGCCGCGAAGTCGAACGATGGCTTGGCCACGGCAACGCCGACCAGCGCGTCCCGGGTCAGGCACATGCGGCTCCAGCGGGCTTTCAGCGCCGGCGATCGTTCGATCGCCGCGAGCACTGCCTCCGCTTCGGCTGGCGTGCACTCACCATCCAACAAGGCTGACAGCAGTTCTTCAGACATTGCGCTCATTCCGGCCTCGGACTGCTAACTGACTGGGACATTAACCGCGGCTGAACGGAAAAGTTCCGGCAACCGAACAGCAAAATTTCTCGAGCAACACTGGCGCTGCAGACCCATCCATGCTCTGACCGCCAATTTGTCATTAGTTCATCAACGGATTGACCACCGCATCGATCGCCTCGCGTGCCCGGAAGATGCGCGAACGCACCGTCCCGATCGGGCAATCCATCGCCTCGGCGATTTCCTCGTAGCTCAAACCTTCGAGTTCGCGCAGCACGATCGCCTGGCGCAGATCCGGGGGCAGCTTGGCGATCACCTCGCCGACCTTTTCCTTGATCTCGTCCGACAGCAGCAGCGATTCCGGCGTGTCGATGTCCGACAACTGCTCGGTATGGCCGTACAGCTCGGCGTCGGCGATATCGATGTCCTGGTTCGACGGCCGGCGGCCTCTGGACACCAAGTGATTCTTCGCCGTATTGATGCCAATCCGGTACAGCCAGGTATAGAACGCACTATTCCCCTGGAAACCCTTCAGGGCCCGCCAGGCCTTGATCAGCGTTTCCTGCGCCACGTCATGGGCGTCGCCATCACCGACCAGACGGCTGACCAGCTGCACGATCTTGTGCTGGTACTTGCGCACCAGCATCTCGAACGCGCGCATGTCTCCCTGCTGCGCAAGGACAACCAGTTGTTCGTCGGTAAGGTCAGGGCTCATGCGCGGCTGGAGGATGACACGGGTGCCGCACACCCGAGCGATCGGGGAATCTGGCCAGGAATCTGGCTAAACTCCAGGACTTGTCGTGGTCGTATGACTGTCAAATTCTAGCAAGCCAGGCCCCTCTCTGCGTGAACGCCACTGATGTGCTGATCCTCGGCAGCGGCGCTGCTGGTCTGTCCGCCGCGTTGCGCCTTGCCGAGGCGGGCCACGCGGTCTGTGTCGTATCGAAGGGCACGCTGGCCAGCGGCTCGACGCTCTGGGCTCAGGGCGGTATCTCCGCCGTGCTCGACGAGGATGACTCCGTCGAGGCCCATGTCCGCGACACCCTGATCGCCGGCGCCGGCCTGTGCGACGAGGCGGCCGTGCGCTTCACCGTCGAGCGCGGCCCGGAATGCATCGCCTGGCTGGTCGATCAGGGCGTGGTGTTCACCCATGCGGATGGCGAATTGAGGGGCCAGCGTCTGCACCTGACCCGCGAAGGCGGCCACAGCCATCGCCGAGTCGTCCACGCCGCCGATGCCACCGGCCACGCCGTCGAAACCACCCTTGCCTCGCTGGCCGAAGCGCACCCGCTGATCACCGTCCGCGAACGCAGCGTCGCCGTCGACCTGATCGTCGACAAGGCCGCCAGGCGCGTCCACGGCGCCTACCTTTATGACCGCAAGAGCAAGGCGATCGACGCTGTGCCGGCGAAAGCCGTGATCGTCGCCACCGGCGGCGCCAATCAGGTCTACCTGTATTCGTCGAACCCGTTCGGCGCCAGCGGCGACGGCATCGCGATGGCCTGGCGTGCTGGCTGCCGGGTGTCGAACATGGAATTCATGCAGTTCCACCCGACCACGCTCTACCACGGCGATTCGCGCTCCTTCCTGATCTCCGAGGCACTGCGCGGCGAAGGCGCGACCCTGCACGTGCCGAATCCGGACGGCTCGGTCGGCGAACGCTTCATGCCGCGCTTCGACGAACGCGGCGAACTGGCGCCACGCGATATCGTCGCCCGGGCGATCGACCACGAGATGAAGCGCCTCGGCGTCAAGCATGTCTGGCTGGACATCTCGCACAAGCCGGCCAGCTTCGTCCGCGAACATTTTCCGTCGATCCACGCCCACTGCCTGAAGCTCGGCCTGGACATCACCACGCAGCCGATTCCGGTGGTGCCGTCGGCACACTTCACCTGCGGCGGCATCGTCACCGATCTCGACGCCCGTACCGATATCACCGGCCTCTACGCGACCGGCGAATGCGCCAGCACCGGCCTGCACGGTGCCAACCGTCTGGCCTCGAACTCGCTGCTCGAATGCCTGGTGTTCGCCGAAGCGGCGGCCGCCGATCTGATCCGCGCGCTGCCGGCGATGCCGATGCCGCCGCCGCTGAAACCCTGGGACGAATCACGGGTCTCGGACTCCGATGAAGACGTCGTGGTCAGCCACAACTGGCTGGAACTGCGCACCTTCATGTGGGACTACGTCGGCATCGTCCGCACCACCAAGCGCCTGCTGCGCGCGCGCCACCGCGTGCAGTTGCTGAAGCGCGAGATCATCGAGTTCTACCAGCACTATCGTGTCGGCCATCACCTGATCGAATTGCGCAATCTGGTGACCGTCGCCGAGCTGATCGTCGACTCCGCGCTCGCCCGCCAGGAAAGCCGCGGCCTGCATTACACGCTCGACTATCCGGCCACCGATGCGGTGGCGTCGGCTACCGTACTGACGCCCTGACATGGTCGCCGCACTGCTGCTTTGCGGCGGTGCGGGCAGCCGCCTCGGCGGCGTCGACAAGCCGCTGCAACCACTGGCCGGCCGGCTGCTGATCGAAAGAGTGCTCGAACGGATCGCACCGCAGGCCGGCGACATCCTGATCAGCGCCAACCGCAATCTTGCGCAGTACGCGGCCTATGGCCTGCCGGTGGTCGACGATGGCGCTTACGCCCACTGCGGCCCGCTGGCCGGACTTGCCGCGGGACTCGCCGCTGCCACTGGCGAAGATCTGCTCTGCGTGCCCGGCGATGCGCCCTTGCTGCCCGACGATCTCGCCGCCCGCCTCGATGCCACGCGCCGATCCGGCAAGGCATCGATCGCTTACGCCGACGACGGCCACGGCCCGCAGCCGCTGTGCTGTCTGGTGCCGCGCGCGCTGCTCGATGATCTGCGCACCTATCTCGCCGCCGGCGGCCGCACGCCGCGCGAATGGTTTGCTCGCCATGCAACGGCGATCGCCGCGTTCCCGGAATGGCCGCGCTGGGCCTGGAGCGCCAACACGCCGGAGGAATGGCAGGACGCCGAACTGCGTCTGGCCGATACCCTCGACAGCGGCCTCTGAACCAGGACAACAACCATGATCCCGCTCGAAGACGCCCTCGCCGCCTATGGCCGTACCCTGCGTCCGCTGCCAGCGGAAAAGGTGTCGACACTGAACGCACTCGGCGCCGTGCTGGCCGAGGCTGCGATGGCACAGACCGATCTGCCGCGCTTTGCCCAGAGCGCGCTCGATGGCTATGCGCTGCGCTCGGCCGATGTCGCTGCGGCGACGCCAGCCCATCCGGTCCGGCTGCCGATCACGCTGCAGGTCGCCGCCAGCGCACAGCCGGTGCTGCCGGAACTGCCAGCGGCCAGCGCGGCACGCATCTTCACCGGCGCGATGATGCCGCGCGGCGCCGACGCGATGATTGCCCAGGAGCGCGCCACGCGGGATGGCGACGGGCTGGTCTTCACCGCGCCGTTCGGCGCCGGCCGCAACGTTCGCCTGCAAGCTGAAGAACTGGCCAAGGGCACTGTGCTTGCCCATGCCGGCAGCCGCATCGGACCCGGCCTGCTCGCGTCGCTGGTCAACGCCGAAGTGCAGACCGTATGCGTGCATCGCCGCCCGCGCATCCGCGTGTTCGTCACCGGCGATGAAGTACGCCCGGCGGGCAGCGCGTTGAAGCCCGGCGAGATCCACGATTCCAATGGCCCGCTGATCGCCGCCCTGCTGCGCAGCTGGGGTTACCAAGCACCGGCCGCCGAGCATCTGCCGGACGATCCGGCCGCCGTTCGCGCCGCACTCGCGAAAGCTTTCGAAGAGGCCGATCTGGTCATCACCGCCGGCGGCGCTTCGGTCGGCGACAAGGATTTCCTGCCGGCCGCTGCCGAATCACTGGGCGTGCAGAGAGTGTTCTGGAAAGTCGCCCAGAAACCGGCCAAGCCGATGTTCTTCGGCATCCGCGAAGACGCCGCGCAGCAGCGGGTGATGCTGGCGCTGCCCGGCAATCCCGGCGCGGTGCTGATCGGCATGGTGCTGCATGCGCGTCTGGTGCTCGGCCATCTCGACGGCCAGCCGCTGCCGGATCTCGGCTGGACGGCGGGCGTCGTCGATCTGGAAGTCGAACGCGACGAGGAGCGCGCCCGCCTGGTCCGCATGGGCTTGCGCCACGATGCGCAGGGCGTCGCCCGTCTGAATCCGCTGCCGCATCAGGATTCGCACATGCTCAGCAATATCGGCCGTGCCGATGTGCTGGTGTGGGTTGAGTCCGGCGACGAGAAGGTTCCGGCGGGATCGGTGCTGCGCTGGATTGCGCTACCGGAGTAGGCCAGCAACTCCCTCCCCCGTTTACGGGGGAGGGAGCCAAGCAGCTTCAGTGCGCTACCGCTTCATCGCCATGCACCGGCTCCGGCTCGCGCGCCTTGACGCCCGAGTACTTGGCGCAGCCGTAGAGAATCGCCGCGACGCCGAGATAGGCGATCGCCACCGCGGGTGTCTTGGCGATGCCGATCGCTTCGCTGTGCATGAAACCGAAGAAGGTCATCACCGCGCCGGCCAGCGAGAACATCGCGGCCTTGGCGAAGGTGCGATCGATCAGGCAGGCGGTCATGCCGGCGAGGATCAGGCTGGTCAGGATCGCGCCGCTGCCGAGGATTTCCAGGCCGTGATAGAGCACGCCGGTGCCGGCCAGCTTGTCGAGGCCCACCGTCGCCGCATTGGTGCCGGCAGCACCCAGCGCGTTGTCGATCATCAGCTTGCCCCAGCCGGCGACCTGGGGAATCAGCGAGATGATCACCGCCGGCGCATGGCTGCGCGGCGTTTCCTGGAACGCTTGAGCGCCGATCAGCATGCCGATGTAGAGCAGGATCGGCGAGATCGCCACCAGCGGAATCAGCGCGCTCATCAAGGCCAGGATGCCGAACCAGCTGAGCACCAGCACCATGACGCCGGTCGCCGCCGAATAGCCGAGCCGGCCGCCGATCGCCTTCCAGCCCGGATGGCCGATGTACACCGCGTTGATGAACGGATTGCCGAGGCAGCAGCCGATCAGGCTGATGACGCCATCGGCGGTGATCACCCGCGTGGTCGGAAACTTGTCGCCGCCGGCTTCGGCGGATTCGACGTTGTCCATCGCTTCGACGAGATCGTAGATGCCGAACGGAATCGCGGTGACCAGGATCACGGCGATGAACTGGAAGCCGGAGAAGATGTGGCCGAACACCGGCAGCGGCACCGAGAAGCCGAAGCTGGCGAAGGAATCGCCGAGCTTGGCGACACTCATGCCGCCGAAGTTGAAGCCGAACGCCAGGCCGCCCCAGGCGATCAGCGAGCCGACCGCGATCGCGATCAATCCCGCCGGCAGGCCCTTGAAGTAGCGCACGCCGCCGAACCAGCTGGCCAGCAGGATCGCGAAGCAGACGATGCCGATCACCGGGTCGGTGTACATCTCCAGCGCCGGGCGCATCGAGATGAAAGCGATCGAGACGCCGGCCAGCGCGCCGAGCAAGGCTGCGCGCGGCGTGATCATCTTGATGTACGGCGCGATGTAGCCACCGGCCATCAGCACGAAGCTCTGCACGAACACCCAGGTCAGGCCCGCTTCCCAGCCCTTGATCGGATCGCCGGTCAATGAGGCGATCGGCAGCATGATCACGAACACCACCACGAACATGTGCGGCACGCTGATGCCCGAAGGCAGCGCGCAGACCGTGTTGCGGCCTTCCTTCTTGGCCAGGCCGTAACCGAGCCAGGCGTAGTACATCGTCGACAGGAACAGCATCAGGCCGGTGGCCGGCAGGATGCGGCCGAAGATCAGCTCGTCCGGCAGCTTCAGCACATAGCGCAGGAGTGCTGTAAGCGTCAGCATGTTGACCAGGATGTTGGTGCCGAAGCCGAAGAACGCGTTCCAGTCACCCGGAACCCAGAGTGCGGGCTTGAAGCTGGATGGTGTCGCGGTGCTTGCCATGTCGATGCCCTCGTGTTGCTTGTTGAGCCCCAAAAAACAGCCTGGAATCAGATGGAAATCAGATCGGTTTGAGTGCCGCGATCAGCGTGTCCGAGCGCCCCACCCAGCCGAAGATGCCGCCCTGCGCCTTGATCATCCGCAGGCCGTAATCCTGGAATTCGGGGTAGTAGCTGCCGACGCAGTCTTCCGGCACGTAGCAGTCGTAACCACGATCGTTCGCTTCGCGGACCGTTGTGTTGACGCAGACCTCGGTGGTGACGCCGGTGACCACCAGTTGCTTGATGCCCTTGTGCTGGAGGATCGCGTGCAGGTCGGTCGCCCAGAACGCGCCCTTGCCGGGCTTGTCGATCACCGGTTCGCCGGGCAGCGGATACAGCTCGGAAATGATGTCCTGCCCCGCTTCGCCGCGAATCAGGATTCGCCCCATCGGGCCGCTGTCGCCGATGCTTTGCGCGGCACGGCCACGAATCTTCTTGCACGGCGGCAGATCGGCCAGATCGGCCCGATGGCCTTCGCGGGTGTGCATTGCCAGCAGCCCGGCTTCACGCCAGGCGGCGAGCAGCCGGCGGTTCGGCTCGATGGTTCGCCGTAGCTGCGAAACATCATTGCCCAGCATTTCGCCGAAGCCGCCGGGCTCGAGGAAATCCCGCTGCATGTCGATGATCAGCAGCGCGCACACCGCCGGGTCGAACAGGAACGGATACGGCTCGGCGGCGATTTCGATGGCTTCGGTGTTCATGGACGATCGCCTCGCAAAAGTCGGGGCAGGAGCGCGGCTAGAAGCCGAAACCGAAGCCGGCGAACGGCACGATCACATTGCGGTAGCCCTTTGGCGAGTTGACCGTCAGCGCCTGCGCGTCGACCAGCGAGCCGTTCAGCACGTTGTAGTACTGCACGCCGGTGTTGAACGACCAGGAACCGTACTGCGGGCCGATCGCGGTGATCGGAATCGAGGCTTTCAGGCCGGTGGAGAACACACCGAAGTTGCTGTCGGCACAGCCACGGCCCTTGATGCTCGCCGCGAACTGCGCCGCGCCGGCATTCGAATCGCACCAGTAGCTCGACGGGCCGACGGTGATCCAGGTCGGTGCGGAAATGGTCACGCCGGATGACTTGAAGGTGTAGCTCGGCGCCGCACCGATCTCGACATCGAAGGTATCGCCGCGACGGCCGAGCACCACGGTGGAATCGCCGCCGACCGCCCAGAACACTTTCAGGTACGGGTTCAGCGAGTACGGGTCCTTGTAGTTGAAGCTGAACTCGACGTTGTGCTCGGTCTGGAAGGCATCCGGCGGGCTCAGGAAGACCACGTAGCTGACGCCCAGCTTCAGGTTTTGGGTCGCCTGCCAGTTGAGGCCGACGAAGTAATCGAACTCGTTCCAGGCGCCGGTCTTGGACGGCCCGACATACTTGGCCGGATCGGAATTGATGTCGTTCCAGGCGCCGACGACGATCGAGGTATTGCCCGGCGTCAGGAACACCAGGCCGCCGAGTATCTGCGTGGTCACACCCTGATTGGTCACCAGCAGACCACGCGGCGTGATGTAGTCGTTCTTGAACGTCATGTCGCCGAAGCCATGGATCGCCGATCCCGGCGCGGCATCGGCCGCCTGTGTTGTCAGCGAAGCCAAAGCCAGCAAGCCAACCGCCAGTACCGCTACTGCTCCCCGAATCTGTCTGCGCATCGCGTGCCCCCGAATAGCCCGTTTCAATGGATGAACCGGCTCTGCGTTGCCCGCCATCTGACGATGCGCCGTCAGCAGCCGCCTCCCCTCCGAGGCCAGGCAACATCGATTGCCGATGTTGAATTCTTATTTGTATGCAAGTTTGTATTTTTCCTAGAGCACAGCTCGTGCCAAGTGCGGCGCGCTGCGTCGCACTAGAGATTTGATGAGGGGAGGGACTGAAATACTGGCCCGCTGCAATCGGCCAGAAGCCTTGGCTGATCAGCTAGTTAGCCTCTCTCCACCGGGAGAGGCCGAACGTATACGTTCGGGGGTGAGGGGCGCAGCAAAATGAGGCGGCGGCTTCATTCAGGGAGAGCAGTCCCTCACCCAACCCTCTCCCGGAGGGTGAGGGCTTTCAAGCAGGCCGACCTATGAGTGCGCAGGCCGCTCCGCGCTGGTGCGGCCGCTGCACGCTGGCGCACGTCGGCGCCGCGAATTCGAACAATGAACAAGCCTGCTACCTGGCCGACGCCATCTCGCTGCCACGCTGCATCGCGCCGCGGGCCTCGTGGAGCATGTGCAAGGTGATCTTGCGGACTTCGTTCTTGCTCTGGGTGATGTGCGAGCGCAGCAGGATCGCGGCCTCGGTGCTCTTGCGGCGCAGGATCAGGCGCAGGATCTTGGCGTGCTCGTCGTAAGTCGCCGAGATGCGGTTGTCCTTGAGGAAATCGAGCCGGCGGATGATGCGGATCTTCTCGGTCAGCTCCCGGTGCACGCGCAGCATCTCGCGATTGCCGGCAGCTTCCACCAGGGTGCAGTGGAAGGCTTCGTCGAGCGCGGCCATCTTGTGCGAATCGGTTTCGCGCTGATCCTCAGGCACCAGCCAGATCGCCTTCAGGCCGGCGAGCGGCTGTTCGCCTTCCACCTGACAAAGCCGTTCGACTGCAGTCTCCTCAAGCATGATCCGCAGGTCATAAAGTTCGTCGAAGCGCTCGAAATCGAAGGGCACCACGCTCCAGCCGCTGCGATAGCCCACTTCCAGATAACCCTCGCGACGCAGGCGGTACAGCGCATCGCGGACCGGCGTGCGCGAGACGCCGAGGCGCAGCGACAGATCGGTTTCGGTGAAGCGATCGCCCGGCAGCAAGTGGAAATCGAAGATTTCGTCCTTGATCCGGATGTAGACCTGTTCGGCCAGTGGATTGGCGGGCTGCTGCGCCATATTCGTGCAGGTTCGGGAAGCGGGGTTGGCCGCAGTCTAGCTTGGCAAGAGAGCCACGGGATTCAGCAGGCTGACGTGCGCCGCGACGATCCGCCAGGCGCCGGCGATGCGCACCCAGGTCTGGGTCTGGCGGCCGATCAGTGCGGTATCCGGCGCCAGGAATTCGCAGCAGGCGCTGCCGGCGTCCTCGCCGAAGCTGCGGATCACGATATTGCGCAAGATAACGGCGAATCGCCTCGATGCCGTAGCCGAGTTCGGCGACGCCGTAACGCACCGTCTGCGTATCGTCATCGAAGAAGGCATCGAGCGCCGCGACATCGTGGCGCAGCAGCGCGGCTTCGTAGGCATTGAATGCGGCGCGCAGCGATGCCAGCACCTCGGGACGGTTGATCGAATCGGATTCCATGAAGAGAAGGATGCCGGTGGCAGCCTTGAACTGCCAGCATGAATCTGCGAACCGAACGTCTTATCCCAGCGCCGCCAGGAACGCCGACGAAGTGGCCACCGCCCCGAACACGCCGCCCTGCATCTTGACCATCTTCAGTGCCGCCAGATGATTGCCGTGATCGGTGGCGCCGCAGCAGTCCTCGATCAGGATGCATTCGAAGCCACGGTCATTGCCTTCACGCATCGTCGTGTGCACGCAGACATCGGTGGTGATGCCGGTCAGCACGATGTTGACGATGCCCTGGGTGCGCAGGATCAGTTCGAGATCGGTGGCGCAGAAGCTGCCCTTGCCCGGCTTGTCGAGCACGATCTCGCCCGGTTCCGGATACAGCTCCGGGATGATGTCCCAGCCCGGTTCGCCGCGGACCAGGATCTTGCCGCAGGGGCCGGGATCGCCGATGCCGGCGCCCATCTGCCGCGAACGCCAGCGCTTGTTGGCCGGCAGGTCGGACAGATCCGGCCGGTGACCTTCGCGGGTGTGGATGATGGTGAAGCCGAGCGTGCGCATCCGGGTCAGCAGCGTCTTGATCGGCGCGATCGGCGCGCGGGTCAGCGACAGGTCATAACCCATGCTGTCGACATAGCCGCCGATGCCGCAGAAATCGGTCTGCATGTCGATGACGATCAGCGCCGTGTTAGCCGGCGTGAAGTCGCCGTTCCAGGGCCAGGCGTAGGGTTCGGCGGCAACGGTCTGGAAAGTCATGGGGCTTACGTCTCTGTTGATGGTGAGTTCAAGCGGCGCGGTTGGTCGCGCCATTCGCAGCGAGATAGCGGCGCCAACCGCCGTGATGGGTGATGTCGACCGCGCCGCGCACTGCCATCGGTTCGCAGATGAAGCCCTTGACCCAGCGGCCATCGGCCAGTTCGAGCGAACCGATGCCGAGCGGCGCGCCGACCTGGGCCATCAGCCGGCCGAACTGCCGCTGCGGCATCTCCCAGACCTCGACCTCGATCGCCTCGCCTTCCTCGTCGACGCGCACCAGCCCGGGCTTGGCCGGTGTGGTGTTGGCCAGTGCGTACAGGCGATAGCGCGACGCGGTACGGGTCAGTGCGATGCAACGTGCACCGCATTCGATCAGCTGCCAGTTCAACGGTTGACCGGCAAGATGCGCGCCGACCACGGCAACCGAAATTGTCGGCTCCGCGAACGGCAGCGGATCGGCCGCAAGACGCGGCGCCGCGCCGGCCGGCTGATCACCGAACGCCTGCTGCAAACGCAGCGCCAGCACCGCCAGCCGATGGTCGCTGCCGGCCGGGCCGATCAGGGTCAGACCGAACGGCAGGCCATCGGCGCGCGCCGCCGCCGGAATCGCGATCGCGGCGAGATCGAGCAGATTGACGAAGTTCGTGTAGTAGCCGAGCTGGCTGTTGCGGCCGATCGGATCGGCCTGCACCTCGGCGATGCGCGGATGAGTGGGCGCCGTCGGCACCAGCAAGGCGTCGATGCCGTCGAACATCCGCACCGCCGCAGCGCGATAGCCGGCCATGCGGTACGAGGCCGCGAACAGGTCCTCGGCACTGAACGTCGCGCCGTCGGCAATGACACTGCGGACCACCGGGTCGATCGCGTCCGGCTGCGTCTGCAGCAAGTCGCCGATGGCCAGCCGTCGCTCGGCGATCCACGGGCCTTGATAAAGGAGTTCGGCGGCAGCGGTCAGCGGACTCAGATCGAGATCGATCTGGCCGATCGCGGTATCGCTGCGCAGCGCGACGAGCGCCTTTTCATACGCCGCAACCGCTTGAGCATCGGCAAAGAATTCCGGATTGGCATCGAAACCGATGCGCACGCCACGCGGCAAGGGCGCGGCCATCGGCAAGCTGCGCGAGCGCGAGTCGTCGGCATCCGGCCCGGCGATCACCGCCAGCACCTGCCAGGCATCGGCGACGCTGCTCGCGAACACCGACACGCAATCGAGACTGCGACAGGCCGGCACGACGCCGGCCGTCGACACCAGGCCGATGCTCGGCTTCAGGCCGACGATGCCATTGAAGCCGGCCGGCACCCGGCCGGAGCCGGCGGTATCGGTGCCGAGCGCGAATACCGCCAGGCCGAGCGCAACCGCGACCGCCGAACCGGAGCTCGATCCGCCCGATACGTATTCAGGATCGACCGCATTGCGCACCACGCCGTATGGCGAGCGAGTGCCGACCAGGCCGGTCGCGAACTGGTCGAGATTGGTCTTGCCGACATACAGCGCACCGGCCGCGAGCAGGCGTTCGACGGCGGTCGCCGAGCGCTCGGGCGTGTAGGCGAATGCGGGACAGGCGGCCGTGGTCGGCACGCCGGCTACGTCGATGTTGTCCTTGACCGCGAACGGCAGGCCGAACAGCGGCAGGCGATCCAGAATCGCCGCGCCGTGTTCGGCCAGCAGAGCATCGAGCCGCGCGGCTTCGGCCAGCAGCGCCTCGTCAGACGGCTGCGAAATCCAGATTTCGGGACGGGCCAGGGTTTCGCGTGCAGCCAGCAGGCGCTGGCTCAGCGCAACAATGCTCAGCGTGCCGGCACGCAGCTCGGCGTGCAGCATCGCGGCCGAAAGCTGAGGGGAAGTCGGAATGTCGTTGACTGCGTCTAGTGCCACGATCGCCTGCCGGTGATTTTGTATACAAGTAAGCGTACATGACCTCGCAAGCCATGTGCCAAACCGGAAAAATCGATGTCTGAAGAAGCGTTCGTCGGGTCGCAGGCAGGGGAAGCGCCGCCGGCTACGTCATCTGACGTACTCAGCTGCCTCTTCCGGGGCTCGGTTCTTGCGCCCGTAATCGGGCCATGAGCCCCTCCCCGACCACTTCGCCATCCACCACCAGTGCAGCACCGCAGGAGCAGCGGATCATCAAGATCCGTCGCGACTACAACACCTGGGTGGCCAACGAAACCCTGGAGGACTACGCGCTGCGCTTCACCGCGCGCTCGGCGCGCAAGTGGAGCGAGTTCCGGGTTGCCAATACCGCTTTCGGTGCGATCTCCTTCCTGCTGCTGGAAGCGATCGGCGGCTCCTTGCTGGTGTCTTACGGTTTCACCAATACCGTCTGGGCGATCGCCGCGGTGTCGATGGTGATCTTCCTGACCGGCCTGCCGATCAGCTGGTACGCCGCCAAGTACGGCGTCGACATGGACCTGCTGACCCGCGGCGCCGGCTTCGGCTACATCGGCTCGACGATCACCTCGCTGATCTACGCCTCGTTCACCTTCCTGTTCTTCGCGCTCGAAGCGACGATCATGGCGCTGGCCCTGAAGCTCTGTTTCGGCATACCGCTGACGCCGGCCTATCTGATCTGTGCGCTGGTGGTGATCCCGCTGGTGACCCACGGCATCACCCTGATTTCGCGCCTGCAGGCCTGGACCCAGCCGCTGTGGCTGGTGCTGCTGGTGCTGCCGTTCATCTTCGTGATGGTCAAGGCGCCGGAGCTGGCTCGCGAGCTGCCCGATTTCGCTGCACCAGGCGGGAGCACGGCGTTTTCGCTGATCCAGTTTGGTGCGGCCGCCAGCGTGCTGATGGCGATGATCACGCAGATCGGCGAGCAGGTGGATTTCCTGCGCTTCCTGCCGGAGAAGACCCAGCACAACCGCAAGCGCTGGATGGCCTCGCTGATCTTCGCCGGCCCGGGCTGGATCGGCATGGGCGCCATCCGCCTGATCGGCGGCGCCTTCCTCGCCTTCATCGCGCTGCGCGCCGGCGTGCCTCAGGCCAATGCCCTGGAGCCGACCGAGATGTATCGCATCGGCTTCGGCTACGTGTTCGATTCACCGGCCGTCGCGCTCGGCGCGATGACCCTGCTGGTAGTGCTGTCGCAGCTGAAGATCAACGTCACCAACGCCTACGCCGGCTCGCTGGCCTGGTCGAACTTCTTCGCCCGCGTCACCCACAGCCATCCGGGCCGGGTGGTCTGGGTGGTGTTCAATGTCGCGATCGCGCTGATCCTGATGCAGCTCGGCGTGTTCAAGGCGCTGGAACAGGTGCTGGGGCTCTATTCCAATGTCGCCATCGCCTGGGTCGGCGCGATCGTCGCCGATCTGGTCATCAACAAGCCGCTGGGCTTGAGCCCGCCGGGCATCGAGTTCAAGCGCGCGCATCTGTACGACATCAACCCGGTCGGCGTCGGCAGCATGCTGATCGCATCGGTGCTGTCGATCACCGCGTTCACCGGCGTGTTCGGGCCGCTCGCGCAAGCGTTCTCCTCGTTCATCGCCCTGGTCACCGCCTTTGTCTGCGCACCTTTGATCGCCTACGCGACCCAAGGCCGCTACTACCTCGCCCGCCAGCCGGACGCGTCGCTGAAAGCTGCCGCCGAACACCGCTGCGTGATCTGCGAGAAGGTTTACGAACGCGAGGACATGGCGCTGTGCCCGGCTTATCGCGGCAACATCTGCTCGCTGTGCTGCTCGCTCGACGCCCGCTGCCATGACGCCTGCAAGCCCGGCGCAAGCCTGCGCGAGCAGATCGCCGCGACCTTGGCCAAGCTGCTGCCGAAGGTCGTCTCGGCGCGGCTGGATTCGCGGCTCGGCCACTATCTGCTGCTGCTGACCATCGTCACCGGCGTACTGACCGGCGCGCTGGCGCTGATCTGGGTGCAGGAATCCTCGCTGCTGGTGGCCAGCAATCTGGCCTTGCACGAAGCACTGGGTTCCGGCTTCCTGAAGCTGTACGCGGTGCTGGTGGTGATCGCCGCCGTGCTTTGCTGGTGGCTGGTGCTCAACGGCGAAAGCCGGCGCGTCGCCCAGGAAGAATCGAACCGCCAGACCTCGCTGCTGATGCACGAGATCGATGCCCATCGCAAGACCGACATCGAACTGCAGGCCGCCAAGCTCGCCGCCGATCGCGCCAACCAGGCCAAGAGCCGTTACGTCACCGGCATCAGCCACGAGCTGCGCACGCCGCTGAACTCGATCCTCGGCTACGCCGAAATGCTCGATCACGATCCCTCGATTCCGGTGCACCGCCGCGATGCCGTCGCGGTGATCCGCCGCAGCGGCGATCACCTGCTGTCGCTGGTCGATGGCCTGCTCGACATCGCCCGCATCGAAAGCGGCAAGCTGGCGCTGGAGATCGACGAGCTGCGCTTCCCGGAATTCCTCAACCAGACGGTCGGCATGTTCCGGCTGCAGGCGCACAACAAGGGCATCAACTTCGCGTACGACGAGCAGGGCAAGGTGCCGGCCGTGGTTCGTGCCGACAAGAAGCGCCTGGGCCAGATCCTGATCAACATCGTCGGCAACGCGGTCAAGTTCACCGAAGCCGGCGGCGTCAACTTCCGGCTGCGCTGGCGCGGCGACATCGCCACCTTCGAAGTGCGCGACTCCGGCATCGGCATTCCGGCCGACGAGATCGAGCGCATTTTCCAGCCGTTCGAGCGCGGCAGCATGGCTTCGGCGCGTGGCGAGACCGGCACCGGCTTAGGGTTGACGATCGCCAAGATGCTGACCAGCTTGATGGGCGGCGAGATGACGGTGGAATCGACGCCCGGCACCGGCAGCCGTTTCGAGATCCGCCTGTTCCTGCCCGAAGTGCGCGAGCCGCGCGCGGCATTGCCGGCGACCATGCCGGAGATCAACGGCTATGCCGGCCCGCGCCGGAAGATCCTGGTGGTCGACAACGAAGCCGTCGATCGCCGCTTCCTGTTCAACGTGCTGGAACCGCTCGGTTTCGAGCTCAGCGAAGCGGCTTCCGGGATAGAGGCGCTGCGCATGGTGCCGCACGTGCGGCCCGATCTGGTGCTGCTCGACATCGGCATGCCGGGCATCGATGGCTGGGAAACCGCGCGCCTGCTGAGGGCTCATCATGAGAGCCGTGGCGAGCCGCAGTTGCCGATCATCGTCATCTCGGCCGATGCTTTCGAGTCCGGGAGAGACGCTGGCGCCGGCATCGCGCCGCGCGACTATCTGCTCAAGCCGGTCAGCGTCACCACCCTGCTCGGCCGCATTCGGGCCGCGCTGAATCTGGTCTGGATCGCCGGCGCGCCGAACATCGACGGCAACGAGCCGCCGCTGCCCGAACACCTGGTGCAACCGTTGCGCGATCTCGGTGCGCTCGGCCATGTGCGCGGCATCCTCGACAAGCTCGACGAGATCGATCGCATCGACACCCGCTACCGCCAGCAGACCGAACGCCTGCGCAACTCGGTGAAAGCCTTCCAGCTCAGCGACTACCTGCGCGCGCTGGGCGCGGAAGCGAAATGAAGATGAACAGCAATGCCATGGCCACCATCCTGATCGTCGATGACGTCGCGGAAAATCTCGCCGTCGCCCACGACGCACTCGACGGCGCCGGCTATCGGGTCCGTGTCGCCACCAGCGGCCTTGCCGCGCTGGAAAGCGCGCGCCTGCAGCCGCCGGATCTGATCCTGCTCGACGCGATGATGCCCGGCGTCGACGGCTTCGAAACCTGCCGCCGCTTCAAGGCCGATCTCGCCACGCGGCCGATCCCGATCGTGTTCATGACCGGGCTCACCGATACCGATCACGTCGTCCGCGGCTTCCAGGCCGGCGGCATCGACTACATCACCAAGCCGATCCGGCCGCAGGAAGTGATCGCCCGCATCGCTTCACATCTGCGCAATGCGCGGCTGGTTGCCGAGACCCAGGCGGCTTCCGATGCGGCCGGCGATGCCATCGTCTCGATCGACGATGTCGGCCGGGTCAACTGGGCCACACCACTCGCGCGCAGCTGGCTGGCCGGCGTCTGCGCGGCCGACCACCGTCTGCCCGAGGCGCTGCTGCGCTGGCTGGCGATCGGCGAAGGCGCCTCGCCCAATTTCAGCCTGCAGGGCAATGGCCAGCGGCTGGCGTTCTCGAAGCTCGGCGAGCGCCGCCTGCTGGTGCAACGCCACGAAGCGGTGCCGGAGCCGGATGCGCTGATGCGCCTGCTGCCGCTGACCGCGCGCGAAGCCGAGGTTCTGTACTGGGTGGCGCTGGGCAAGACCAATCCAGAAATCGCCGGCGTGCTGGAAATGAGCCCACGCACGGTCAACAAGCATCTCGAACACATCTTCACCAAGCTCGGTGTGGAAACGCGGACGGCTGCAGCCACCGTCGCGTTGAACCGCAGCCGCCTTGGCGTCGTGCCGAACTGAGGAACGACACGACCAGCTAAAGACAAGAAAAGGAGCAGCAACAACACGGTGCGCGGCTCTCGAAAGAGAGCAGCAGACGCACCGGATCAGGGCAAGTAGTGGGGGCAAGCGACAGAGCGGGGTCACGTCGACCCGGCAGGGCGGAGCTATGTCCGCGATTCGATACAGGCAATCCCAGTTCAACACTTAACCAGGGGAGTTACACGATGAAAGCGACGACCAACAACAAGGGGCAGCACAAGGGAATGGGGAACAACACGATGCTCAAGCTCACTGCCGTGAGCGCGCTGGCCGCAGCCGCCACGATCTGCGCCGCGCCGGTCAAGGCGGCCGATCTGAAACTGCCGCCGATCAGTCTGGGCGCCGGTCTGCGCACCCAGTTCGAAAGCACCAATCCGAGCGGCGGCAGCAACACCATCAACGATTTCAATGTCAACAACGCTCGTCTCTACATCGGCGGTTCGGTGACCGAGAACATCAAGCTGATGTTCAACACCGACTACTCGTCCGGCAGCGATCTGCAGGTGATGGACGCGGTGGCCCGCTTCGAGTTCGGCGACAAGTTCAACATCTGGGCCGGCCGCTTCCTGGCGCCGACCGACCGCGCCAACCTCTACGGCCCGTTCTACGCCAGCAACTGGAACGTCTACGAGGACGGCGTGCAGGACGGCTATCCGGGCATCGTCCAGGGCCGCCAGAACGGCGTCGCCTACTGGGGCACCTTCGGCATCGCCAAGGTTTCCTTCGGCCTGTTCGATGCGCCGGGCACCTTCGGCGAAGGCGAAGTGCTGACCTCCGGCCGCGTCCAGCTGAACTTCTGGGATGCCGAGCCGGGCTATTACCTGAACGGCACCTACTACGGCGCCAAGGATCTGCTGTCGGTCGGCCTCGCTGGTCAGACCTCGGCCGGCAAGCACGCCTACACGCTCGACGGGCTGATGGAAAAGAAGTTGCCGAACGGCGGCGTCGTGACCCTGGAAGCGGAAGCCGCACGTTACGACGAACTGGGCGGCTACGGCGGCTTCAACGGCAGCTACATCGACTCCAACGGCTGGTACGGCCTCGCTGCCTACCTGTTCCCGCAGCAGGTCGGTATCGGCAAGGTCCAGCTGCTCGCCAAATACGGCGCCGCGCGCTTCAACGACGCCCAGCTCCTCCCCCTCCAGGAAGCCCCCACTGCCGAATACGAGCAGACGACGATGGAATTCAACCTCAACTATCTGATCAAGACCTTCGATGCCCGCCTCTCGCTGTTCTACAAGGACACCAAGCTCGACGCCGGCCTGCCGGACACCACCCAGATCGGCGTTGGCGTGCAGATCCAGATCTGAACGCCCACTCCTGAACATCTCTCCATTTCGTAACCAGAGGATCACCCGATGAAGATGAATCTGATCAAGACGGCACTGCTGGCCACTGCCGCAGCGCTGAGCTTTTCCGCACAGGCTGCCGACGACACCATCAAGGTCGGCGTGCTGCATTCGCTGTCCGGCACCATGGCGATCTCCGAAACCACGCTGAAGGACACTGTCCTGATGCTGATCGAGGAGCAGAACAAGAAGGGCGGCGTGCTCGGCAAGAAGCTCGAAGCCGTGGTTGTCGATCCGGCGTCGAACTGGCCGCTGTTCGCCGAAAAGGCATCCGAGCTGATCGACAAGAACAAGGTCTCCGTGGTGTTCGGCTGCTGGACCTCGGTGTCGCGCAAGTCGGTGCTGCCGGTGTTCGAGAAGTCCAATTCGCTGCTGTTCTACCCGGTGCAGTACGAGGGTGAAGAATCCTCGAAGAACGTGATCTACACCGGTGCGGCGCCGAATCAGCAGGCGATTCCGGCGGTCGACTATCTGATGAAGGATCTCAAGGTGAAGCGCTGGGTGCTCGAAGGCACCGACTACGTCTATCCGCGCACCACCAACAAGATTCTCGAGGCCTATCTGAAGGCCAAGGGCGTGAAGGCCGAAGACATCATCGTCAACTACACGCCGTTCGGCTTCAGCGATTGGCAGAGCGAAGTGTCGAAGATCAAGGCCTTCGGTTCGGCGGGCAAGAAGACGGCGGTGGTCTCGACCATCAACGGCGATGCCAACGTGCCGTTCTACAAGGAACTCGGCAACCAGAAGATCTCGGCCGAAGACATTCCGGTGGTCGCGTTCTCGGTGGGCGAGGAAGAACTGTCGGGCATCGACACCAAGCCGCTGGTCGGCCATCTCGCCGCCTGGAACTACTTCGAGAGCGTCAAGTCGCCTGCCAACACCGCCTTCATCAAGGCCTGGCAGACGTACATCAAGAACCCGAAGCGCACCACCAATGATCCGATGGAAGCGACCTACATCGGCTTCAACCTGTGGGTGAAGGCGGTCGAGAAGGCCGGCACCACCGACACCACCAAGGTCATCGACACCCTGCCGGGCCTGGAAGTGCCGAACCTGACCGGTGGCACCGCCAAGCTGCTGCCGAATCACCACATCACCAAGCCGGTCTACATCGGCGAGATCAAGGAAGACGGCCAGTTCGAAACCGTGTGGCAGACCAAGGCCGAAGTCCCTGGCGACGCCTGGTCCGACTTCCTCGACGGCTCGAAGGATCTGGAATCCGATTGGGTCGCGCTCAAGTGCGGCAACTACAACACCAAGCTGAAGAAGTGCTCGAACTGAGTCTTCGCAGCCCGGCGCTCAGGCACTGAGCGCCGGGCTGCACCCGAAGCAGGCAGCACTGCTGGGGGCACGCTCCGGGCCGGAATTGGCCCGGCCCGGAGCTTGCTTTGCATCCCCTGTCGTCACCCTCTTTTCAGGAGCATCCCCGCGATGATTCCGCTGCCCCCATTTTTCATGCGACTGCCGCTGCGACGATGCCTGCTGGCGGCAATCGTTGCCGTGAGCCTGCCGCTGCAGGCAGACGATGCGGTCGCGCCGGCTGCTGACGCTGCCGCAGAGACCACCGCCGAGGCGGCGCCGGCTGCGCCGACCGCGTATCCGGACGTCATCCGCGCGCTCGGCACCGCGTCTTTAAGCGAACGCACCGCCTTGCTCGAAGCATTGCTGGCAACCAAGAACCCGAACACGGCCGCTGTACTGACGGCCTGGCTCGAAGATCATCTGCATGTGCGCGACGCCGATGGCGCCGTGTTCATCACCGCGGAAGCGGAAGCGAACTACCAGCTGACCGATCCGCTGACCATGGCCACGGCCGGCAGCGAACCCGCCGAAGGCTTCACCAAGATTGGCAGCAACAACAACCTGCGCAAGCTGCTGCGCAGCGCCCTGGCCTCGTTCAAGCTCGGCAACCCCGACGCCGCGGTACGCCTCGCGGCGGTGCAGGAAATGCTCCGCGCGCCGGACGAGCTGACCCTGACCATGCTTCGCGAACAGGCGAAGACCGAGCAGGACCCGGCCGTGCTGAAAGCGATCGCTGCCGGCCAGGCCTACGCCGATCTGACTTCGGACAGCGCCGATACCCGGCTGGCGGCGGTGAACGTGCTTTCCGGTGCGCTCGATGGCGAAACCCTGGCCAAGCTCGAAGCGCTGCGCGAGGAAGCCAACGAGCCCGATGAACGAGTCCGCAGCGCGGCCTCGGTGGCGATCTCGTCGATCGCCCTGAAGCGCAAGTTCTTCAGTGCCATCGAAACCCTGTTCTTCGGCCTGAGCCTCGGCTCGGTGCTGGTACTCGCCGCCATCGGCCTGGCGATCACCTTCGGCGTGATGGGTGTGATCAACATGGCGCACGGCGAGCTGATGATGATCGGTGCCTACACCGCTTACGTCGTGCAGCAGCTGATGCCGACCCATCTCGCGGCCTCGATCCTGATCTCGATTCCGGCGGCCTTCGTGGTCTCCGGCCTGGTCGGCATCGCCATCGAACGTGGTGTCGTCCGCTTCCTGTACGGCCGGCCGCTGGAAACCTTGCTGGCGACCTTCGGCATCAGCCTGTTCCTGCAGCAGCTGGTGCGGTCGATCTTCTCGCCGCTGAATCGTTCGGTGGCAACGCCGGAGTTCATGAGCGGCCAGTGGGTGATCAACGATGCGCTGTCGCTGACCTGGAACCGCCTCTACATCGTCGTCTTCACCATGGTGGTGTTCGCCGCACTGCAATTGATCCTGCGCCGCACCTCGCTGGGCCTGAAGGTGCGTGCGGTGTCGCAGAACCGGGCGATGGCACGTTCGATGGGCATCAATTCGGATCGTGTCGATGCGATCACTTTCGGCCTCGGCTCCGGCATTGCCGGTGTCGCAGGCGTCGCACTTTCGCAGCTGACCAATGTCGGCCCCAACCTCGGCCAGAGCTACATCATCGATTCGTTCATGGTCGTGGTCTTCGGTGGCGTCGGCAATCTCTGGGGCACGGTGATCGGCGGCATGACCCTGGGCGTGGCCGGCAAGCTGCTCGAACCCGCAGTCGGTGCGGTGATGGCCAAGATCGCCATGCTGGTGTTCATCATCCTGTTCATCCAGCGCCGCAAACAGGGCCTGTTTCCCCAGAAAGGCCGCGCCGCGGAGGGCCACTAATGAGCACGCAATCGATGAAGGGGCAAGGTGTACTGATCCCGGCCCTCAAGGCCGACCGCGGGGGGCAGGTGCTGCTGTTGCTGCTGCTGATCGCAGCGGTAGCGGTGCCGGTCTTCAACCTGCTGATTCCGGAAGGCTCGTTCTTCCACCTGTCGACCTACACGGTCACCCTGTTCGGCAAGTACCTGTGCTACGCGCTGCTGGCGATCGCGGTCGATCTGGTCTGGGGTTATTGCGGCATTCTCAGCCTCGGCCACACCGCGTTCTTCGCCCTCGGCGGCTATGCGATCGGCATGTATCTGATGCGCCAGATCGGCCCGCGCGGCGTCTATGGCAATCCGATCCTGCCGGACTTCATGGTGTTCCTGAACTGGACCGAGCTGCCCTGGTTCTGGGAAGGCATGAACCACTTCCCGGTGGCGCTGCTGATGGTGGTGCTGATCCCGGGCCTGCTGGCGCTCGGCTTCGGCTGGCTGGCGTTCCGCTCGCGGGTCACCGGCGTCTATCTGTCGATCATGACCCAGGCGCTGACCTTCGCCCTGCTGCTGGCTTTCTTCCGTAACGAGATGGGCTTCGGCGGCAACAACGGCCTGACCGATTTCAAGGAACTGCTCGGCTTCGATCTGAAGACGCCCGGCATGCGAGTGGCGCTGTTCATCACCACGGTGATCGCGCTCGCCGTTGGCTACATCGGCTGCCGCTACGTGATCGCGTCTAGGCTCGGACGAGTCGTGCAGGGCATCCGTGACGCCGAAGGCCGCACCCGCTTCATCGGCTATCAGGTGGAGTCCTACAAGCTGTGGATCTGGGTGTTCTCGGCGATGCTCGCCGGCATCGCCGG
>NZ_JAHFRY010000004.1:27019-39080 GCF_023266035.1 Nevskia sp.
CTGTATGTACCGCAGGTCGGCATCATCAACCCGGGCGAGTTCGCGCCGATCAACTCGATCGAAGTGGTGATCTGGGTCGCCGTCGGCGGGCGTGGCACGCTGTACGGCGCAGTCGCCGGTGCCGTGCTCGTCAACTACGCGAAGACCTGGTTCACCGCCGCGTTCCCGGAGATCTGGCTGTATGCGCTCGGGGCGCTGTTCGTCGGCGCGACCTTGTTCCTGCCGAAGGGTGTTGTCGGCCTCATCCCAGCACGCAAGGTGAAAACCGCATGAGTACCTCGCCTGCCACCACCGGCCCGATCGGCCTGCGCACCAAGCCCACCGGCAAGCGTCGCAGCACCAATGCGCCGAGCCCGGATCTGAGCCACAACATCATCCTGTACGTCGAAGGCGTGACCAAGAGCTTCGACGGCTTCAAGGCGCTCAACGATCTCAGCCTGTACATCGAGACCGGCGAACTGCGCTGCGTCATCGGCCCGAACGGCGCCGGCAAGACGACGATGATGGACGTCATCACCGGCAAGACTCAGCCCGATACCGGCTCGGTCTGGTTCGGCCAGACCATCGATCTGCTCGGCATGAGCGAACCGGAAATCGCCCAGGCCGGCATCGGCCGCAAGTTCCAGAAGCCCACCGTGTTTCCCGAGCACAGCGTGTTCGAGAACCTCGAACTGGCGATGGCCTGCGACAAGTCGGTGTGGAAGATCCTGTTCGCCAAGCTCAATGCCGCGCAGCGCGAACGCATCGATGAAGTGCTCGGCATCATCGGCCTCAAGGATCATCGCTACGGCAAGGCTGGCGCCCTGTCGCATGGCCAGAAGCAGTGGCTGGAGATCGGCATGCTGCTGATGCAGGACCCGCTGGTGCTGCTGGTCGACGAACCGGTGGCCGGCATGACGCCCCAGGAAACCGAGCGCACCGCCGAGCTGCTGGTCAGCCTCGCCGGCAAGCATTCGGTGGTGGTGGTCGAGCACGACATGAACTTCGTCCGCTCCATCGCCCGCAAGGTCACGGTGCTGCACGAAGGCCATGTGCTCGCCGAGGGCACGATGGACGAGGTGCAGAACGATCCGCAGGTCAAGCGCGTGTATCTAGGTGAGTGAGAACAGACCGATGAGCGATTCGATGGTGAAGATCAGCGGCCTGAACCAGTTCTACGGTGGCAGCCACACCTTGTGGGATCTCGATGTCGACGTGCCGCGCGGCTCGCGCATGTGCCTGATGGGCCGCAACGGCATGGGCAAGACGACGATGCTGAAATGCCTGATGGGTCTGATTCCGACCGCCTCCGGCAGCATCAGCTACGACGGCGGCAAGGAGCTGCGCGGCGTCGCCGCCGACAAGCGCGCCGGCATGGGCATCGGCTATGTGCCGCAAGGCCGGGAGATCTTTTCGCAGCTGACCGTCGAGGAGAATCTCAGAGTCGGTCTCGAAGCCCGTGGCCTGAAGACCGCGAAGAAGAAGGAACTGACCGACTACGTGCACAGCCTGTTTCCGGTCTTGAAGCAGATGAGCCAGCGCCGCGGCGGTGACTTGTCCGGCGGTCAGCAGCAACAGCTGGCGATCGGCCGCGCGCTGACCCTGGAACCGAAGCTGCTGATCCTCGACGAACCCTGCGAAGGCATTCAGCCGAACATCGTCGCCGACATCGGCGATCTGATCCTGCGGCTGAACAAGGATCTGGGCCTGACGGTATTGCTGGTCGAACAGAAGCTGCCGTTCGCGCGCAGAGTCGCCAGCGATTTCGTGATTCTCGACAAAGGCCGCGCCGTGGCCAAGGGCGCGATCGGCGAGCTGACCGATGAGATGGTGAAGCAGCATTTGACCGTGTGATCATCGGGTCATGAACGCAGAAATCGCAGGGCGGGAAAGCCGCGTCTTCATGCGGCGCATCCCGCCATTCGCGAACGGCGGGATGCGCGATACCACCGCTTTCCCGCCCTGCTGTTTGCGATGAACGCCGCGCTATCAGAGGCATCGCCCCGTGGCTGGCAAGCCGAACTCGAGCTGGGCTTCGTTGGCGGTGCGGCGCGAACCACCCTCGCCCGCCGCCATCACCTCGGGCCGCTGCGAGTGCAGCGGCCGTTCTATCCGGACGGGCCGGTCTGCAATGTCTATGTCGTCCATCCGCCGGGTGGTGTGGTCGGCGGTGATCGCCTGGACCTGCGCTTCAACGCCGGCGCCGGCGCCCACGCGCTGCTGACGACGCCGGCCGCCGGCAAGTTCTATCGCAGCGCCGGGCCTGAAGCGCGGCAGAAGATCGACATCCGTCTCAACGCCGCAGCGCTCGAATGGCTGCCGCAGGAAACCATCTACTACCCGGGCGCCGTCGTCCGCCAGCAGACGGTGATCCGGCTCGATGCCGCCTCGCGTTACATCGGCTGGGATCTCGGTGCCTATGGCCTGGCCACGCGCGGCGAACGCTTCGACAGCGGCATCAGTCACCAGAGCCTGGAGCTGTGGCGGAACGATCGTCCGCTGCTGATCGATCGCCTGCGGCTGGCCGGCGGCGGCCCGGCGTTCAAGGCTGCCTGGGGTCTGGCCGATCTGCCGGTGCTCGGCACCTTCGTCGCCTGTCCGGCAAGCTCGGCGGACGTCGATGCGGCGCGCGAGTCGGTCGCCCGTCATGATGACGTGACTCTCGGCATCAGCCTCGTCGATGGCGTGCTGATCGGCCGCGTGCTGGCGCGACAGACCGATGCGGCGATGCGAAGCTTGATGCATCTGTGGCGAACCCTGCGGCCCCGGCTGATGCAGCGCGAAGCGGTGCTGCCG
Source organism: Nevskia sp. (assembly GCF_023266035.1). Taxonomy (GTDB): domain Bacteria; phylum Pseudomonadota; class Gammaproteobacteria; order Nevskiales; family Nevskiaceae; genus Nevskia. The sequence goes on from NZ_JAHFRY010000004.1 coordinate 29,795, forward strand.
CGCATCTGGGCCACCTGAACAACCGAGAGGAACGATGGAACTGAGTCCCCGCGAGAAGGACAAGCTGCTGATCTTCACCGCCGGCCTGGTCGCCGAACGGCGCAAGGCGCGCGGCGTGAAACTGAACTACCCGGAAGCGATCGCCTATATCTCGGCGGCGATCCTCGAAGGCGCGCGCGACGGCAAGTCGGTCGCCGAGCTGATGAGCTACGGCACCACCCTGCTGAGCCGTGACGACGTCATGGACGGCATCGCCGAAATGATTCCGGACGTGCAGGTGGAAGCGACCTTCCCGGACGGCACCAAGCTGGTCACCGTCCACAACCCCATTCCCTGAGGAGGCCGCGATGATTCCTGGTGAACTGCTGCCGTTCGATGGGCCCGACATCGAACTCAATGCCGGCCGCGAGACCTTAAGCCTGAGAGTCGCCAACGTCGGCGACCGGCCGATCCAGGTCGGCTCGCACTATCACTTCTTCGAGACCAACGACTCGCTGCATTTCGATCGCGCCGCCGCTCGCGGCTTCCGGCTGAACATTCCGGCCGGCACCGCGGTGCGCTTCGAGCCGGGCCAGGAACGCAATATCGAACTGGTCGCCTATGCCGGCGATCGCATCGTTCATGGCTTTCAGGGCAAGGTGGAGGGAGCGCTATGAAGATCAGCAGAGCCGACTACGCCAGCCTCTACGGCCCGACCACCGGCGATCGTCTGCGTCTGGCCGATACCGCGCTGATCATCGAGATCGAGCGCGATCACACGATCTACGGCGACGAAGTCAGCTTCGGCGGCGGCAAGGTGATTCGTGACGGCATGGGCCAGAGTCAAAGGCTCAGTGCGTTCACTGCCGACACGGTGATCACCAACGTCGTGATCGTCGATCACTGGGGCATCGTCAAGGCCGATATCGGCATCAAGGCCGGGCGCATCAGCGGCATCGGCAAGGCCGGCAATCCGGACGTGCAGCCGGGTGTCGACATCGTCATCGGCCCGGGCACCGAGATCATCGCCGGCGAAGGCCAGATCATCACGGCTGGCGCGATCGACTCGCACATTCACTTCATCTGCCCGCAGCAGGTGGAGGACGCGATGATGTCCGGCACCACGACCATGATCGGCGGCGGCACCGGCCCTGCGACCGGCACCAATGCCACCACCTGCACGCCCGGCCCCTGGCATCTCGCGCGGATGCTGCAGGCGGTGGAAGGCTTGCCGATCAACTTCGGCTTTCTCGGCAAGGGCAATGCTTCGCTACCCGGCGCGCTCGAGGAACAACTCGAAGCCGGCGCCATGGGCCTGAAGCTGCACGAGGACTGGGGCACCACGCCGAAGGCGATCGACAATTGCCTGAACGTCGCCGAAAAGTACGACGTGCAGGTGGCGATCCATACCGACACCTTGAACGAATCCGGCTTCGTCGAAGCCACGCTCGCCGCGTTCAAGGGCCGCGCTATTCACACCTATCACACCGAAGGCGCTGGCGGCGGCCACGCGCCGGACATCATCCGCGCCTGTGGCGAAGCCAATGTGCTGCCTTCGTCGACCAATCCGACGCGGCCATACACAGTGAACACGGTCGACGAACATCTCGACATGCTGATGGTCTGCCACCACCTCGATCCGGGCATTCCGGAAGACGTGGCGTTCGCCGAGTCGCGCATCCGCCGGGAGACCATCGCCGCCGAGGACATCCTGCACGACCTCGGCGCGTTCTCGATGATCTCGTCGGACAGCCAGGCGATGGGCCGCATCGGCGAAGTCATCACTCGCACCTGGCAGACCGCGCACAAGATGAAAACCCAGCGCGGCCCGCTCGGCACCGACCCGGATCGTCACGACAATTTCCGCGTCCGCCGCTATGTCGCCAAGTACACGATCAACCCGGCGATCACCCATGGCGTGGCCCGTGAAGTCGGCTCGATCGAGGTCGGCAAGCTCGCCGATCTGGTGCTGTGGCGGCCGGCGTTCTTCGGCGCCAAGCCGTCGATGATCATCAAGGGCGGCATGATCGTCGCCGCGCCGATGGGCGATCCGAATGCGTCCATTCCAACCCCGCAGCCGGTGCACTACCGGCCGATGTTCGGCGCCTTCGGCCGCGCGATCGCCGAGACCTCGGTGAGCTTCGTGTCGCAGGCCGGGCTCGATGCCGGGCTGGGCGACAAGCTGGGCCTGGGCAAGCGCCTGGTCGCCTGCAAGAACACCCGCGCGATCCGCAAGCGCGATCTGATCCTCAACGACTACATGCCGAAGATCGAAGTCGACGCCCAGACCTACGAGGTGCGCGCCGATGGCGTGCGCCTGCATTGCGAGCCGGCGGCGGTGTTGCCGCTGGCGCAGCGGTATTTCCTGTTTTGAACGCCGTACTCAGCGATAACTGATGCTCACGATCACCAAACGCCTCGGCGACGGCGCCCACGCCGCCACCATCAAGATCGAACTGCCGTTCGATCTGCGCACCCGCAGCCGCCAGCTGGCGAAGCTGTCGACCGGCGAAGAAGTGGGCTTGCGCCTCGAACGCGGCCTGGTGCTGCGTGGCGGCGATCATCTGATCACCGACGACGGCCGCGTGGTCGAAATCGTCGCGATGGCCGAGGTGGTGTCGACGGTCACCTGCGACGATCCCTGGCGGCTGGCGCGCGCCAGCTATCACCTCGGCAACCGCCATGTGCCGGTGCAGATCGGCGCCGGCTGGCTGCGCTTCCGCCACGATCACGTGCTCGATGAAATGCTGCGCGGCCAGGGTTTCACGGTCACCGTCGAGGAAGCGCCGTTCGAGCCGGAAGGCGGCGCGTATGGCGGCCACGGGCACGGTCATTCTCACGGGCACGGACACGGCTGAACGGCATGTACGGTCACGGTGTCGCCGGCGGCACAGCGCTGCTGCGCTTGCTGAATCTGACCAGCCCGGCGCTGCCGATCGGCAGCTTCCATTTCTCGCAGGGGCTGGAGGACGCGGTCGAACGGCGGCTGGTCGTCGATGAAGCAAGCGCTGGCGACTGGATCGCCGGCCTGGCCGCGCAGTCGGTCGGCACGCTCGATCTGCCGATGCTGCTGCGCCTGCACGCGGCCTGGACCGACAAGCGCCCGCCGTGGGCGCTGCGGCTCAGCGCGCGGCTGATCGCCTGCCGTGAAACCGCCGAGCTGCGCGCCGAAGACCGGCATCTCGGTTCAGCACTCGCGCGAGTGCTGATCGAGCATGGCATCGAGGAGGCCAAGCCCTGGATCGGCAACGTCGATGCCAGCCACGCCGCGCTGTTCGCGCTGGCCGCCGTGCGCTGGGACATCTGCGCGCCGGACGCCGCCACCGGCTATCTGTGGAGCTGGTGCGAGAACCAGGTGCTGGCGGCGATCAAGCTGGTGCCGCTCGGCCAGAGCGCCGGCCAGCGCCTGCTCGGCCAGTTGATCGAGCGGATTCCGGAGATCGTCGAAACCGCAGCGACCATCGATGACGACGACATCGGCATCGCCAGCCCGATGCAGGGCATCGCCAGTGCTCGCCACGAATCCCAGTATTCGCGGCTGTTCCGCTCGTAAGCCGCTTCCGATTCTGGCGCTGGCACCCGTTTTGCTCAGCCGTGGAAACAAGCGAGGAGAGCCGCCAATGAGCATGACGACACCGGAACGCAGCAGGCACCCAGCGTGAGCGGCCACATCGACGCCGCCTGGCGCTTCGGCCGCAAGACCGGCCTGGTGCTGACGGCCGGCGGTTCGCGCGGCGCCTATCAGGCCGGCGTGCTGAAACGGATCGGCGAGATTCCGGCCTTGCGTGGCGGGCCTTCGCCGTTCCCGATCGTCACCGGCGCTTCGGCCGGCGCGATCAATGGCAGCTTGATCGCCGGCGGCAGCGAGGACTTCCACGACGCCACACGTCGCCTGGCCAAGCTGTGGTCGACGCTGCGCGCCGAGCAGGTCTATCGCACCGATCTCCGAGCACTGCTGCGCAATGGCTGGAAGCTCGGGCTCGATGTGGTGACCGGTGCGAACTTCGGCGCCGGCCGGGTCGCGTCGCTGCTCGATACCTCGCCGTTGCCGGCGTTCCTGAAAGAGCATCTGCCGATCGGCGGCGTCGGCCGGGCCATCGATGCCGGCCGGCTGTATGCCCTGGCGGTGACCGCCACCGGCTATCACTCCGGCAAGTCCTACACCTTCATCGAAGGCCGCAAGGGTCATCCGCTGTGGCTGAAAAGCCGTCGTGTGGCGCTGGCGACGAAGATCGGCATCGAGCATGTCTGTGCCTCGGCCTCGATTCCGATCGTGTTCCCGCCGGCGCCGGTGGCGATCGACGGCGTCACCGCCTGGTTCGGTGATGGCGCGCTGCGCCTGACCACGCCGATGAGCCCGGCGATCCGCCTCGGCGCCAATCGGCTGCTGGCGATCGGCATCCGCTGCTCCGCTGCCGCCGACAACCTGACCCGCGCCGAACTGGCACCGGCTGGCGCAGACGATGCGATGACCCTGCGCCGGCCGCCGCTGTCGCAGATCTGCGGCGTGTTCATGAACGCGGTGTTCCTCGATCACCTCGACGCCGATCTCGATCATCTGTGCCGGATGAACGAGCTGATCGCGGCGATGCCCGAGGCCAGCCGCGAGTTCGTCAACGGCAAGATGCGCGAACCGATCAAGGTCGTCGAGCCGCTGGCAATCTCGCCGTCGGAAGACCTGGCGGTGATCGCCAACGCGCTGAAGCACCGGATTCCGGCCACCGTGCGCTACCTGCTCGACGCGCTCGGCACGCCGGACGCACGCAGCGCCGATCTGACCAGCTACCTGCTGTTCGACGCCGAGTACACCCGCGAGCTGATCCGCATCGGCTACCAGGATGCTTCGTCACGGATCGACGAGATCGAAGCGTTTCTGCGTCAGCCGGCCGCAGCCAGCAGTCGAGAAGAAACTCCGTAGGGCGGGAAAGCCGAGGCGCATCCCGCCACCCGGGCGGCACCGAATTTGGCGGGATGCGCCTTCGGCTTTCCCGCCCTACGTCAGGCGGTTGCTACCAGCATCCCCTGCCGCACGATGAACGCGATCACTTCGTCCAGCCCCACGCCCGTCTTCAGATTGGTGAACACGAACGGCCGCTCGCCGCGCATCTTCCTGGCGTCACGATCCATCACTTCGAGCGAGGCGCCGACATACGGCGCCAGGTCGATCTTGTTGATGATCAGCAGATCGGACTTGGTGATGCCCGGCCCGCCCTTGCGCGGAATCTTGTCGCCGGCGGCGACGTCGATCACGTACAGCGTCAGGTCGGACAATTCGGGGCTGAAGGTCGCGGCGAGGTTGTCGCCGCCGCTCTCGACGATGATCAGATCGAGATCGGCGAAGTCCCGGTTCAGTTCGTCGATCGCGGCGAGGTTCATCGAGGCATCTTCGCGGATCGCCGTGTGCGGACAGCCGCCGGTCTCGACACCGCGGATGCGCTCCGGCGCGAGGGCCGCGCTGCGGATCAGGAATTCCTGATCCTCGCGGGTGTAGATGTCGTTGGTGACCACGGCGATGTTGTAGTCGGCGCGCATACGCTTGCACAGGCTGTCGACCAGCGCGGTCTTGCCGGAGCCCACCGGTCCGCCCACGCCCAGCCGCAATGCTTCGGTTCGCGTCGTCATCGTTGTTTCGTCCTGAGGTCTGTTGCAGCGTGCAGCAATGGTCATACCACGGTGGCCGTGCTGCGCAGGGGCGGATGACGTATTGCCCCCGCGTTCGTCCCGCTCAAAGCAGCAGCGCGCCTTCATGGCTCAGCAGCCATTCCTTGCGTTCCAGGCCGCCGCCGTAACCGGTGAGGTTGCCGTTGGCGCCGATCACGCGATGGCAGGGCACGATGATCGAGATCGGATTGCGGCCGTTGGCGAGGCCGACCGCGCGCGAAGCCTTGGCATCGCCCAGCCTCGTTGCCAGCTCGCCGTAGCGGGTGGTGACGCCGAAGGGGATCTCCAGCAACGCCGTCCAGACCCGCTGCTGAAACGCGGTGCCGACTGGCGCCAGTGGCAGATCAAACACGGTTCGCTTGCGCTCGAAATACTCGTGCAGTTGCGCGATCACCGCCTTGAATGGCGCCTCGTCCCGACGCCAATCCGGCCGCTGGCCGAGCCAGCGATCGTGCGGCTCCATGTACAGCGCCTGCAGTGCCCTGCCATTGCCGATCAGCAGCAGCTCGCCGATCGGGCTCGGCGTGAGGCAGTAGATCGTTGTTAGCGTCGCTGGCTCGATCTGCTTCATCCGCCGGCCTCGGTGTTGGTGCCCATGCGCAGCAAGCGCCACAGGTACAGCGCGGCGTAGGCGCGATACGGCCGCCAGGCTTCGGCGGCGGCATCGGCGGCTTTCGGCTTGATGCCGCCGAGAGCGTTGCACAGCGCCAGATCGCCAGTCGGAAAGGCATCGGCATCGCGGAGCGCGCGCATCGCGACGTAGTTCGATGTCCAGTGGCCGATACCGGGAATCGCGCGGAAACGTTCCAGCTCGACGACGTGATCGCAGCCCGGCTCGAGCACCAGCTCGCCGGCGACATAGGCCTTGGCGACGGCGTGGATGCTGGTCGCGCGGCGCTGGGTCAGGCCGAGATTGATCAAGGTCTGAACTTCTGCGGCGGCGATCAGCGCGGCGCGCGGGCTGAAGAATTTCAGCTCGGCGAATGGCGTCACCACCGGTTCGCCGAACGCGGCAGCGAAGCGGCTGAACAAGGTGGTCGCCGCCTTGACGGTGACCTGCTGGCCGACGATCGCGCGCAGCACCAGCTCGAAGCCGTCGAAGCCGCCGGGCACCCGCAGGCCGGGCGTTGCCTTGATCACCGGCGCGAGTCGCGCATCCTTGGCCAGCACGGCGGCAATGGCGATCGGATCAGCTTCGAGATCGAGCAGCTGGCGCAGCTTCGCGGTCAACAGCGGCAGCACCGGCTCCAGCGATGGCGACAGCTCGACAGCCAGCTGATCGGCCCTTTTTGTTGCCGATACCGCGAGCCAGCCGCGCGCGCCCGCCAGGCTAACGGTGCGCAGATAACGGCCGTCGACCACCGCTTCGACACCGGCTGCACCACGGCCACCGAGGAAGCCGAGCAGCGCCTCCCAGGCCAGCGGTGGCTGGTAGGCCAGCGTCAGCCGCAGCGTGTCGCCGCTCACTCTCCGGTCTTCGGCTTGGTCGTCGGCTTGGTCAGGGCTTCGCCGGACAGCAGACGCGCACTCAGCCGGCGCAACAGTTCCGGATCAGCCTCGTCACCGAACAGCGCGCGGCTGCGGCGCACCCCGTCGGCAAGCTGGAAGTTCAGCAGCATCAGCTGGCTCTTGACGATGCTCGATGGCAACAGCGTCGCCTCGAAGGACGCGCCGTTGCCGTTCTCGACGGTCCACTTGGCGCTGCCTGTGTGGTCCGCCGCATGCCAGGTCAGCCGGGTCAGCGCCTTCGGCCCGAAACCGAGCAAGCTGTGCCGACGCAGGCTGAACCAGGACAGCATCAGCAGTCCGGACAGCAGCAGGCCGGAGCTGTCCGGCGGCTGCGCGGCAAAGACCAGCGCTGCCGCGACGACGTGGACGATCACCAGCCCCTGCAGACCGCGCAGGCTGGCGCGCGGGCGCAGATCAATCGTTGCGTTGAAGCTGTTCGATGACATGGAGGTATTGGGCAGGAGGCGGGGTCTGGCCGATGATCCAGGCCCAGAGATCCGGGTCTTCGCATTCGAGCAGGCGCAGGAACACCCACTGATCGTCGGGGCTGGCAGTTTCGTAATGGCGGGCGAGATAGCCGCCGAACAGCACATCGAGTTCCTTCATGCCGCGGCGGCACAGAAAGCGGAGTCGGGCGAGATCGCTCATGGATGGGAAGGGTTCGAAAGAGGGTGGCGGATTATCGCCTGATGGTGCGACCGCTACACGAGCACCTGCCGCGTGCGGCGCGCAAACCAGTGAATCTGCTGCTCGACCTTCGGATCGATCATCACCTCAGGCCGCGCACCATTCGGACACGGCAGCCGCGGCGTGGTGCCGAACAGGCGGCAGATCAGCGGCCGCTCGCCGTACACGGTGCAGCCCTGCGGGCCGAGATGCGGACAACTCAGTTCGGCGAGCGCTGCATCGCGCGCCGCCGTGCTCTTGCGCGGCAGCCGTGCCATCTCGGTAGACGACGCGGTGACCGGGCCACAGCAGTCATGGCAGCCGGGGACGCAGGCGAACGACGGAATCTGCTTGCGCAGCGCATCGATGACGCGATCGTCGTGGCTCAGACTCATGTCGATGTCTCCCGCTTCACTGCAGCCGAGATGACGATAGATCACTCGCGGAGTATTCGCAGCGCTGTAAGGCTGCGTCCCATCGACCACCAGAATCCAAGCAACCGTCGATACCCCAGAAGGCTGTCTTCGCTTGACGCACGAGCAGCAGCACTCCAAAGAAGACGAGACCGAGTCCGACCAGGCGCCATCGCCGGTGCTTGCGAACGAAGCCGACAATCGTCATCGCAAGGCCGACGAGAATCAGCATGTAGCCAAGCAGGAGCAATCCGTATTCGATCAGGGCTTCCATCTCTGTCCTCCAAAAAACAAAGGCGGCCCGAAGGCCGCCTCTGATCAAGGTGTTACAGGTTAGAAGAGCGCCCTTCTGCTTCCCCGGCCCGGCGATGAAGCTGCCGGGCGTTCGAATCCGCTGCGAGCAGTGCTCGCAAAGCGCGGATTCTCACCCACGACGTTCCACCAGCATCTTCTTGGTCTCGGCAATCGCCAGCGCCGGGTTCAGACCCTTCGGGCAGGTCTTCGCGCAGTTCATGATCGTATGGCAGCGATACAGCTTGAACGGATCTTCGAGCTGGTCCAGACGTTCACCGGTGGCTTCGTCGCGGGAGTCGACCAGCCAGCGGTAGGCGGCCATCAGCACGGCCGGGCCGAGGTAGCGGTCGCCGTTCCACCAGTAGCTCGGGCAGCTGGTCGAGCAGCAGGCGCAGAGGATGCACTCGTAGAGGCCGTCGAGCTTGGCGCGGTCTTCTTCGCTCTGCAGGCGTTCGCGGGTCGGCGCTGGCGTGTCGGTCTTCAGCCAGGGCTCGACGGACGCGTACTGGGCGTAGAAATGGGTCAGGTCCGGAATCAGATCCTTGATCACCGGCATATGCGGCAGCGGGTAGATCTTGACCTCGCCCTTCACCTCGTCGCAGGCCTTGGTGCAGGCCAGGGTATTGGTGCCGTCGATGTTCATCGCGCAGGAGCCGCAGATGCCTTCGCGGCAGCTGCGACGGAAGGTCAGGCTGGCGTCCATCTCGCTCTTGATCTTGATCAGCGCGTCGAGAACCATCGGGCCGCACTTGTCCATGTCGATC
>NZ_JAHFRY010000004.1:39090-49857 GCF_023266035.1 Nevskia sp.
GGATTCGCCTGGGTGTCCGGATCGTAGCGATAGATCTTGAACGCGCGAACGTTCTTGGTGCCGGCCGGCGCCTTGAAAACCTTGCCGGCGCTGCGGTCGATCGTCGAGTTCTTCGGAAGGGTGAGCTGTGCCATGACGTTGCTCCTAAATTGAATCTGAGTTGAAGCAGAAATAGTGAAATCTGAAAAAGCGCTTATTGATTCAGGACCGCATCCTTGAGCTGGTCATAAGCCGCAGCCGGCAACACGATGTCCACCAGCCGCCAGCGCAGGCCGGCGCGATCCATGACGATGGTCGCCGCGACCTGACCGCTGCGGCTCAGCGCCGCGCTGAAACGATTGGCGGATTCGAAGCGGACATCGCCGAGACCGCCGTGAATGTCGCAGCTGGTCGGCACCGTGCCCTGCACCGTCAGCGCGCCGCCGTCGCAGATCGCTGCGACCAGGCCACCCGGCGTCAGCAAGCGTTCGACCAGCGGCTCGATCGCCACCTTGACGCCGGTCTGCGCATAGCGCGTACGGAGACGCGCGCCGACGTTGCTGCGCAGCCGCTCGACATCGACATGCTCGGCCAGCGCTACACCGTTGCGCGAGGCCAGCGCATCCCGCAAGCCTTGCAGGCCGAGCAGCGGCGATACCAGGACCGCCATCACGGCGATCAGCAGCACCACGACCAGGCCGATGATCAGGCCGCGATTCATGAGTGCTTTCCGGTCATGCTCGTTCGCGGACCTTAGTAGGTGCGCTTCTGCGGCGGGATGACCTTGGCTTCGTCATCGAGTACGGTCATGTGCACCGGGCGATAGCCGAAGGCGACACTGGTGGCCTCAGGCCGCCAGGCCAGCGTGTGCTTGGTCCACTCGCTGTCGCTGCGATCCGGGAAATCCTCGTGGGCATGGGCGCCGCGCGATTCATGACGGTTCTCGGCGGAAGCCACCGTGACCAGCGCCTGACCGAGCAGGTTGTCGAGTTCCAGGGTTTCCATCAGGTCCGAATTCCAGACCAGCGAGCTGTCGCTGACGTTGACGTCGGCGAACGATTCGATGGTCTTCTTCATCTTCGCGACACCTTCGGTCAGCGAAGTCGAGGTGCGGAACACAGCCGCGTGGCTCTGCATCGTCTTCTGCATTTCCAGACGAATTTCCGCCGTGCCGCGCGCGCCCTTGTTCGAGTGACGCAGCTTGTCGAAGCGGGCAATCGCCTGCTCCTCCGATGCCGTCGAGATCTTGCCGTGCTTGGCGCCCGGCTTGACGATGGTGGCGGCGTGCAGCGCAGCCGCGCGGCCGAAGACGACGAGATCGAGCAGCGAGTTCGAGCCGAGGCGATTGGCGCCGTGCACCGACACGCAGGCCGCTTCGCCGACGGCCATCAGGCCCGGGATGATCGTGTCGGTCTGGCCGTCATGGCTGGTGACCACTTCGCCGTAGAAGTTGGTCGGGATGCCGCCCATGTTGTAGTGGACGGTCGGCAGCACCGGGATCGGTTCCTTGGTGACGTCGACATTGGCGAAGATCTTCGCCGTCTCGGAAATGCCCGGCAGACGCTTGTGTAGCACGTCCGGACCGAGATGTTCGAGATGCAGATGGATGTGATCCGATTCCGCACCGACGCCGCGGCCTTCGCGGATTTCGATGGTCATCGAACGCGAGACCACGTCACGCGAAGCGAGATCCTTGCGGTTCGGCGCATAACGCTCCATGAAGCGCTCGCCCTTCGAGTTGGTCAGGTAACCACCCTCGCCACGTGCGCCTTCGGTGATCAGACAGCCCGAGCCGTAGATGCCGGTCGGGTGGAACTGCACGAACTCCATGTCCTGCAGCGGAATGCCGGCGCGCTGCGCCATGGCATTGCCGTCGCCGGTGCAGGTGTGCGCCGAGGTCGCCGAGAAGTAGGCACGGCCGTAGCCGCCGGTGGCGAGGATGACCTGCTTGGCGCGGAAGCGATGCAGGCTGCCGGTGGCCAGATCCCAGGCCAGCACGCCGTGCACCGAGCCATCGGCATCGGTCAGCAGATCAAGCGCGAAGTATTCGATGAAGAACTCGGCCTTGTTCTTGAGCGACTGCTGGTACAGCGAGTGGAGCATCGCGTGGCCGGTACGGTCGGCGGCGGCGCAGGTGCGCTGCGCGGTGCCTTCGCCGTAGTTGGTGGTCATGCCACCGAACGGACGCTGGTAAATCTTGCCTTCCGGGGTGCGCGAGAACGGCACGCCCCAGTGTTCGAGTTCGATGATTGCCGGGATCGCTTCGCGGCACATGTACTGGATCGCATCCTGGTCGCCGAGCCAGTCGGAGCCCTTGATGGTGTCGTACATGTGCCAGCGCCAGTCGTCCTCGCCCATGTTGGCGAGTGCGGCGGAGATGCCGCCCTGGGCAGCGACGGTGTGCGAACGGGTCGGGAACACCTTGGTCAGGTTGGCGGTGCGCAGGCCGGCCTGGGACAGGCCGACGGTGGCACGCAGGCCAGCGCCGCCGGCACCGACAACGACGACGTCGTATTCGTGATGAACAATGTTGTAAGTCATGTGAATCAGGCTCCGAAGGCGATCTTGAGCACGGCGAAGATGGCCGCCGCGCCGAATGCGAACAGCGCGAACTTGGTCACCAAGATGCTGACCAGTTTCACGCCTTCATTGCCGACGTAATCCTCGATCACCACCTGAACACCGAGGGCTGCGTGATAGAACATCGCGAGGAAGAACAGCACCAGCGCCACGGCGACCAGCGGCGCGTGGATCCAGGCCACCATCGTCGCGTGGTCGAGCAGCGGGAAGCGGACCAGGCTGAACACGAACCACAGTGACAGCGGGATCAGCGCGATGGCGGTCATCCGCTGCATCCACCAGTGGCCGACACCGTCCTTGGCCGAACCCAGGCCGCGGGCCTGGGACAGCGGGGATCTAAGACTCATAGCAATCTCCCAATAAAGTGATTTTTTGACCGAACCGGCCGCGATTGGCCGGTGGATAAGCCCCGCTTACAGATAAGCGGCGACCCAGATCACGGCGGTCAGCACCACCGAGGCGCCAACCACGGCGTACCCGCTGGCATAGGCCGATTTCAGTGCGAAGCCGCGGCCGGTGTCCCAGAACAGGTGCCGGATGCCGTTGCACAGGTGATAGACCAGCGCCCAGGTGTAGGCGATCAGCAGCAGCTTGCCGATGATGCTGTTGGCGGCCCAGGCGAACTGACCGTAGGCCTCAGGGCTGGTCGCAGCGGCGGTGACCCAGGCGGCGATGAAGATCGTGCCGAAGGCCAGCGCGAGGCCGGTCAGACGGTGGGTGATCGACAGCATCGAAGTCAGCTGCGGCTTGTAATACGGGCCGATCATGAACGGCGACAGCGGGCGATTGGACGACGCGGGCTTCACGGACATGGCATCAAGGTTCCTGTGGGGGATTGGCGTGCGGACGCTCGTATCTATGGTCCGCGGCTAGAAGTCGATGCAACGACCACCCTTTTCCCAGTCACCGAAGCGCGTCGGATCGGTGCCGTCACGGCGCCCTCCGAGTTCGGGAACCACGGCCGGGGGAACGCTGGTCGCGCCCTGCGGCGTGGCAGATGCCGATCCCGATACGCTGGACACGTCCTGCGGTACTACGACCGACGAGTCGTCGCTCACGGCAGGGGCAGCGGGTGGGATAGTGGAGGTCACGATCAATGAGGTCTGCTTAACCCCGCTAGTGTGACAAAATTCACGCATTGATGGCAACGAAATGTGTCACTTGAACGCTCTAATGCCCCATGAGACGCCGCCTGTAGCCGCTCCCCTACCCCCGGGTTTGCCCTCGGGGCTGCCCGCCGGTTTCGACTGGCTGAGCCCGTTTGGCGCCAGCATCGGCAGCGATGGTCTGCCCGATTTCGGCGATCGCCGTGGCGAAGCGGCGGCGGCGCTGAGCGCCGATGTGATCGCCCCGCTGGCCGATCGCGGCACCATCCGGGTCCGCGGTGCCGATCGCGACGCCTTCCTGCAGGGCCAGTTGAGCAGCGATATCCGCGAACTGACCCCCAGTCGTGGCCAGCTCGCCAGCTACTCGACCCCGAAAGGCCGGGTGCTGGCGATCTTCGTGGCGCTGCGCCATGGCGACGACATCTGGCTGGAAACCAGCCGCAGCCTGCTGGCCGACACCCTGAAGCGCCTGCGCATGTTCGTGATGCGCTCGAAAGTGACGCTCGAAGACGCTGGTGCCGAAGCGATCTCGATCGGCGTGGCCGGCCCGAACGCCGATCGCGTGCTCGAAGCCGCCGGCCTACTGGTGCCGAGCGTGCTGTGCCTGTGCGCGGAGGTCGACGGCATCGTCATCATGCGTCGGCGCGGGCCGCAGAACCGCTATTCGCTGCACGGTCCGTCAGAACGTCTGGCGGCGCTGTGGCCGAAGCTGGCCGCCCATGCGCGGCAGGTCGGCACCGAGGCCTGGCGGCTGACCGACATCCTCGCCGGCTTCCCGGCGCTGCACCCGGAAACCCGCGAGCAGCATGTCGCGCAGATGATGAACATCGATCAGCTCGACGGCATCAGCTTCACCAAGGGCTGCTATCCGGGCCAGGAAATCGTCGCCCGATTGCACTACCTCGGCAATCTCAAGCGGCGGATGTTCGTTGGTCGCAGCCAGACTGGAACGATCGCCCGCGGTGCGCCTGTGGTACTTGCTGGCGGCGAAGGCCAGAGCGTCGGCGATGTTCTCGACACCGCCCTGCACCCGGATGGTGGTCAAGCCCTGCTGGTGGTGCTGCAGACCAGCCAGCAGGAATCGACCGCCCTGCGCATCGGCAGCGCCGACGGCCCGGAACTCGCGCTGCTGCGCTGATCCGGCCGCGGCGCCCGCTCAGAACGCGCTGAACGTGAACTGGGCGAAGAACAGGTTCGAAGTACCGCCGCGGCCGGCATTCTCGGCGAAGGTTCCGGACTTGAAATAGGCGTACAGCAGCTCGGTCTGGAAGTAGCGCGACGGGGTCCAGACCAAGCGCGTATCCGCTTCGTGGCCGACATAAGTGCCGCTCAGACCAGTCGGGTCACGGAGGCCGGCGTTGTTCCAGCGATCGGTCGCCGAATTCAGCGAATACCAGCTGAAACCGGCGTCCCACTGCAGGGTCTTCGACGGGGTCAGCTCGAAGTGCAGCTTGGTCGCTTCGATGTTCTCGAACTGGAAGTAGTCATCCTGCGAGAACGGCCGGGCGAAGCCGAACAGGCGCTCGAAGCGGCCGCTCTGCTGATCGTTGGGATTGTCGTCGCCGGAGCCGTAGTTCCAGGCCGCGCTGAGCCGCGGCTTCCACGGCTGCGCGAAGGTGTAGCCGAGTTCGCCGGTGTAGCCGAGCGCATCGTGCTTGCGCGGGCCATCGTTGCCGACCTGCTTGTTGTACGAGAAGTCGTAGTCGAAGCCGGTCTTGCCGACGATGCCGTAGGCGCGCAAACCGATGGTGTGGATCTCGCGCTCGATGCCGGTGGCCACCTTGTTGCCGTCCTGCTTCAGCACCAGGTACAGCGGCTGCAAGGTGATGTACTGCGAAATGCCTCGGTAATCGCCGATCAGGCCGAGCAGGGTGTTGGCCTTGTCGCGCTTGTCGAAGCCGTTGTCATCGCGAAGGATCGGCTGCAGCAACAGGGCGTCGAGCTGCCATTCATCCGACTGCTTGCCGAGGATCGCCCGGATGCCGTCGAAGTTGTTGGTGGTATTGCGGAACTCGTTGCGGGCCAGCAGGCGGCGATCGGTGTACTCGAAGGCCTGGCGGCCGAATTTGAGGCTGAGCTGCTTGTCGGCGACCCAGGACTGCTTGAAGAACAGCTCGCCGTAGAGCTGGATCGGTTCCTGGAAATTGGAATCGCGGACGTCGCGGGGGAAGTCGCCGTTGAATCGGCGGGCGTCGCTGATCTCGACCGTGAAGCGCAGCGGATCGAACTTGTTCTTGACCGCCAGATACGCGCGCGTGCGCAGCAGGAATGGCTGATCGACCGTGTTGATGTTGCGGCGGAAATCATTGTCGCGAATCTCGAAACGGGTGCGGTGATCGAGGCCGATGTCGAGCCAGTCGATGTCCTTGAAGCCGTCGATCTCGCCCAGCCAGGTCTGGTTCAGCTGCTTGACGTAAGGCGGCGGTTCGCTGACCCGCTTGGTGCCGTAGCTGCGCCGTTCGACGTAGTAGTTCTGCGCCTTCGGCGGCTCCACTTTCGGCTGCTCTGCTGGCGTGGTCTCCGCGGGTGCCGCGACGACTTCGGTAGCGGCAGGCGCCTCCGCGGCAAGCGGTTCGACATCCGCCGCCGATCCCGGAAGCGGCGCCCACGCGAGGGCCGAGAAGGCGACGACCGATATCGTCAGACGCAGTGAAGGAGAGATTTTCGTGAAGCTTGCGGGGCTTTTCATCGCATTCAGGAATTAAAGACAAACTCAATATTCATATTTTGCATTTTTTCTGGATCAATCCGCCAGTCCTTCAGCCGGTAATCGCATAAAAAAGCAAAAACCCGCGCCCGGTATTGCCGGAAGCGGGCTTCTTGAGCTTTGCGGCCTTGCTTCAGAACTCGGCGCGGAAAGTCACGCCGAAGGTGCGCGGATCGCCCGGCTGGCCGACGTAGAGACCGGTACCGCCAAAGCCTGGCGACAGCAGTTCGTAGTAGTGCTTGTCGAACAGGTTGCGGGTCCAGAAGTACAGATCCCAGCCGTTCGAGCTACGGAAGCCGATACGGGCGTTGACCAGTTCGTAGCCTTCCACGTTCAGGTAATCCGAAGGCGTGGCTGATGACGAGAATCCGGAGCGGTAGCTGAAGTCGGCGCCGGTGAAGTAATCGCCAGCGCGGCCCAGGAAGCTGCCCGGCGTGAACAGTTCGCCACCGAGGCTGGTCGCAAACTTGGAGATGCCCGGCAGGCGACTGCCGGAGATGTCCTCGACATCGTTCGGACGCGCTCTTCCCGTGTGCTCGAGTGACAGCGGGGCGTTGGTGAACTTCCGGTACTTGCCGTCGGTGTAGCTCGCCGCTGCGTACACGCTGACGTGCTCGCCGAAGCGGGCGTTGCCGTCGAACTCGACACCGCGGACCCGAACCTTGTCGGCGTTGGCGAGGTAGCCACGCGAGGTCGCAGCCGAGTTGTCCTGCACCTGCGCCTGGAAGTCCTTGATGTCGGTGTTGAATGCCGCCAGGTTGACGGTGACTCTACGGAACGGCCGGGTCTTGATGCCGATCTCGTAGTGGCTCACTTCCTCGGGCTTGATGGTGGCCAGGCTCAAATCCGGATCGCTGGTGCCGGGAATGTTCGGAACGCCCGCCGTGTTCAAGCCCACCGTCTTGAAGCTGCGCGAATAGGTGGCGTAGGTGTCGACGTCCTCGATCGGGTTGTAAGCCAACGTGATCTGCCCCGAGACATTGGTGTCATCGATATCGTCGGCGTAGGTCTGCTGCGGCAGCTGGGCACGTTGCACGGCACGCAGCGCGGGGTCGTTGGAGGTGTCCTGACCGCCGGATACCTGCGCGTCGTAGTTGATCTTCTTGCGGTCGTAGTTCAGTCGCAGGCCGGGCAGCACGCGGAGCTGATCGGTCAGCTTCCATTCGAGCTGGCCGAACAGCGCGGCGCTGTCGAACACGGAGCGGACACTGAGACGCTGGGTCAGGCCATCGAGCAGGGCCGAGTTGCTGGCGTTGGCCGTGCCGGCCAGCAGCCAGCGTGAAGCGGCCGAACCGAGCGCGGTGGTCTGCACGGGATTGGACTTGATGACCTGATGGAAACCGAACAGGCCGACGACGTAGTTCAGATCCTCAGTGATATCCCCGGCAAAGCGGAATTCCTGCGACAGCTGCTCCTGATAGGACGTGGCGGCGGAAACCGTATTGACCGGCAGGCCGATGAAATCGCGGTCATTCGACGGACGCCAATCCCAGACGCGATAGGCAGAGATCGAGGTGAACGTGCCGTATCCCGTGTTCCAGTCGGCCGTCAGCGAGCCGCCACCGAGGTCCTGGTAGGACTGGATCGGCGAGCCGACATCCGTCAGCCGGTCGAAGGCGTTGAAGCTCGGCGGCGTGTAGTTCAACGAGGCCGCGATGGCGGCGTACTGGCGGTTCTCTGCGCGCAATGTCGGGGCAACACCGGCGACCACCTGCGTGTAGCCCTCGGGCCGCTGACGCGTCCAGTCACCGGCGAACGTCAGGCTCAGGTTGTCGAGGACGTTGTAGAGAATCTGCCCGCGAATGCCGAGATTGCTGAGATCGTTGACGTCATCCTGGGTAGCGACGTTGTAGAGGAAGCCGTCGCGCTGAGTGCCGGAGAACGAGATGCGGGCAGCGATGTCGTCGGTCAGCGGGCCGGTGATCGAAGCCTTGCCCTGCACGTAGCCATAGTTGCCGTAAGACAACTCGACCGCCGAGCCGGGCGTGAAGCTCGGCTTCTTGGTGGTGACGTTGACGGCACCGGCCGTGGTGTTCTTGCCGTACAGCGTGCCCTGCGGGCCACGCAGCACTTCGATCTGCTCGACGTCGATGAAGTCCAGGGTCGCTGCGGCCGGACGGGCGAAATAGACGCCGTCGATGTACAGGCCGACGCCCTGCTCGATGCCGTCGTTGGTCAGGCCGTACGGCGCGCCAAGACCGCGGATGTTGAGTGCGGAGTTGCGCGGATTGGTCGAGTAGAACTGCACGCTCGGCAGCGCTTCCTTCAGCCGATTGACGTTGAAGGCGCCGGTCTGGTTGAGGAAATCGCCGTTCACCACCGACACCGCGATCGGCACCTTCTGCAGGCTTTCGGTCTTGCGGCGCGCAGTGACCTGCACTTCGTCGAGCACGGCGGGGCTGTTGCCAAGCGCAACCTCGGCTTTCGCGACCTCGGTCTGCGCGACTTCGACGCCGGTGGCCGTCTCCGAAGCCGGCTTGGCAGCATCGCCAGGCTGCGCTGCAGGTGGCACCGCGGCGCTCTGGGCCAAGGTCTGGGCAAGGGTCGGCGCCGCCCAGAGATAAAGCAGTGCAACCGAGGCGGCTGAGCCCAGGGTCAGGCGCCGGCGGGGCAGACGAGCGTCCGTCTTGCCGGAATTCAGTGTGGTCGCCGTTGCAATCGAAATCGTTAGGTCTTGGCTTTTCATCGTGGTCAGGGCTGGAGATCAATCGGAAGGGAACCCGATCGGCGCTGACATTAACGATATTAAAAGCAAAGTTTTAATATCTATTATCTCTATATAAATAAGTTCCCTCCTTTCGTCGAAAACTTGACGCCGGGTTGACGTGAGCAGCCCTCGCAAGCGGGCATTCGCCCGCCAGACGGGCGATCCAACCCGCCGGCAAGGTCTTGCGGTACCCGCACGAGGCTTGTCAGCATTATTCGATTGAAAGCTTAAAAAGAACTTTGTAAGTCTTTTGAATTACATGCTCGTCTGCGAATAATTCACCGTCTGCCGCAGCCGTCGGCGGCGACCACCCTCATCTCCAGCCTCTACAGAATTCCCGGAATCTCCATGTCTACCCGCCTGCTGGCGCTCCGCGCCGTCCGCCTTGCTGCCGCTGCCTTCCTGCTGGGCGGCGCGGCCGTTCACGCCGAGCTGTTGAATGTCAGCTACGACCCGACCCGCGAGTTCTACAAGGACATCAACGCGCAGTTCGCCGCCGACTGGAAGGCGAAGACCGGCAAGTCGACGACCGTGCAGGCCTCGCACGGCGGCTCCGGCAAGCAGGCGCGTGCGGTGATCGATGGCCTGGAAGCCGACGTCGTCACCCTGGCGCTGGCCTACGACATCGATTCGATCTCCGAAAAGGGCGGCCTGCTGCCGGCCGACTGGCAGAAGCGCCTGCCGAACAACTCCTCGCCGTACACCTCGACGATCGTGTTCCTGGTCCGCAAGGGCAATCCGAAGGGCATCAAGGATTGGTCCGATCTGGTCAAGCCGGGCATCTCGGTGATCACCCCGAATCCGAAGACCAGCGGCGGTGCACGCTGGAACTACCTCGCCGCCTGGGGTTATGCGCTGAAGGCCAATGGCGGTGACGCCACCAAGGCGCAGGCCTTCGTCACCAGCCTGTTCAAGAACGTGCCGGTGCTCGATACCGGCGCCCGCGGTTCGACCACCACCTTCGTCCAACGCGGTCTCGGCGATGTGCTGATCTCCTGGGAGAACGAGGCTCTGCTGTCGATCGAGGAACTCGGCCCGGACAAGTTCGACATCATCGCCCCGAGCTATTCGATCCTGGCCGAGCCGCCGGTGGCGCTGGTCGACAAGAACGTCGACAAGCACGGCTCGCGTGCCGAGGCCGAGGCCTACCTGAACTTCCTGTACACCCCGATCGGCCAGAAGCTGGCGGCTAAGCATTACCTCCGGCCGTCGAAGCCGGAAAGTGCTGATCCAGCCGATCTCGCCCGCTTCCAGAAGACCACGCTGTTCAAGCTCGACGACGTGTTCGGTTCCTGGGCCAAGGCGCAGAAGACCCATTTCGCCGATGGCGGCGTGTTCGACCAGATCTATCAGGCCAAGTAAGCCACAGTCCCAAGATCAGGCCTGTGCCCTGTAACTGATGAAAAAGCTCTCCTCCATTGCCGGGCTGTTGCTCGCGCTCGCGACCAGCTCGCCGGGTGCCGCTGAACTGCTCAATGCTTCGTTCGATGTCGCCCGGCCTTTCTACAAGTCGTACAACACCGCGTTCGCCGCTGAATGGAAGCGGCGTTCGGGCAGCGAGCCCAGCCTGAACGTCTCCCACGGTGGCTCGTCGAAACAGGCCCGCGCGGTGATCGACGGCCTCGAAGCCGATGTGGTGACGATGAACAGCCCGCTGGACATCGACGCGATCGCCGCCAGCGGCCTGC
>NZ_JAHFRY010000004.1:49867-73518 GCF_023266035.1 Nevskia sp.
AAGGCTCCAGTCCGTCGTGGTCGACGATCCTGTTCATCGTTCGCAAGGGCAATCCGAAAGCGATCAAGGACTGGTCCGATCTGGTCAAGCCTGGCGTCAAGCTGGTGATCCCGAACCCGAAGACCTCGGGCAACGGCCGCTACAGCTATCTGGCCGCCTGGCAGTACGCCAAGACCCGCCCGGGCGGCAATGACGATGCGGCCAAAGCCTTCGTCGGCAAGCTGTTCGCCAACGTGCCGGTGCTCGACACCGGCGGCCGGGGTGCCACCACGACCTTCGCGCAGCGCGGCGTCGGCGATGTGCTGCTGACCTTCGAGAACGAGATCGCGCTGATCCGCGCGGAGTTCGCCAAGGACAGTTTCGAGGTCGTGGTGCCGTCGCTGACCGTGCGCGCCGACAATCCGGTTGCCGTGGTCGACAAGATCGCCGCCAAGCACGGCACTACCGAACTCGCTCGCGCCTATCTCGACTACCACTACAGCCCCGAAGCCCAGGCACTGTTCGCCGCCAACGGCGTGCGCCCGGCCGATGACAAAGTGCTGAAAGCCAACGCGGCCCGCTTTCCGGCCGTCAACGTATTCACCGTCGAACAAGGTTTCGGCAGCTGGGCACAGGCACAGTCCGTGCATTTCTCGGACGGCGGTCTGTTCGATCAGCTGTTCGCCAAGAAATAAGCCCACTCACCGATGACCGCCACCGCATTGCCCCGGCCACGCCGGACCCGGCGCACCATGCCCGGATTGACGCCGACGCTCGGCTTCACGCTGTTCTATCTCGGCTTGATCGTGCTGATCCCGCTGGCCGGCGTGTTCTTCAAGGCCTCGGGCCTGGGCTTTGCCGGGCTGTGGAAAGTCATCACCTCCGAACGCGTGCTCGCAGCGCTCAGCTTGAGCTTCGGTGCCGCCGCGATTGCCGCCGTGCTGAATGCGGTGTTCGGCACCATCGTCGCCTGGGTGTTCGTTCGCTATGAGTTTCCGGGCAAGCGCCTGTTCGATGCCTTCATCGATCTGCCGTTCGCGCTGCCGACCGCCGTCGCCGGCATCGCGCTGACCGCGCTGTACTCGGAGAACGGCTGGATCGGCTCGGTACTGGCGCACGCCGGCATCAAGGTCGCGTACACGCCGCTCGGCATCATCGTGGCGATGACCTTCATCGGCCTGCCGTTCGTGGTGCGCACCGTCGAGCCGGTGTTGCGGGAAGTGGAACGCGATCTCGAAGAAGCAGCGGCAACGCTCGGTGCGCGGCGCTGGCAGACGGTGCTGCGAGTCATCGCGCCGGCCGTGTTTCCGTCGCTGGTCACCGGTTTCGCGCTGTCGTTCGCGCGCGCCGTCGGCGAATACGGCTCGGTGATCTTCATCGCCGGCAACTTCCCGATGGTCTCGGAAATCGCACCGCTGCTGATCATCATCAAGCTCGAGGAATTCGACTACAAGGGCGCAACCGCCGTCGCTGCGACGATGCTGGTGCTGTCGTTCCTGCTGTTGCTCACCATCAACTTGCTGCAGGCGTGGGTGAGACGACGTGTTTAGCGAGCACCGCTCGCTGCGGCGGCGAACGCCCAGTCAGGGATGGCTGGGCCGGCGGTCGTCGATCGCGCACCGTCGCGGCAGGGACGCCATGCCGCAGTCCACCAATCAGAGACTGGTTTCGGGAAGCAGGTCATGAATCACACCGTCAAGGACGCGGCGTTTCTTCCTTTTGAACCCTTAAAGCAAACCAACTCGGTCATCAACGAACCGCGGCTGGTGCGCTGGCTGCTGATTGCTGCGGCACTCGGTTTCCTGTCGCTGTTCCTGCTGCTGCCGCTGCTGTCGGTGTTCGTCGAAGCGCTGCGCAAAGGTGCAGGCGCCTACTTCGCAGCATTCGCCGATCCGGAAACGCTGGCCTCGATCAAGCTGACCTTCATCGCGGCCGCGATCGCCGTGCCGCTGAATCTGGTCTTCGGCCTGAGCGCTGCCTGGGCGATCACCAAGTTCGAGTTCCGCGGCAAGCAGTTGCTGATCACCATGATCGATCTGCCATTCTCGGTCTCGCCGGTGGTTGCCGGACTGATCTTCGTGCTGATCTTCGGCGCCCAAGGCTGGGCCCAGCCCTGGTTCGGCGATCACATCGGCAAGGTGCTGTTCTCGACACCGGGCATCGTGCTGGCCACGATCTTCGTGACCTTCCCGTTCATTGCCCGCGAACTGATTCCGCTGATGCAGGAACAAGGCACCGAGGACGAGCAAGCCGCGCTCAGCCTCGGCGCCACCGGCTGGCAGACCTTCACCCGGGTCACCCTGCCGAACATTAAGTGGGCGCTGCTCTACGGCGTGCTGCTCTGCAATGCTCGCGCGATGGGCGAGTTCGGCGCGGTCAGCGTGGTGTCCGGCCACATTCGCGGGCTGACCAACACGATGCCGCTGCACATCGAGATTCTCTACAACGAATACCAGTTCGTTTCCGCGTTCGCGGTCGCGTCCCTGCTCGCGCTGCTGGCGATGGTGACCCTGGCGGTGAAGTCCTTCCTCGAATGGCGCTACGCCGACCAGCTCGCGGCAACGCGCCGACACTGAGAAGCAGTGGCTAGTGGTCAGTGGCTGGTGACTAGTAGAAGCACCAGCCACCACCACAAGCCATGCCGTTACTGACCACTAACCACTAGCCACTGAACACTGCTTCCCATGGATATCCAGATTCGCGGCGTGCAGAAACACTACGGCAGCTTCCACGCGCTGCGCGGCATCGATCTCGACATCGCCTCCGGCGAACTGCTGGCGCTGCTCGGCCCCAGCGGCTCGGGCAAGACCACCCTGCTGCGCGCGATCGCCGGCCTGGAGCCGCTCGACGGCGGCCAGGTGAAGTTCGGCGACATCGATGCAACGGGCTTGTCGGTGCAGGAGCGCAAAGTCGGCTTCGTGTTCCAGCAGTACGCGCTGTTCAAGCACATGACGGTGTTCGACAACATCGCCTTCGGCCTCAACGTGCGGCCGAAGAAGGAACGCCCGGATACCGTGACGATCAACAAGCGGGTGCGCGAGCTGCTGGAACTGGTGCAGCTCGGCGGTCTTGAGAAGCGCTATCCGGCCCAGTTGTCCGGTGGCCAGAAACAGCGCGTGGCACTGGCCCGCGCGCTGGCCATCGAACCGCGCGTGCTGCTGCTCGACGAGCCGTTCGGCGCGCTCGACGCCAAGGTGCGCAAGGATCTGCGCCGCTGGCTGCGCAGCCTGCACCGCGAAACCGGCTACACGACGATCTTCGTCACCCACGATCAGGAAGAAGCCCTGGAACTCGCCGATCGCGTGGTGGTGATGAACCGTGGCGTCATCGAACAGGTTGGCACCACCGACGAAGTCTGGGATGCGCCGAGCACGCCCTTCGTCTACGACTTCCTCGGCACGCCGAACGTGTTGCCGGCGAGAGTCGAACGCGGCGCCTTGCTGCTCAACGGCGCGACCGCCACCTTGGCGACGGCGGGCGCGGCGCCGGAAGGTCCGGTCAACGTCTACACCCGGCCGAACGAGCTGCGCGTGGTCGGTGATGACGATGCGTCTGCACTCACCGGCAAGATCGTCGAGACCCAGCGCACCGGCCTGCTGTTGCGCCTCGGCGTGAAGCTGCTGAGCAGCGGCGATGTCATCGAAATCGAACTGCCGCATCCCGACCCCGACGTGCAGCGCTGGCAGATCGGCGATGGCATCCGCGTCCGGCCGTCACGCTACAGCCTGTTCCCGCGCGCAGTGGCAACGGCGGCCGACGAATCCGGCTACGACCCGACCTTGACCGTGACCGAACATCGCGAACGCAGCCGGACCTGAGGTAGGGCGGGCCGCGCCCGCCTTGCCCTCGGATTTGCGCAGCGTCGGCGGCCGTGGGCCGCCCTACGGTTCAGACTTCCGGCCGCATCGCCGGGAACAGTAGAACGTCGCGAATCGACGGCGAATCAGTCAGGAACATCACCAGACGATCGATGCCGATGCCGACGCCCGCGGTGGGCGGCAGGCCGTATTCGAGCGCGCGGATGTAGTCGGCGTCGTAATGCATGGCTTCGTCGTCGCCAGCATCCTTGGCTTCGACCTGCTTCAGGAAGCGCTCCTTCTGATCGTCCGGATCGTTCAGCTCCGAGAAGCCGTTGGCGACTTCGCGGCCGCCGACGAAGAACTCGAAGCGGTCAGTGACGTCCGGGTTGGCATCGGAACGGCGCGCCAGCGGCGAGACTTCAGTCGGGTACTCGATGATGAAGGTCGGCTGCACGAGCTTGGCTTCGACGGTCTTCTCGAAGATCTCGGTCAGCAGCTTGCCCGGACCCATGTCCGGCTTGACCGGAATGTGCAACGCCTTCGCCGCAGCCGCCAGATAGTCGCGATCGAACAGCCGGCTGGCATCGAGATTCGGGTTCTCGGCGGCCACTGCGTCCTTCATCGAAATGCGCGTGAACGGCTGCGCCAGATCGAAATCGACGCCCTGATAAGTCAGCTTGGTGCTGCCGAGCGTGGCCTGCGCAGCATTGCGGATCAGCGCTTCGACGAGGTCCATCGCATCGAGGTAATCGGCGTAGGCCTGATAGAACTCGAGCATCGTGAACTCGGGGTTGTGGCGCGTGCTCAGCCCCTCGTTGCGGAAGTTGCGGTTGATCTCGTAGACCCGCTCGAAGCCGCCGACGACCAGACGCTTCAGGTACAGCTCCGGCGCGATGCGCAGGAACAGGTCGCGATCGAGCGCGTTGTGATGGGTCACGAACGGCTTGGCGGTGGCGCCGCCGGCGATCGGCTGCAGCATCGGCGTCTCGACTTCGACGAAGCCGAGGCCATCGAGATGGCTGCGGATCGAACGCACGGTGCCGGCGCGGATCTGGAAGGTGCGGCGCACGTCCGGATTGACGATCAGATCGACATAGCGCTGGCGATAGCGGATTTCGGTATCGGTGAGACCGGCCCACTTCTCGGGCAGCGGCCGTACGGTCTTGACCAGCAGTTCGATCGCATCGGCCTTGACCGACAACTCGCCGGTCTTGGTGCGGAACATGGTGCCGCTGACGCCGATGATGTCGCCGACATCCCAGGTCTTGAACTCGGCGTAGCGCTCGAGGCCGACGGCTTCGTTCTGCACGAAGGCCTGGATGCGGCCGCTCATGTCCTGGATCTGCGCAAAGCTGGCCTTGCCCATCACCCGCTTGGCAATCAGGCGGCCGGCGAGCTTGTGGCGATTGCCGAAGGCTTCGACGTCCAGCGCTTCGCCTTCGAGCGCGCCGTAGCGCGCGTGCAATGCCTCGGCCAGCGCATCACGACGGAAGTCGTTCGGGAACGCCTGGCCGGCCGCGCGCAGCTTGTCGAGCTTCTCGCGCCTGGTCGCAATGATGTGGTTCTCGTCCTGCGGCTTCTGGTCGTCGGTCATGGCATCACGTCTGGAAAGCGGGCCTCACGCAAAGACGCAAAGCCGCAAAGGAACAACACATCATCGAAACGCAGATGACGGTCTTGATCTTGGCGTCTTTGCGCCTTGGCGTGAGCGGCTTTTCGGCCGACGCCATTTACAGCCCCGACTTCAGGCTCGCTTCGATGTACGGATCGAGATAGCCATCGAGCACCTTCTGGGTATCGGCGATTTCCACACCGGTGCGCAGATCCTTGATCCGCGACTGATCGAGCACGTACGAGCGGATCTGGTGACCCCATTCGATGTCGCTCTTGGAGTCCTCGATCTTCTGCTTCGCGACGTTGCGCTTCTGAAGTTCCTGCTCGTACATCCGCGAACGCAGCATCTTCATCGCGGCATCGCGATTCTTGTGCTGGCTGCGCTGGGTCTGGCAGGCGACGACGATGCCGGTGGGCACGTGGGTGATGCGGATCGCCGATTCGGTCTTGTTGACGTGCTGGCCGCCGGCACCCGAAGAACGGAAGGTATCGACCTTCAAGTCCGCCGGGTTGATGTCGATCTCGATCTTGTCGTCGATCTCGGGTGAGACGTAGACGCCGGCGAAGCTGGTGTGGCGGCGGTTGCCGGAATCGAACGGCGACTTGCGCACCAGGCGATGCACGCCGGTTTCGGTGCGCAGCCAGCCGTAGGCGTAGTCACCCTCGATCTGCAGCGCGGCGGACTTGATGCCGGCAACATCGCCATCGCTCAGTTCCAGCAGTTCGACCTTGAAGCCCTTGCCTTCCGCCCAGCGCGTGTACATGCGCAGCAGCATCGAGGCCCAGTCCTGCGCTTCGGTGCCACCGGCGCCGGCCTGGATGTCGAGGAAGCAATTGTTGGCGTCGGCTTCGCCAGCGAACATGCGCTTGAATTCCATGTCCTCGGCGGTCGCGCGGTAACCGTCGACTTCACGGGCAATGGCGGCGACCGAAGCCTCGTCGCCTTCCTCGGCTGCCATCTCCAGCAGCTCGGCGGCATCGATGAGCGCGGTGCGGACCTTGGTCAGCGGCTGGACGATGTTCTCGAGCATGGCCCGCTCGCGGCCCAGGGTCTGAGCGCGCTCGGGCTTGTCCCAGACGTCATTTTGTTCGAGTTCCTTGACGACTTCGTCTAAGCGCTCGCACTTGACATCGTAGTCAAAGATAGCCCCGGAGCGCGTCGAAACGCACTCGCAGGGCCGTAATCTCACTCTTGATCGGGTTGATTTCCACGCTATGGGCCACGGTTCGGGGATGCTCGACGGGCGCGCAGTATAGTCGGCGACGTACAAGGGTTGAACCTCACCTGCGCCCTATAGTTGTCGCTGCTGTCTGGCGCATGATAAAAACTCGTTCGTACGGCTACTTTCTCAACAGCCGTGGCTCGCACCACCACTAATAAAGCGCAGGGGAGAACGATGATCAATTTTCGCATCCGTCCAAACGGCTTGCTCGTGCTCGCCCTCTGGTCGGGCGTGACAACGGCAGTCCACGCAGACGACACGGACCGCCGTTTCTACGTATCGCCGATGGGCAACTACACGATCGGCGACAGCGATCGGAGCAAGGATGATGGCGTCGGCGGCAGCATTTCCGTCGGCAAGCGCCTGACCAGCAACCTTGACCTCGAAGTCTTCGGTCACTTCACCAACTATCCGAACGGCTCGTCCGGCAAGGACGCAAAGCTGTTCGGTGCCGGTGCTGGCGCCAATATCTTCCCGTTCCCGACCCATCCGCTGCTCGACGGCGCCTATGTCCGCCTCGCCGCGTCGCGCGGCCAGGGCAAGGACGTGCCGGGTCTGGTCAAGGACTACACGTCGACGATCTTCGACGCCGGCCTCGGCTACCTGTTCACGCTGAGCAATGCTCCGCTGGGTCCGTTCGCGCCGGGTATCGCACTGCGCGTCGAAGCGCTGTATCGCCATGACGCCCACGGCCGCAGCGACGTCGGCATCAGCCCGTCGCGCGACCAGTACTTCCAGGACATCGCGATCAACGTCGGCCTGCGCATTCCGCTCGGCGGCCGCGGCTCAGCTCCGGCCGTCGAAGCGCCGAAGGAAGAAGTCGCGATCGTGCCGGTCGAAGAAGCGGCAGCTCCGCCACCGCCACCACCGCCGCCGCCGTGCGAACCGCCGGTTCCTGGCCAGCCGATCAACCTCGACGGTTGCAAGGAAGGCGACACCCTGGTGCTGCGCGGCGTCAACTTCGAGTTCGACAAGGCGAAGCTGACCGTCAACGCCAAGGCGCTGCTTGATCCGGTGGCCGATGCGCTGATCGCCCGTCCGGACATCAAGGTCGAGATCGATGGCCATACCGACTCGAAGGGCAGCGACGCGTACAACCTGAAGCTGTCCGATGCGCGTGCCGCCTCCGTCGTCGCCTATCTGGTCGGCCGTGGCGTCGCCGCGGATCGCATGACCAGCAAGGGCTTCGGCGAATCGATGCCGGTGGCCGACAACGCCACCGACGAAGGTCGCGAGTTCAACCGTCGCGTCGAGCTGAAGATCACCGAAGCCAGCGGTGGCGGCGGTGTCACCGTCGCTCCGGTGGACGGTTCGTCGGAAGCCGCACCTGCTGAAGCAGCCCCGGCCGAGGCAGCACCTGCCGAAGCCGCTCCGGCGGAAGCGGCCCCTGCTGAAGCCGCGCCGGTTGAAGAAGCACCAGCTGCCGAAGCTGCCCCGGCGGAAGCTGCGCCTGCAGAAGAGGCGCCGGCTGAATCGGCGCCTGCCGAAGCCGCTCCGGCCGAAGAAGCGCCAGCTGAAGCTGCACCTGCTGAAGAAGCCCCGGCCGAAACGCCGCCGGGCTGATGCTTGAAGGATCATCCGGCCTGCGAAGGCCGGCTGATCAGGTTCGAAAAACCCCGCATCGGGAAACCGCTGCGGGGTTTTTTATGGCCGAAGGATCGACGCGGCCGTCTCAGCTGGCCCGACGGCCGATCACGCGGATCGCCGGCAAGGTGCCGAGATCGGCCACCGTGCGCGGCAGCTCGACACTCTGCTGCGCGTAGATGCGCTCGGCGTCGGTGCCGCTGCGGATCAGGGCCACGGCGAAGCTCATGTGCAGTGCCAGCGCAGCCATGATGGCGGCGGTCGTCTGCAGGCCACGGCCTTCTTCGCGGGCGGCAAGACGGCGGCTCGCGTACGAAACCGGCTGGGCGGTGATGGTGGTGGTGATCGAATTCATGGTCGTCCTCGCGTGCGTCATTGGAGTGGTGCCGGATCGGCGTGCTTTGCGCCGTTATCGTTTCGGCACCTCTGAGATGCAGCGAGATCGCCATCTGGATTAAAGCGATTGCAAAAAATTTTCCATGCCGACAAGCACTTGTAGCGTGGAACCTGTCCGCGGACAGAGTCGGACGGGTCCGGACACCAGCGGTCACTCGCGCGGAAGAGCCGTCGTCCGGGCGTCGCGGATGCGTCCGTTATACTTCGCGCCTCCCAGATCCAAGCCCGGAATGACCCAAGTACCGCCCTCCAAGGTCTTCATCAAGACGTTCGGCTGCCAGATGAACGAGTACGACTCGTCAAAAATGGTGGACGTGCTGAAGGCCGCGCGTGGCTACGAGCGGACGATGGATATCGACGATGCCGACCTGGTGCTGCTGAACACCTGTTCGGTGCGCGAGAAGGCATCGGAAAAAGTGTTCTCCGATCTCGGCCGTCTGAAGGCCTGGAAGGCCGCGAAGCCCGGCCGTCTGGTCGGCGTCGGTGGCTGTGTCGCCAGCCAGGAAGGTGATGCGATCGCCAAGCGGGCGACGGCCGTCGATCTGGTGTTCGGCCCGCAGACTCTGCACCGCCTGCCGGAGCTGATCGACCAGACTCGCGCCACCCAGCGGCCGGCGGTCGATGTGCGCTTTCCGGAAATCGAGAAATTCGATCGCCTGCCGGAACCACGCGCCGAAGGCCCGACCGCATTCGTGTCGATCATGGAAGGCTGCTCGAAGTACTGCACCTTCTGCATCGTGCCGTACACGCGCGGCGAGGAAATCTCCCGGCCGCTCGATGACGTGCTCGCCGAAGTCGATTCGCTGCTCGGCCAGGGCGTGCGCGAGATCACCCTGCTCGGCCAGAACGTCAACGCCTACAACGGCGTCATGGCCGATGGCTCGCACTGCGATCTGGCGCTGCTGCTGCACATCCTGGCTCGCTTCGACGGTCTGGGACGAGTGCGCTACACCACCTCGCATCCGGCCCATTTCAATGATGCGCTGATCGATGCCTTCGCCTCGATTCCGAAACTCGACAACCAGTTGCACCTGCCGGTGCAGAGCGGTTCCGACCGCATCCTGGCGATGATGAAGCGTGGCTACACGCAGGCCGACTACCTGCGCAAGATCTTCAGGCTGCGCAAGCTTCGGCCGGACATCAGCCTGTCGACCGATCTGATCGTCGGCTTCCCCTCCGAGACCGACGAAGACTTCGAGCAGACCATGGCGCTGATCGAAGCCGCGCGCTTCGATGCCGCCTACTCGTTCATCTACTCGCCTCGCCCGGGCACACCGGCCGCGAACCTGCGCGATGGGGTGCCACTGGATGTGAAGCAGGCGCGCCTCGAACGGGTGCAGGCCCGGATCCGCGAGTTCGGTGAACAATTTGCCGCGCGCCTGGTTGGAACCGTGCAGTCGGTGCTGGTCACCGGGCCGTCACGCAAGGGTGGTAGCCAGTTGACCGGCAAGACGCCTTGCAACCGTTCGATCAATTTCGATGGCCCGGCTCACGATGTCGCCCGTCTCGTCGGCCAGTTCGTCGACGTGCAGGTGACCGCCAGCATGGCCAATTCCCTGCGCGGCGAAATCGTCACCGCCGACGCTGTTTCCTGACCCCGCGAAACTATTGAATACCTCTGACCCCGTTGCGATCTCCCGGCGTGATTTTTCGCTGGAGCCGGACGACGCCCCGCGCATCGCCAATCTGAATGGCAGCTTCGACGCCCATCTGCGTTCGCTGGAAGTCGGCTTCGGCATCGAAATCCGCAACCGCGGCAATCGCTATGTGGTGATCGGCCCGGCTGACGAGGCCGAAGCCGGAGAAAGCGCGATCCGTTCGCTGTTCGATCAAACCGAGTACGGCGCGATCGACGGCGAGAACGTGCACATGGCGCTGCACGAGTTCGCGCCGCGCTCGAAGCTCGCCGCGATTCCCGGCGCCCGCAACGGCGACGACGTGGTGATCCGCACCAAGCGCGGCGTCGTGCGCGGCCGTTCACCGCTGCAGAAGGCCTATCTCGACGATATCGCCAACAACGTGCTCAGCTTCGGCATCGGCCCGGCCGGTACCGGCAAGACCTACCTCGCCGTGGCCAGCGCCGTCGAAGCGCTGGAGCGGGATCGCGTGCGCAAGCTGGTGCTGGTACGGCCGGCAGTCGAGGCCGGCGAAAAGCTCGGCTTCCTGCCCGGTGACATGGCGCAGAAGATCGATCCCTATCTCCGGCCGCTGTACGACGCGCTGTACGAAATGCTCGGCTTCGAGAAGGTCGCCCGGCTGATCGAGCGCAGCGTCATCGAGGTTGCGCCGCTGGCCTTCATGCGTGGCCGCACCTTGAACGAAGCCTTCGTGATTCTCGACGAAGCGCAGAACACCACGGTCGAGCAGATGAAGATGTTCCTGACTCGCATCGGCTTCGGTTCGGTGGCCGTGGTCACCGGCGATGTCACCCAGATCGATCTGCCGAAGCACGTTCCCAGTGGCCTCATGCACGCGATGAACGTGCTCAGAGGCGTGCCGGAAATCGGCTTCACGCAATTCGGCTCCAACGATGTCGTCCGTCATCCGCTGGTGCAGACCATCGTCCGTGCCTACGAGGCTTACGAGGCCAGCGAGCGGGCCGCGAAAGATTTCCGATGAGTGTCAGCCACAACATCACCATCCAGCGCCGGGTACCGCCAGCGGGGGTGCCGGCACCGGCCGCGCTGCGCGAATGGGCGCTGGCGGCCCTCGGCCACACCCATGGCGAACTGACGATCCGCATCGTCGACGAAGCCGAAAGTGCCGCGCTGAACAGCCGCTATCGTGGCAAGGACTACCCGACCAACGTGTTGTCGTTCCCGTACGACTCGGAAGGCTTCGAGGAAACCGACGACGGCCCGCCGCTGGGCGATCTGGCCATCTGCGCGCCGGTGGTGATGCGCGAGGCCGACGAGCAGGGCAAGGAAGCGCGCGCCCATTGGGCGCACATGGTGGTGCACGGCGTGCTCCATCTGCTCGGCCGTGACCACCTCGAAGACGGCGAAGCGGAAGAGATGGAGTCCGAAGAGCGGGCGATTCTGGCCGGGCTCGGCTTCCCCGACCCTTATTGACGACTAGTCGACAAGCCACGGAAGCGCAAAGCGATTGCGCTAGACTGGTCAAAATTCGATCGAAACCTGTAGCGCCTCACGGAGAGGGCTAGCGGGTCAAGGCTGCGCGCGCACTGACTCGCTGCGCACGGCATGGTTCTTGGTACTTTTTTCCTGGTTATGAACGACGGCCCCAGTAGCTCCTACTCTGAACGCGAATCCGAAGCCAGCCCTTCCAGCTGGTGGCGGCGCCTGACCCAGCGCCTCGCTGGCGGCCCGCGGACCCGCGAAGACCTCAACGATCTGCTTGACGGCGCCCACGAATCCGGCCTCGTCGATTCCGATGCCGCCTCGATGATCCGCGGCGTCTTCGAAACCAGCCAGCTGCAGGTACGCGACATCATGGTGCCGCGCGCGCAGATGGTGATCGTCGAACGCGACTGGCCACTCGATCAGCTGATGCGCGAAGTCGTCGAAGCCGGCCACTCGCGCTATCCGGTGATCGGCGATTCCCGCGACGAGATCGCCGGCATTCTGCTGGCCAAGGATCTGCTGCGCTTCACCTCGGCCGACAGCGAACACTTCGACCTCGCCCGCTGGCTGCGACCGGCGGTGTTCGTGCCGGAGTCCAAGCGAGTCAACGTGCTGCTCAAGGACTTCCGCAAGAGTCGCAACCACATGGCGCTGGTCGCCGATGAATACGGTGGCGTCGCCGGCCTGGTCACCATCGAGGACGTGCTCGAACAGATCGTCGGCGAGATCGACGATGAGCACGACGAATCGGAAAGCGCGCAGATCCTCAAGCAGGACGATCGCCGCTTCCTGGTCCAGGGCCTGACGCCGATCGCCGAGTTCAACGAATACTTCGGCGCCGATTTCTCCGATGAGGATTTCGACACCGTCGCCGGGCTGGTCATGCACGAGATCGGCCACATGCCGCGCCGTGGCGAAAGCGTGCAGATCGACCGCTTCCAGTTCATCGTCCAGCGCGCCGACAGCCGCAGGGTTCACCTGCTGCAGGTGACGCTGTCGCAGACCTGAGGTCGGCCGATTCCGCGATGCCCAAGCTTCTTTCGGGTCTGCGCATGAAGCTCGCGGCCGCGCTGCTGATCTTGCTGAGCCTGGTTGCGCCACGCCTGCTCGCCGCGCCCTTCGTGCCCAGCGGCCAGCCGACGGAAAACCTGACGGCCAGCATCGTCACCTTCCAGCCGGGCTCGCTGTACTGGCAGCGCTTCGGCCACAACGCGCTGCTGATCCGCGACACCCAAAGCGGCCGGGCGATCAGCTTCAACTACGGCATCTTCGATTTCGCGGCGCCGAACTTCTTCCTGAATTTCGCGCGTGGGCACATGACTTATCGCGTGGTGCCGAATTATCTCGAACGCGACCTGCTGAATTACCAGGCCGAAGGCCGCTGGGCGCTGGAACAACGCCTGAACCTCGACGCTCGCCAGATCGGCCTGCTGCGCGACTACCTCGAATGGAACGTGCAGCCGGAGAACGCTGAGTACGGCTACGACTACTTCATCTCCAACTGCTCGACGCGGGTGCGAGACGCGCTCGACTACGCGATGGCCGGCGGCCTGAAGCGGCAGCTGGTCGGCCACGCCACCACCGCAACCTGGCGCAGCGAAGCGACCAAGCTGATCTCGCCTGATGCGCTGCTGATGGTGGTCATGGATCTGGCGCTGGGGCCGACTGCCGACCAGCCGATCGATCTCTGGCAGCAAAGCTTCGCGCCGCTGGTGCTGATGCAGGCGCTGCGCGGCGCCACCGTCACCGATGGCGCAGGCCGTGTGCTGCCGCTGGTGAGTCGCGAAGTACGGCTCTTGCCCGGCGGCCGCGCCAACGATCCACCGGACCACGCGCCGGATCTGCGCCTGCAGTTCCTGCTCGCCGGCCTGGCGCTGGCGGCGATCCTGCTCGGCCTCGCGAAGTTCCGGGGTGCTGCCACCGCGCGCTGGCTGCTGATGCCGATCGCCGTCGGCTTCTCGCTGCTCTGTGGCCTTGGCGGCGTGCTGCTGGCGCTGCTCTGGGGCGCGACCGAACACTGGGCCGGCTGGCGCAACGAAAGCCTGCTGCTGGTCAATCCGCTGAGCCTGTGGCTGGCCGGCTCGCTGCTGCTCTATCCGCGGCCGCGCTGGCGTCCGGCGCGTCTGACCCGGCGCATCGCCATGCTGCTGGTGGTCACCAGCAGCATCGCCGTGCTGCTGCGCTTTCTGCCCGGCGTTGCCCAGCAGAACCTGCATTGGGCCTTGCTGCTGCTGCCGGTGCATGCGGCGCTGGCCTGGATCTTCTGGCATGCCAAGCCGCCGCCAGATGAACTCTGACCGAACTCTGATGAGCTCTGAAACCGAAGCCACGTTGCCGGCCGTCAGCGTGATGCCGATCGACGAGCTGAACCCGAACGAGCGGGCGCTGGTCGGTGCCGCACTCGCGGCCACCGCCACCGCCTATGCGCCGTACTCGCGCTTCCACGTCGGCGCCACCCTGCTGTTCGCTGACGGCAGCCGGCACAGCGGTGCGAACTTCGAGAACGTCTCCTACGGTCTGAGCCTGTGCGCCGAAACGGTGGCGATCGCCAGTGCCAGCAGTGCCGGACGGCTGCATGAGATCGTCGCCATCGCGATCGCCGCCGTCGGCGAACTGGAAGCGGCAGTCACCGGCGAGTTCATCGCCCCCTGCGGCCGCTGCCGTCAGGTACTCGCCGAAGCGGTGACGATCTGCGGTCACGACATCGAAGTGCTGATGCTCAGCCGCGATGGCCAGCGCGTGCGCAAGACCACCGCCCGCGCGCTGCTGCCGCTGGCCTTCGGGCTTTAGCTTCGGAGCAGAACGAACGTCACCGAGGCAAGGCGGTCTGAAGCTCAGCCCCTTTCCCCTTGCCGGAGCGTTCCCTGATGAATCGCCTGCTGCGTCTCACTAGCTCGCTGTGCGCAGCAACGCTTGCTGCCTGCGCTTCGACCTCGCATCTGCCGCCAATCGAACGCGCCGCCAAGGTCGATCTGCCGCGCTTCATGGGCGATTGGTACGTGATCGCCTACGTGCCGACCTTCATCGACAAGGACGGCTACAACCAGATCGAGAACTACCAGCTCAACGATGACGGCAGCATCGCCACCACCTTCACCTTCCGCGACGGCGGCTATGACGGCAAGCCGAAGAAGTACACGCCGAAGGGCTTCGTCGTTGAAGGAACCAACAACGCCGAATGGGGCATGCAGTTCGTCTGGCCGATCAAGGGCGAGTATCTGATCACCGAACTGGCGGACGACTATTCCAGCGTCATCGTTGCTCGCAGCAAGCGCGATCTGGTCTGGCTGCTGGCCCGCAAGCCGGAGATGAGCCAGACCGAGTACGACCGCCATCTCGCCAGGATCGCGGCGATGGGCTACGACCTGAACGAGGTCAAACGGGTGCCGCAGCGCTGGTGATCGAAACGATCAGCGCCGCGTGTCGAGAATCTCGGCACGGGGATCGCGCGGTATTCGCGGTGGCGGACGTGTCGGCCGCGTGCCCTCGCCGGGCAGCGGTGCCACCACGGGCGGGCGCGGACTGATGACCGGAGGCCGTGGCCTTATCGGCCTGAACGGCACAAAGACCGGATAGATACGCTCGGACGACCAGCCCTGATCGCGGCAACGCTGATCGGCTTCGACGACATAGGGATCGTCGCAGACGCCATCTCGTTCTTGAGGCGCTGGCGCCGCAGCAGCCTCGGCGCGCAGTCGCTCGGCAGCGGCAGTATCGGCAGCTGCCTGCTCGCGCCGATCATGACCGGCCTGGTCCAGATAGCGGCGATAACGTTCGGCGACGACCGCCGCTTCCTCGGCCGGCGGTGGTGCCGAAGGCAGGCGGACGCCTGCGCTACCGTCACGCGCTTCGCGAGTGCCGGCAGCCTGGTTACAGGGCCTGTCCTGGAAGATCGGCGTGCCGTTCAAAGCCTGGCAACGATAGATGTCATCGCCAGCCCAAGCAGGCCGCAGCACGCCGGTCAGCGCCAGCAACAGCAGCGTCGAAATGGACAGGATCGGCCGGGCATTCATGTCTCTTTCGACCCGTGCCTGGTCGCGACGTTCAAGCCCGGTCGCCGCGCATCGCCCGCACCTTCTCTTCCAGCGTCGTCGCGGTCGCCTGCTCGGGCGCGATCGGTGCCGCGGCCAGCAGTTCGATCTCGGCGCGGAAGCGGCGCGGTAGACGGGCCCGACGTAGCTGTGAATCGATGCGCGACCACATGCTGCCCCACAGGCCGCGCACCGCCAGCGGCACCACCGGCACCGGGTTCGCGGCCAGGATCTTTTCGATGCCTGACTTGAACGGCTGGATGCTGCCATCCGGCGTCAGACGGCCTTCCGGAAACAGGCCGATGATCTCGCCGTTCTTCAGCGCCTGATCGATCTCGGCATAGGCGCGTTCGAGCATCGCCGGGTCTTCTTTGGCCGGTGCAATCGGAATCGCCCGCGCGGTGCGGAACAGGAAGTTCATGCCGGGGATTCTGAAGATCCGGTGATCCATGACGAAGCGCAGCGGCCGGCGCACGCTGCCGCCGACGATCAGCGCATCGACGAAGCTGACGTGATTGCAGATGACGATCGCCGGCCCTTCCTCGGGAATGTTTCCGAGGCCGGAGACCCGGATGCGGTACAGCACGCGGATCATCATCCAGGCGATGAAGCGCATCAGGAATTCCGGCACCAGGCCGTAGATGAACACCGCAACACCGGCATTGAGGATCGCGGCGGCGAGGAACAGTTGCGGGATGTTCAAGCCGAGTTTCAGCAGCGCGATCGCCAGCATCGCCGAGGCGACCATGAACGCGGCGTTGAGAATGTTGTTGCCGGCGATGA
Organism: Nevskia sp.; assembly: GCF_023266035.1. Lineage (GTDB taxonomy): Bacteria > Pseudomonadota > Gammaproteobacteria > Nevskiales > Nevskiaceae > Nevskia. Next base: position 66,361 of record NZ_JAHFRY010000004.1, read on the forward strand.
TCCGCGAGCGATGGCTGGCGGCCGAACGGGTCTGGATCAGGGCGTACAGCGGCACGATGAACAGGCCGCCGGCAACACCGATCAGCATCAGATCGGCCAGCACGCGGATGCTGCCGGCCTGAGCCAGCCAGGCTGCCGCACCGAGACCCGTGGTCACGGCTTCACCCGGTGCTGCGAAGTACAGATCGATACCAAACAAGCTCAGGCCGATCGAACCGAGCGGCACCAGACCGATCTCGACTCGATGACCGGACAAGCGCTCGCAGAGCAGCGAACCGAGGCCGACGCCGAGCGAGAACACCGTCAGCAGCAAGGTCACCACCTGCTCGTTGCCGCCGAGGTTGAGCTTGGTCCAGTTCGGCAACTGGGCGAGGAAGGTGGCGCCGTAGAACCAGAACCAGGAGATGCCGAGCACCGACAGGAACACCGTGCGGTTGCTGCGCATGAAGGCGATGTTGCGCCAGGTTTCGCTGAACGCATTCCAGTTGATCTTCAGGTCTGGCGCAGCGGCGGGCGCCGGCGGAATCGCCCGTGCCGTGAGATAGCCGAGCACCGCGATGGCGACGATCACGACGCTGACACCGGGCACGCCGTAGCTGCGCGCGATCAGCCAGCCGCCGAGCATCGTCCCGAGCAGGATCGCCAGGAAGGTGGCCGCTTCCACCCAGGCGTTGCCGCTGATCAACTCGGCGGGATGCAAGGCCTGCGGCAGGATCGAATACTTCACCGGGCCGAACAGCGCCGACTGCGCGCCCATCAGGAACAGCACGCCGAGCAGGAACGGCACCTGGCCGAGATACAGGCCGACCACGGCGAGCCCCATGATGCCGATCTCGCCGAATTTGATGATCCGGATCAGCCGCGATTTCTCGTACTTCTCGGCCAGCTGGCCAGCCGTTGCCGAGAACAGGAAGAACGGCAGGATGAACAGGCCGGCGGCCAGGTTCACATAGAGGTTGATCTGGTCCTGACTCAAGCCGGCGATGCCGAAGCTGACCAGGATCACCAGCGCGTTCTTGAACACGTTGTCGTTGAACGCGCCGAGCGTCTGGGTCCAGAAGAACGGGCCGAAACGACGGGTGCCGAGGAGGTTTTCGCGAGGGGCGTCTTGCATGCGCAGTCTCATCGTTCAGATGCAGCAGCCTCGCATGAAGATCCGGGCTCGGCCATGTGCAAGCCGACCTGCGTGCGCTTCGAGGGCACGCCCGGTGCCATGGCGCCGCCATCGCCGCATCGCTATCGTGTCGGCCCAGATTGAGGAGAACCACCATGGATTTCGCCCCCAGCCCGCGTACGCAGGATTACCTTCGCCGCATCCGCGCCTTCATCAAGGACCGCGTGCTGCCGGTCGAGGCGCAGCATCTGCGCGAGATCGCCGAGCGCAAGGTCGGTGGCGACTGGACGCAGTGGACGGTCAGCCCGGAGTTCGAAGCGCTCAAGGCCGATGCCAAGGCGCAAGGCCTGTGGAACCTGTTCCTGCCGGACCAAGAACTGGGCGGTGGCCTCAGCCATGTCGAGTACGCAACGCTGGCCGAAGAGATGGGCAAGAGCCTACTGGCGCCGGAGGTGTTCAATTGCTCGGCGCCGGACACCGGCAACATGGAAGTGCTCTACAAATACGGCAGCGATGAGCAGAAGGAAACCTGGCTGAAGCCGCTGCTGGCCGGCGAAGTCCGCTCGGCGTTCTGCATGACCGAGCCCGATGTCGCCTCATCCGATGCCACCAACATGCGTGCCACGGCGATCGTCGAAGGCAACGAGGTGGTGCTCAACGGCCGCAAGTGGTGGTCGTCCGGCATCGGCCATCCGAACTGCAAGGTGGTGATCTTCATGGGTCTGTCGCAGCCGGATTCGGCGCGCCACAGCCAGCACTCGATGGTGCTGGTGCCGATGGACACGCCGGGCATCACCATCAAGCGGATGCTCCCCGTGTTCGGCGAGTACGACCCGCCGGCCGGTCATGGCGAAGTCTGGTTCGACAATGTGCGGCTGCCGGCCTCGGCGATCATCAAGGGCGTCGGCAAGGGCTTCGAAATCGCGCAAGGCCGGCTCGGCCCGGGCCGCATCCATCACTGCATGCGCTGCCTCGGTGCTGCCGAACGGGCGCTGCAGTTGATGATCGAGCGCGGGCTCGATCGGGTCGCCTTCGGCAAGCCGCTGATCAACCTCGGCGGCAACCGCGAGCGGATCGCCGATCTGCGCATCGCCATCGACCAGGCCCGCCTGCTGACCCTGTACGCCGCCTGGAAGATCGACAAGGTCGGCGCGCTCGCGGCACTGACGGAAATCTCGGCGATCAAGGTGGTCGCACCGAACGTGCTGCAGACCGTCGTCGACGCCGCGATCCAGATTCACGGTGGTGCCGGTGTCGCCTACAAAACCATTCTGCCGATGCTCTATGCGCAAGCGCGCGTGCTGCGCCTGGCGGACGGCCCGGACGAAGTCCATCGCGGCATGATCGCCAAGGTCGAACTGGCGAAGTACGGCAGCCGCCTGGCCAAGCTCAAGGAATCGCAGTCGTGACCCGCGTCTTCATCACCGGCGGCGCTTCCGGCCTCGGCCGCGCGCTGGCAGTAGCCTATGCGCGTGATGGCGCAAGGGTCTGCATCGGCGACATCAACGCCGCGCGCTGTGCCGAAACGCTGGTGGCGCTGACGGCGCTCGGCGCAACGGCACATGCCCTGCCCTGCGACGTCACCGACGAGGCCAGCCTGCAAGCCGCCGCCGACTGGCTGCAGACGAACTGGGGCGGCGTCGATCTGGTGTTCAACAATGCCGGCGTCGCCGACGCCGGCGGCATCGACGAAATGCCGATCGCCGACTGGCAGTGGATGATCGACATCAACCTGCTCGGCGTGGTGCGCGGCTGCAAGGTGTTCACGCCGATGCTGAAAGCGCAGAAGTCCGGGCATCTGATCAACATCGCGTCGATGGCCGGGCTGATCCATCCGCCGATGATGTCGGCCTACAACGCGACCAAGGCAGCAGTCGTGGCGCTCAGCGAAACCCTGCACGCCGAGCTGCATCCGCACGGCATCAAGCTCAGCGTGGTCTGCCCGGCGTTCTTCCGCACCAATCTCGCCGAGTCGGTCCGCACGGCGAATGCCGATATGGCGCGGCTGACCTCGAAGCTGATCAACAAGTCGCAGATCGGTGCCGACGAGATTGCAGCACTGGTCAAGGCCGGTGTCGCGAAAGGCGATTTCCACGTGCTGACCCACGCCAAGGAAAAGCGCATCTGGCTGTTCAAGCGCGCCGTGCCGTTCGCGATCTACGCGGCGGCGATGCGCCGGCAGATGGCGAAGATGATGGCCAAACGGGCGGCACGCTAACGGTGTGCCGAGGCAAGCTCAAGCGTCATTCCCGCGCGGGCGGGCATGACGGCAAGGACGAGCGCCGCGCTTGTCGGTTACCGGACTAAGCCCGCAGGCACTCGAATCGCATCCGTTCGCGGCCGTCGACCATCACCGTCCCGACGAACATCGCAAACGGCCGCAGCCACAGACCCGTCGCGTTGTAGAGCGGCCGATAAACCACGTGCGGCTCGAGCGTTTCGCTGTGCCGCGCCACACCGATCACTTCGTACTCGCCGCCCTTGTAATGGCGATAGAGGCCCGGGGGCAGGCTCGGCAGTGCTGGCAGGTTGTCGTTCATCGTCAGATCGCCGCGTTCGAGGTGGGCGCGATCGTAACTGCCGCGAGCCTCCGCTGGGATAGACGCAGGCGATTCGTTTTCCAATCGATATATAAAGCACCTAATATCGGCGCTCCGTCACCGCTCCGGTTTCGTCCATGCGCCTGCCCTTCGCGTTCATCGCCCTGTTCGTACTCAGCTTCAGTGTTCGCGCTGAAGAAGCCGTGCGCGTGTTCGCGGCTGCCAGCCTGAGCAGCGCGCTGAACGAGATCGGCAAGCAGTGGCAGCAGGCCGGACATCCGGCGCCGAGCCTGGCCTATGCAGCCTCGTCGGCGCTCGCCAAGCAGATCGAGGCCGGCGCGCCGGCTGATCTGTTCGCCTCGGCCGATCTCGGCTGGATGGACTACGTCGAGCAGAAGAACAAGCTGGCCCCCGGCACGCGGATCAGCCTGCTCGGCAACGCGCTGGTGCTGATTGCCCCGAAAGGCCGCGGCTTCAAGGTCGATATGCGCGCCGGTGGCGATCTGGCCAAGGCCTTCGAAGGCAAGCTGTGCACCGGCGAAACCAGCTCGGTGCCGGCCGGCATCTACGCCAGGCAGAGCCTGACCGCGCTCGGCTGGTGGGATGCGCTGCAGGGCCGCATCGTCGGTGCCGATGACGTGCGCACCGCACTCGCCTTCGTCGAACGCGGCGAATGCGCGGCCGGCATCGTCTACGCCACCGATGCCGCGATCAGCGACAAGGTGGAAGTGGTCGCCACGTTCCCGGCCGACAGCCACAAGCCGGTGATCTACCCATTCGCGCTGATCACCGACGGGCGACCGGAATCCGCCGCCTTTCTCGACTACCTGAAAACCTCGCCCGCAGCGGCCACCGTCTTCCAGCGCAATGGCTTCGTGCTGCTAGGCCCGCGATGACCCCGCAATGACTCTGACGCCGGACGAGTGGCAGGCGCTTCTGCTGTCCGCGAAGGTTGCCAGTTGCGCAACCCTGATCTGCCTGCCGGCCGGCATCGCGCTGGCCTGGCTGCTGGTCCGTCGCGACTTCCCCGGCAAGCTGCTGGTCGATGCGCTGGTGCAGTTGCCGATGGTGCTGCCGCCGGTGGTGCCCGGCTATCTGCTGTTGCTGCTGCTCGGCACCCAGGGGCCGGTCGGCGGCTGGCTGCAGGCGCAGTTCGGCATCGTCCTGGCCTTCACCTGGAAAGGCGCGGTGCTGGCCTCGGCGGTGATGGCGTTTCCGCTGATGGTGCAGCCGGTGCGGCTGGCGTTCCGGATGATCGATCGTCGCTTGGAACACGCCGCCAGCACGCTCGGCGCAACGCCCTGGCGCGTATTCCTGAGCGTCACCCTGCCGCTGGCGCTGCCCGGCATCATCGCCGGCGCGATGCTGTGCTTCTCGCGCAGCCTCGGCGAGTTCGGCGCGACCATGGCTTTCGTCGGCAACATCCCCGGCGAGACCCGCACCCTGCCGCTGGCGATCTACAGCTACACGCATCTGCCCGACGGTGAAGCAGCGGCACTGCGGCTGACCCTGCTGTCGATCGCGCTGGCCTTCGCGGCCTTGATCGCCAGCCACCTGATCACCCGCCGCACCGAGCGCCTGCTCGGCCAGCTCGAACCGCGAGGCCGCGATGCTGGCGCTTGATGTCGTGCTCTCGCGTGGCAACTTCACCTTGCACGCGAAAGCCACCATCGGACCTGGCGTCACCGGCATCTGCGGCCCGTCCGGCGCGGGCAAGAGCACCTTGCTGAGCCTGATCGCCGGCCTGCTGAAACCGCAGCGCGGCTCGCTGCATTTCGGCGATGACTGCCTGGTCGACGTCGACCGCGGGCGTTTCGTGCCGCCCTGGCAGCGCCACTTCGGCCTGGTGTTCCAGGATGGTCAGCTGTTCCCGCATCTGAGCGTGCGCGACAACCTACTCTACGGCTGGAAGCAGCTGGCACCGGAGGCGCGTCGATTCACCTTGGATCAGGTCGCCGCGCTGCTGGAGATCGACGGCCTGCTCGGTCGCCGGCCGCTGCAGCTATCCGGTGGCGAGCGTCAGCGGGTCGCGCTCGGCCGGGCGCTGCTGTATTCGCCACGCCTGTTGCTGCTCGATGAGCCGCTGTCGTCGCTGGACGAGCGCCTGAAACAGCAGATCCTGCCGTTCCTCAAGCGGATCAAGACCGAGACCGGCGTGCCGATGATCTATGTCAGCCATTCGCGCGCCGAGGTCGATTACCTCGCCGATCGGGTGCTGACCGTCGACGCCGGGCGGCTGTCCGAATAAAGCTACATGACCCCGGACGCGACTTCCGGCATCTGCTCCAGCGCGTCCTCGATGATCTCCAGCGAATGCCGGCATTCCTGCTGGCTGGAAATGCCGCCGAGGCAGACCCGCACCGCTTCCGGCGCCGGGCCGGTGACGGTGAAGGCATCGGACACCACCACGCCGACGCCGCTAGCACGCAGATGGGTGGCGAACTCGATGCGGTTCCACGGCGCCGGCACCCGCAGCCAGAGATGGAAAGCTTCGGGCTGCGACGAGTAGTCGGCGCGCTTCAGCACTTCGGTGGCGATCGCCTGTCGCGCCCGTGATTCTTCGCGGATCGCTTCGGTGGCGCGCTTGACGGTGCCATCGTTGATCCACTGCGTGGCCAGCATCGTGGTGATCGGCGAAGCCATCACGCTCGAAGTGCGCAGGCTCGACGACAGCCGCGCCGTGTAGCGCGTGTTCGGCGCTGCCAGATAGCCGACTCGCAGACCAGCGCCGACGCACTTGGCGAAACCGGTGACGTGGAACACCAGTTCCGGTGCCAGCACTGCGAGCGGCACCGGCGCGACGCTGGGCAGGAAACCGTAGGCATCGTCCTCGATGATCGGCACCGAGTAGCGGCGCGCGATCTCGACGATCGCTTCACGACGCGCCTGCGACATGGTCGCCGTGGTCGGGTTCAGGAAGGTGGGGTTGCAATACAGCGCTTTCGGCAGCAGCGAGGCGCAGGCGGCGCCGAAGGCTTCCGGGTCGATGCCCTCGTCATCGCTGGGCAGGCCCATCAAGCGAATGCCGAGCTGCGCCGCCAGGCCCTTCACGCCGGGATAGGTGATCGCTTCGCAGCAGATCGTTTCACCCGGCCGCGCCAGCACCGAGAACAGCGCCAGCAATGCCGACTGCACGCCGGGCACCACCAGCACGCGGTTCGGCTGCAGATCCGGAATCCGCTCGCCGAGCCAGCGCGCGCCGGCCTCGCGATCCGCCGGACCGCCGCCGAATTCCTGATAGCGCAGCAGCGCGTGCAGATCCGGCACGTCGCGCAGCGCGGCGAAACCGGCGCGCAGGCGCTGCTGGGTGATGCCGTCCTGCGGCTCCGGCGGCATGTTCATGGTCATGTCGATCAGACCGACCGCGGCCGGCGAGCGCACCACGGTCGGTGTCGGCGTCGCCGGCAGCACGAAGGTGCCGCGGCCGGCCTGGGAATCGATCAGCTTGTGGCGCTGCGCTTCGGCGTAACCGCGCGACACCGTGGTGAAGTTGAGATCGAGATG
>NZ_JAHFRY010000002.1 GCF_023266035.1 Nevskia sp.
CCGTTGACCATCAGGCCGTCGATGACGGTGACGTCGCCGAATTTCCACAGGCCGCCGCCGATCGCGCGCGCGCCGCCGGCGAAGAACCAGTCGTTGAAGCGGTCGAAGCCGTACTTCTCTTCCAGGATGGTGACCAGCAGGCCGGCCTTCTTGCGCAGCACGGCCGGCAGCTCGGGATTGACGATGTACAGATAGTAGGCGGTCGCGGCGCCGGCGAGCGCGAACCAGAATGGCAGGCTGGTGAGGCCGTGCAGCACCATGGAAATCACGCCGTGGTATTCCTGTGCCATCTCGGCCAGGCCCTCGTGCTCGGCGGCGATGACGATGGACGGGCCGAAATAGCCGCCGTAGAGCACCGTGCCTATGATCCAGCCGGCAGCGATCGAGGGAATGGCGAGCAGGATCAGCGGCACGGTCACCACCGCGGGCGTCTCGTGCGGAACATGAGCGTGACTGTCATGGCCGTGCTCGTCGTTGGCCGCGGCATGGCCGGCGTCGTGGCCCGCCTCGTGCGCGCCGAAGCGCTCCTTGCCGTGGAACGTATAGAAGATCAGGCGGAAGGAATACAGGCCGCCCACGAACACGCCGAGCAGCACCATCAGGTAGGCGAAGCCGGCGCCCGGCGTGTGCGACAGATGCACCGCTTCGATGATCGAGTCTTTGGAGAAGAATCCGGCGAATGGCGGCAGCCCGGCGTTGGCGAGCGCGCCGATGAACATGGTGAGGTAGGTGATCGGCATGTATTTGCGCAAGCCGCCCATCTTGCGCATGTCCTGCTCGTGGTGCAGGGCGATGATCACCGAGCCGGCGCCGAGGAACAGCACCGCCTTGAAGAACGCGTGGGTCATCAGGTGGAACATGGCGACCGAATAGGCCGAGGCGCCCAGCGCCACCGTCATGTAGCCCAGTTGCGACAGCGTCGAATAGGCGACCACACGCTTGATGTCGTATTGCACCACCGCGATCAGCGCCATGAAGAAGGCGGTGATGCCGCCGATCACCAGCACGAAGGACAGCGCCGCTTCCGACAGCTCGAACAGCGGCGACATGCGCGACACCATGAAGATGCCCGCCGTCACCATGGTGGCGGCGTGGATCAGGGCCGAGATCGGCGTCGGGCCTTCCATCGAGTCGGGCAGCCACACGTGCAGCGGAAACTGCGCCGACTTGCCCATGGCGCCGATGAAGAGGCAGATGCAGATCACCGAGATCAGCAGCCAGGGCGAGCCCGGGAAGATTTCGAATGTGTTCTTGGCCATGCCCGGCGCCTGCGAAAACACGGTGGCGTAATCCAGGGTCCCGAAATGCGCCAGGATCAGGCCGATGCCGAGCAGGAAGCCGAAGTCGCCGACCCGGTTCACCAGGAATGCCTTCAGGTTGGCATAGATCGCCGTCGGCCGCGTGTACCAGAAGCCGATCAGTAGGTAGGACACCACGCCCACCGCCTCCCAGCCGAAGAACAGCTGCACGAAGTTGTTGGACATTACCAGCATCAGCATGGAGAAGGTGAACAGCGCGATGTAGGAGAAGAAGCGCTGGTAGCCGGGATCGTCGGCCATGTAGCCGATGGTGTAGATGTGCACCATCAGCGAAACGAAGGTGACCACCACCATCATCAGCACCGTGAGCCGGTCGATGAGGAAGCCGATCTCGAAGCGGGTCGAGCCCGAAGTCAGCCAGGTGTAGACGCTGCCGTTGAAGACGTTGCCATCGAGCACGTCGAACATCACCGCCACCGACGCGAAGAACGCGATTGCCACGCCGAGGATGGCCGCCCAGTGCGCGCCGGCGCGGCCGATGGCGCGGCCGCCAAGGCCCGCGATCAACGCCCCGGCAAGGGGCGCCAGCGGCACCAGCAGATAGAGTTCTTGCATCGATGTCATGGCGTTGTGGTCGCTGCCTTCAGCCCTTCAAAGCGTTCAAGTCGTCGACGTTGATGGTGGCAAGGTTGCGGAACAGCACCACCAGAATGGCCAGGCCGATGGCCGACTCGGCCGCGGCCACCGTCAGGATGAAGAACACGAACACCTGTCCGGAAATGTCGTGCAGGTAATGCGAGAAGGCGATGAAGTTCAGGTTCACCGCCAGCAGCATCAGCTCGATCGCCATCAGCAGGATGATGACGTTCTTGCGGTTGAGGAAAATGCCGACGATGCTGATGGCGAACAGGATCGCACCGAGGATCAGGAAGTGCGACAGCGACAGCGCGGGCAACACTGGCAACGAGAACGACTGCACGATCAGCCCTCCCTTTTCTCTGAGGGCATGGCCACCAGGCGCACGCGGTCGGCGCGCTTGACCGCGATCTGCTTGGCCGGATCCTGCTGCTTGGTGTCCTTGCGCCGGCGCAGCGTGAGCGCGATGGCGGCGACGATGGCCACCAGCAGGATCACCGCCGCCAGTTCGAACGGATAGAGGTAATCGGTGTAAAGGATGCGCCCCAGCGCCTTGGTGTTGCTGTAGCCCTTACCGGGATCGCCCGGATTCGGCAAATGCTCCAGACCGAAATATTTGCCGCCCAGCACCAGCACCATCTCGATCACCATCAGCACGCCGATGGTGGCGCCCAGCGGCAGGTAGCTCCAGAAGCCCTCGCGCAGGCGGTCGAGGTTGATGTCGAGCATCATCACCACGAACAGGAACAGCACCATCACCGCGCCGACGTAGACCATCACCAGCACGATGGCGAGGAATTCCGCCCGCAGCAGCATCCAGATCGCGGCGGCGGTGAAGAACGCCAGCACCAGAAACAGCGCCGCGTGCACCGGGTTGCGCGCGGTGATGACGCGCAGCGCCGCCAGCACCAGGATGGTTGCGAAGAAATAGAAGACGACGATTTCGATGTTCATGGCTTCGTCACCGGTAGGCCGCGTCTGCCGCGCGGTCGCGCGCGATCTCCGCCTCGTAGCGGTCGCCCACCGCCAGCAGCATTTCCTTGGTGTAGTGCAGGTCGCTGCGCTTCTCGCCGTGGTATTCGAGCACGCGCGTCTCGACGATCGAGTCCACCGGGCAGGATTCCTCGCAGAAGCCGCAGAAAATGCATTTGTTCAGGTCGATGTCATAGCGGGTGGTGCGGCGGGTGCCGTCGGCGCGCTCTTCCGATTCGATGGTGATCGCCAGCGCCGGACACACCGCCTCGCACAGTTTGCAGGCAATGCAGCGCTCCTCGCCGTTGGGGTAGCGGCGCAGCGCGTGCAGGCCGCGGAAGCGCGGCGACTGCGGCGTGTGCTCTTCCGGGTACTGCACCGTGACCTTGCGCGAGAACAGGTGCCGGCCGGTGACGGCCAGGCCCTTCGCCAGTTCGTACAGCAGGAAGGTCTTGAAGAATTCGCGGATTTTCTCAGTCATGGTGTCTAGCTCCAGATTGAGAAAGGCGTCTGCATCCAGGCCGCGATCAGCACCAGCCAGACGATGGTCACCGGAATGAACACCTTCCAGCCAAGACGCATGATCTGGTCATAGCGGTAGCGCGGGAAGGTGGCGCGGATCCAAAGGAACATGATCAATACGCAAAGGAGCTTGCCCAGCAGCCAGACGAAGCCCGGGATCAGATTGAACAGCGGCGTGTCCAGCGGCGCCGCCCAGCCGCCAAAGAACATGATGGTGGTGAGCATCGACACCAGGATCATGTTGGCGTACTCGCCCATCGAGAACACGCCGAACAGCATGCCGGAATACTCGACGTGGAAGCCGATGATCTCCGATTCGCCCTCGGCCATGTCAAACGGGGCGCGCTGGACCTCGGCGATGCCGGAGATGAAATACACCAGCAGCATCGGCGCCAGCGGCAGCCAGTTCCAGGACAGGAAATTGAGCCCCATGTCGGCGAAGCGGCCTTTCATCTGGGCGTTGACGATGTCGGACAGGTTGAGGCTGTGCGACACCATCAGCACGCACACCAGGGCGAAGCCCATGGCGATCTCGTAGGCGACGATCTGCGCCGCCGCACGCATCGCGCCGAGGAAGGCATATTTCGAATTCGAGGCCCAGCCGGCGACGATGATGCCGTACACGCCCATCGAGGTGATGGCCATGATGTAGAGCAGCCCGGCATTGACGTCGGCCAGCACCACCTGCGGGCTGAACGGCACCACCGCCCAGGCCGCCATCGCCACGGTGAGGGTGATCAGCGGCGCCAGCACGAACAGCACCTTGTCGGCGCCGGTCGGCAGCACGATCTCCTTGAACATCAGCTTGACGCCGTCGGCGATCGGCTGCAGCAGGCCATAAGGGCCGACGCGGTTGGGGCCGATGCGCACCTGCATGTAGCCGATGACCTTGCGCTCCAGCAGCGTCACGTAGGCCACCACGCCGAGCAGCACCGAAACGATGATGGTGATCAGCACCGAGGTCTTCACCAGGGTGAATACGGCGCTTCCCAGCTGCGCGCCGAGCAGCGACTGGAACAGAGCCAGGCCGGCCGCAATAAGCTGCGCGTAAAGGTCCAGGATCACTACCGTTCCACCTTGATTTCGCCGAACATCGGGCCGAGGTCCTTGGTCGACGCATGCGCCGCCGCCACGCGCACGCAGTCCGGCGGCAGGCGCGGATCGAGCGCGGCTTTCAGCAGCGCCTCGCCCGTGCCCTGCTTCAATTTCACCGCTTGGCCCTCCGTCAGGCCGAGCCTGGCCAGCAGCGCCTGGTTCATCCACGCGCGCGGCGCGGCGGCGTCGCGCGTGTGTTGCAGCGATGCCGCGCGGCGCACGATGGCGTCACTTGAGTAAATCGGCACATCCGTTACACGCTGCAGGCCTGTGCCTGCCGCAGCAAGCTGCAGCGTCATGCCATTCAGCCGATTGCCGAGCTTGTCCGCGAACTCGGCGCCAAGCTCGTCGCGCACCTGTTCGCTGCTGTCGTAGTCGAAATCGGGTACGCCGAGCAAATTGCCGAGAACGCGCAGCACTTTCCACGCCGGGCGCGCATCGCCCAGAGGCCTGACCACGCCGTTGAAGCTCTGAGCGCGCCCTTCGGCGTTGACGAAGCTGCCCGAGGTTTCGGTGAACGGCGCGATCGGCAGCAGCACATCGGCGTAGTCTGGCGCCGCGCCTTTGTACGCGCTCAGGCAAACGACGAATTCCGCCGCGTCCATCGCCTTGATTGCGGCGCGCGGATCATGGCAATCCAGCTCGGGCTCGGTGTTCAGCAGCAGATAGGCTTTGCGCGGCTCGGCCAGCATGGCGGCCGCATTCAGGCCGCCCGCGCCGGGAATGGCTTGCGCCAGGTAACCGCCGACGCTGTTGGCAGCTTCGCCGAAAAAGCCGAACGCCGCCCCCAGCAGCCCGGCCAGTTCCTGCGCCAGGAGCTGCAACTGCGCCGCGCGCGGATGCTGCGCGGCCAGGTTGCCGAGGAAAATGCCGGCGCTCTTGCCGGAAGCGAGGCTGGCGGCGATCTTCTTCGCCTCCACGCCAACAGTGACCGCGGCCAGTGCCGCCGGCACTGCTTGCTGTTTCGCCTCGGCCACCGCCTTCACCACCTGCGCCAGCGTCTCGGGCAACGCCTGCGGCGGCACGATGGACTTGTTCGCCAGATTCAGCAGCAGATCGTCGTCCGTGGCGTGGATGAGATTGATCTGCTGGCCGCGCTTGGCCGCCTGGCGCAAACGATTGGCCAGCAGCGGATGGTCCTTGCGCAGGAACGAGCCGACCGCGAGCACCCGATCGAGACGGCCGAGATCGGCGATCTTCATCCCCAGCCAGGGCGCGCCGCCGCGCTTGCCGTCGGCGGAAAAATCCGACTGGCGCAGACGGAAATCGACATTCTGGCTGCCCAGGCCGCGCGCGAGCTTCGCCAGCAGCGCCAGCTCTTCCAGGGTGGAGTGCGGTGCCGCCAGCGCGCCCAGCGCCTGCGGGCCATGCTCGGCGATGACGCCTTTCAGGCCATTGGCTGCCGCCTCCAGCGCTTCCTGCCACTCGGCTTCCTGCCACTGCCCGCCGCGCTTCAGCATCGGCCGCGTCAATCGGTCATCGGCGTTGAGGCCTTCGTAGGCGAAGCGGTCGCGATCGGAGAGCCAGCATTCGTTCAGCTCTTCGTTTTCGAGCGGCAGCACCCGCATCACCTTGTTCGCCTTCACCTGCACGATCAGGTTGGAGCCGAGGCTGTCGTGCGGGCTCACCGATTTGCGCCGCGCCAGTTCCCAGGTGCGCGCGCTGTAGCGGAACGGCTTGCTGGTGAGCGCGCCCACCGGGCACAGGTCGATCATGTTGCCGGAGAGTTCGGAATCCACCGAACGCCCGACGAAGG
>NZ_JAHFRY010000188.1 GCF_023266035.1 Nevskia sp.
CGCTGGTCTTGCGGCGTGGAAGCACCCGCGAAGGCCAGCGTCGCCGGCCCCAGGTCGAGGTCGAACACGCGGTTGCCGAGGCGGGATTGGTAGTAGTAGTCGCGCTTGGGCTGCGCGGTCGCCACGATCTCGATCTGGCGCGAGTTCAGCCCGAAGCCTTCGTAGATAACCCTGATCTGCGGCTCGGTCGCCTGTGGGTTGGGCAGGAAGATGCGGCTCGCGCAGCTCTCGATGATTGCGGGCGCGATGCTCGAATCCTTGATGTCCGCCAGGCTCTGCGTGGCGAAGATGACGCTCACGTTCTTCTTGCGCAGCGTCTTGAGCCATTGGCGGATGCGCGCCGCGAACACCGGGTCATCGAGGAACAGCCACGCTTCATCGAGGATCAGCAGCGTCGGTGCGCCGTCAAAGCGTTCATCGAACCGTGCAAAGAGGTAATGCAGCACGGCCATGACGGCGGCCTTGTTGTGCATCAGCTCTTCCATCTCAAAGCACTGCACGGAGCCGGAGCCCAGTCGATCCGAATCCGCGTCCAGCAGCTTGCCGTGGGCGCCGCCGAGCACATAGGGCGCGAGCGCCTGCCGCAGCGCGTTCGATTGCAACAGTACGGAAAGGCCCGTCATCGTGCGCTGCTCCACCGGAGCTCCGGCCAGGCTTCCCAGCGCCGACCAAATGGCCACCTTCTCCTCGGGGCCGACGGCCACGCCCTCATGCCGCAAACGGCCTTCGATCCATTCAGCCGCCCAGGTGCGGTAGCCCTCGCGGTCGATGCGCGCGAGTGGTTGGAAAGCGATCTCGCCATCCAGCCCAAGGTCGTAGTGCTCGCCGCCCAGGCCCAGGATCGTGGCGCGCATCGAGCGCCCCATGTCGAAGGCGAAGATGCGCGAGCCGCGATAGCGCCGAAACTGCATCGCCAAAGTGGCGAGCAGCACGGACTTGCCCATACCGGTTGGCCCAGCCACCAGCGTGTGGCCCACGTCGCCGATGTGCGTAACCAGCCGGAACGGCGTCGCGCCCTCAGTGCGCGTGACGATCAGCGGCGGGCCGTCGAGATGCGCGTTCTTCTCCGGCCCGGCCCATACCGCCGACACCGGCATCAGGTGCGCCAGGTTCAGCGTCGAGACGATGGGCTCGCGGACGTTGGCGTAGGCATGGCCCGGAATGGACGACAGCCACGCATCCACGGCGTTGAGCGTTTCGGGGATGGTGACGAAGCCACGCCCCTGGATGACGCGCTCCACCCTGCGCAGCTTCTCGTCGGCCACGGCGGCATCCGCGTCCATGACTGTGACGGTCGCCGTCACGTAGCCGAAGGCCACTTGATCGCTGCCCAGCTCTTGCAAGGCGGCATCAGCATCGGTGGCCTTGTTGCTGGCGTCGGTATCGACCAGCGGGCTTTCCTGCTGGAAGATCGTCTCGCGCAGCAGCGCGATCACGTTTTTGCGCTTGGCGAACCACTGGCGGCGTAGGCGGGAAAGCTCTTTTTCCGCATCGGCTTTGTCGAGGCAGAGAAAGCGCGTACTCCAGCGGTACGCAAAGCTGAGACGGTTGAGGTCATCCAGAATCCCCGGCCAAGTCGAAGTCGGAAATCCCCGCACCGTCGCCACGCGCAGGTGCTGGTCGCCCAGCATCGGTGCCAGTCCGCCGATCAGCGCGGAATCGGCCAGCAAGGCATCGAGGTGGAATGGCACCTCTGGCACGCCCACGCGGTAGCGCCGCGTGGAAATAGTCGAGTGCAGGTAGGTCAGCGTCTGGCTGTCATCGAGCCACGCAATCTCCGGCATCACACCATCGAGCAGGTCGAAAATCCGATCCGTCTCCGCGACGAACGCGGTCAGGCGCTCACGCCAGTCCACGCCCTCGGTCGGACGGTTCTCGTACAGCATTCCGACCGCACGGGCGCGGGCCTCCTCGGGCGGTAGATACACCAGCGTGAGGTGATAGCCGCTCTCGAAATGGTTGCCGGAGTCCTCGAAGGCTGCCCGTCGCTCTTCGTCCACCAGCCAGGACTGCGGTTCGGGAAACTCCGAGTGCGGGTAGTTGGCGGCGGGCCGGCGCTCGGCTTCGATGAACAAGGCCCAGCCCGAACCCAGCCTGCGCAGCGCGTTGTTCAACCGTGCTGACGTAGAGATCAGCTCGCCCTGCGTGGCACTGTCGAGGTCTGGCCCCCGAAAGCGCGCCGTGCGCTGGAAGGAGCCATCCTTGTTCAGCACGACGCCCGGAGCGATCAGCCCGGCCCAAGGCAGCCAGTCAGCCAGCAAGGCCGGGCGCTGGCGGTATTCGGCAAGGTTCAGCATGCGATATCTCCCTTTGCCCCTACACGTCCAGCAGCGGCCGGTGCTTGATATGGCGCGCGAAGACTTGCATGAACTGCGGATCGACACGCGCGCCCCAGACCGCCAGCGCATGGCCGGCGATCCAGAGCACCACGCCCGGAATCCACAGTTGCAGGCCCAAGCCCACGGCCGCGGCCAAGGTGCCATTGGCAATCGCCACCGTGCGCGGCGCGCCGCCCAGCAGGATCGGCTCGGTCAGCGAGCGGTGCAGTGGCACTTCGAACCCCGGAGCGAACCCCTGCACGCCATCGTGGGCCGCGCTCATACGACAGCCCCGCCCGAGAAGCTGAAGAACGACAGGAAGAACGAGGACGCGGCAAACGCGATCGACAGACCGAAGACGATCTGGATCAGCTTGCGAAAACCGCCCGAGGCATCGCCGAAGGCCAGCGCCAGGCCCGTGGCGATGATGATGATGACCGCGATGATCCGGGCCACCGGACCCTGGATCGACTCCAGGATGGATTGCAGCGGCCCCTCCCAAGGCATCGAGGAACCGGCGGCCTGCGCGGTGCCTGCGAGCAGCAGCGTCAGCGCCGCGAGCATCAGGCCCTGCAGGGCTGGGCGTGCCAAGCCATCCAGCCGCGCGGGACGGCAGCGCAGGGCAAGCGGGTTTGCAGAAATACGGAAAGCAGGAACGATCATCTGCGTCATGGCAGTTCTCCAGGTTGGTCAAGGGACAGGGAAGAAAGGTCGGACTGCGACAGCAGCTCCGGGAATGGAGCCTCCAGCGCATCCGCCAGTTGGTAGCCCGCGCCATCGAAGCCGACGACGCGGGCGATGCTCTCGATGCGGCGCTTGCGTCCGCGCCCGGCGATGTGGATGACCACGTTGACCGCTTCCGCGATCAGCGCACGGGGCGGGTTCTCCGCCACTTCGAGAATCAGTTGCTCCAGGCGCAGCAGCGCGCCCAGCGCGGAGCCGGCGTGGATGGTGGCGATGCCGCCGGGGTGGCCCGTGCCCCATACCTTGATGAGATCCAGCGCCTCGGCACCACGCACTTCGCCAACGATCACGCGATCCGGGCGCAGGCGCATGGAAGAGCGCACCAGCTCGGTCATCGACACCACGCCCTGGCGCGTGCGCAGCGGTACGTGATCGCGCGCCGCGCATTGCAGCTCCACCGTGTCTTCAAGCACCAGCACGCGGTCACCGGTAGCGGCAATCTCGGCGAGCAAGGCATTGGCGAGCGTGGTCTTGCCCGTGCTGGTGCCGCCTGCGATCAGGATGTTCTGGCGCTCGCGCACGGCGCGCACCAGCAGGCCCGCCTGCGCGGCGGTCATCATTCCGTCCTCGATGTAGCGCGACAGTGGGATCACGCCAAAGGCGCGCTTGCGCAAGGCGAAGGCCGGCCCCGGCGCGGCGGGCGGCAGGATGCCCTCGAAGCGTTCGCCCGTCTCGGGCAGCTCTGCCGTCAACAACGGCTGGCCCCGATGAACTTCCGCGCCAACGTGAGCTGCAACGAGGCGGATGATGCGTTCGCCATCGGCCTCGGACAGCTCCACGCCCATCGGCGCGCGGCCCGTGGACAGCCGATCCACCCAGAGCGTGCGGTCGGGGTTGAGCATGATTTCCACCACGTCTGGGTCTTCGAGCGCGGCAGCGATCAGCGGCCCCATGGCCGTGCGCAGCATCTGGATGCGGCGATCCAGCGAGGTGGCCGTGAAGGAGGAAGGAACGGCGCTCATAAGGCACGCTCCTGGGCATCCGCGACGGCCGCAGCGCCCTCCGGTCGCGTCGGATCGGTGTGCAGTTCCTCCACCACATCCCGCACCAGGCTGCGCCCGCGCAGCAAATGCCGTCCGAGCTGTTCGACGAACTGCTCGAAGCGGGCCTTGCCCTGGGCGCGAGCGGCATCCTGATGGGCCTCGGGCACGGGTGTGCTCACCGTGAGGAAATAGCGGATGAACAGCGCCAATGTTTCGATGGCAATGTTCTGGTCGCGCTCCAGGCGCTCGGCGTGGCGCGACAGGCGGTCCAGCCGCTTGGCAATTGCCGCCTCGCGCTGGTCGGCCGCATCGGGCGACAGCCAGGAGGCCAGGGCCGCCGCGACGATGCTGGACTTGGACACGCCCTTCTTGGCGGCCAGTTCATCGAGCCGCTTGCTGTGCTCCGGCTGGATGAACACATTGAGGCGGTGTTGGGTCATAGGTCGATTCCGTCGTCAGGGTCGAGGGAAGCCAGCCGGGCCGTGCGCTGCAGGGCCGGATCGAGCTGGCGAGGAAGGGGATGCGGCATGTCGTCGTCATCGAGCAGCCCGAGGTCGGCTGCGGGCGCAACCAGGTCGGGGTCGTAGGTGACGGCTTCGGAAAGTTCGGGCTGGCGGCGTGGGCCGCTGTCGTCGGCCGAACCCAGGTTCTCCAGCCCATCGGCGGCGTCGGCCGTCGGTGCGACCGGCATGGCGGGAATCGCCAGCCCGCTCCAGTCGTCGGTGCGTTCCGGTGGCACATCGGCATAGCGCCCCTGCATGGACAGGGTTGCAAGCACCGGCGGCGGAAGCACGCGCCGCTTGAAATTGCTGTCCGCGTAGTAGCGCAGCTTCTTGGCCTTGATGGGCGCCACGCTGGACACCATCACCACGGCCTCGTCGGGCGGAAGCTGCATTACCTCGCCCGGCGTGAGCAGCGGACGTGCCGTCTCCTGGCGCGACACCATCAGATGCCCGAGCCATGGCGCGAGCCGGTGGCCGGCGTAGTTGCGCTGCGCGCGCAGCTCGGTCGCGGTGCCCAGCGTTTCGGAGATGCGCTTGGCGGTGCGCTCGTCGTTGGTGGCGAACGTCACCCGGACATGGCAGTTGTCCAGGATCGAATGGTTCTGGCCGTAGGCTTTGTCAATCTGATTGAGCGACTGGGCGATGAGGAAGCTGCGGATACCGTAGCCGGCCATGAAGGCCAGCGCCGTCTCGAAGAAGTCCAGGCGCCCCAACGCAGGGAACTCATCGAGCATCAGCAGCAGCTTGTGGCGGCGCTCGATCCCATCGGAGCCATCGAGCGATTCGGTGAGGCGCCGCCCGATCTGGTTGAGGATCAGGCGAATGAGCGGCTTCGTCCGCGATATGTCCGAAGGCGGCACCACCAGATACAGCGATACCGGATGCTCGGCCGCGATCAGGTCAGCGATGCGCCAGTCGCAGCGTGAGGTGACTTCGGCCACCGTGGGATCGCGGTACAGGCCAAGGAACGACATGGCCGTGGACAGCACGCCGGAGCGTTCGTTGTCGCTCTTGTTGAGGACTTCACGCGCCGCCGATGCGACGACCGGATGCGGCCCATCGCCGAGGTGCGGCGTGGTCATCATCCGGTGCAAGGTCAGCTCGAACGGGCTGGCCGGGTCGGAGAGGAAGTTGGCGACGCCGCGCAGCGTCTTGTCTTCGCCCGCATAGAGCACATGGAGGATGGCGCCGACAAGTAGCGCGTGGCTAGTCTTTTCCCAATGGTTGCGCCGCTCCAGTGCTCCTTCGGGATCGACCAGAATGTCTGCGATGTTCTGCACGTCGCGCACTTCGTGCGCGCCGCGCCTCACCTCCAGCAGTGGGTTGTAGGCCGACGACTTCGCATCGGTCGGGTTGAACAGCAGGCAATGCGAGAAGCGCGAGCGCCAGCCGGCGGTGATGCTCCAGTTCTCGCCCTTGATGTCGTGAATGACGGCCGATGCAGGCCAGCTCAACAAGGTGGGAACCACCAGGCCCACGCCTTTGCCCGAGCGGGTAGGCGCGAAGGTCAGAACATGCTCCGGGCCTTCGTGCCGCAGGTACTGCTGGCGATGCAGGCCAAGGAATACGCCCGCAGACCGGTCAAGACTCGCCTTGTGGATGTCCTCCGCATTGGCCCAGCGCGCCGTGCCGTAGGTCGTGACCAGCTTGGACTGGCGCGAGCG
>NZ_JAHFRY010000100.1:0-11937 GCF_023266035.1 Nevskia sp.
CGCTCTGAGGCTGCTTCTGCATTGAAAAACCCGCAGCACCGGCGACGGTGCTGCGGGTTTTTTGTTGGTGATTGTTAATGCGTAGGGCGGGAAAGTGGCCGGTTCTATGGCCGCGCATCCCGCCTTCCGGGTAATGGCGGGATGCGCGATGAAGCCGCTTTCCCGCCCTACGGCTCTCTTTCAACTTTCTCCAGCAGCCATTTTCGGCTTGCCGGATGGTGACAAGGCCGAGGGAGGCCCGTTGAATTCGTCGACCAGCTGCCTCCTGTTCTTGATAGCTTGAGCCCTCACCGCTACGAGAGCCGAGCAATGACTGACACCCTGCATTTCTACACCAACCCCATGTCCCGCGGCCGCGTTGCGCGCTGGATGCTCGAAGAAGTGGGCGTGCCTTACGAGACCACCGTGCTCAGCTACGGCACGACGATGAAGGCGCCGGAGTATCTGGCGGTCAATCCGATGGGCAAGGTGCCGGCCATCGTTCACGGCGACGCGGTCATCACCGAATGTGCGGCGGTCTGTGCTTATCTGGCCGAGGCCTTTCCCGAGGCGAAGCTGGGGCCGACGCCGGAAGCGCGCGCCGACTATTACCGCTGGCTGTTCTTCGCCGCCGGGCCGCTGGAACAGGCGATCGTCAACAGGTCGCTCGGCGTCGCCGTATCCGCCGAGAAGCGCGGCATGGTCGGCTATGGTTGCTTTGAAGACGCGATGACAGCGCTGGAAGCTGCGGTGGCTGGCAAGACCTATGTCGCGGGCGACCGCTTCAGCGCCGCCGATGTCTATGTCGGCTCGCAGATCGGCTGGGGACTGATGTTCGGCTCGATCGAGAAGCGCCCGGCTTTCGAGGCCTACTGGAATGGCATCAAGGATCGTCCTGCCGCAGTACGGGCGAGGGCGATCGACGATGCCTTGATGCCGCCGCCAAGTGCCTAGGCGGTCGTTGCCTGCCGTGAAGTTTCAGTGCCCAGCGTCCCCATTGCCGGGTCGCTGAACGACGGCTCGCCGTTCTCGACCCTGCCGGCAAAGCGGCGCAGAAACGCTTGCTGGACGACGCGCTCGCCTTCGATCCGCACGCTGTAGTCGTACCAGCGGCCACTGTCTTGCAGATCAACCCGCAAGCGCTTCGTGCGTCCGGCCGCGACGGTGATGCGCCGCGGGCTCTTGTCGCGATAAGCCTGCGCCGTGATCACGAAAGTGCAGGCAGCTTGACCGGCATTGACGAGCTTGACGATCAACTCGCCACTGGCCGGATCATGCCGCAGCTGCACCTCTGGATTGACTGCCGGGTCCAGCAAGCCAAGGCGGCCGGCAAACTGCCGGTGAAAGCCGTTCGGGCCGAGCAACCACAGATCGTAGGCGCCGAGATCGCTCAGCCGCGGCGTCCAGAGATCATCGAGCGCCTTGCCGGCTTCCACCGTGTAGCGGCGCGGTAGTTCGTGCAGATGGCGCTGGTCGTAGACGTGAAATACCGCGCCCGTCTTACCGGTGTTGACGAAGTCCAGCCGCAGGCCGCGAGCGGTCACCGTGGCGTCGGCTGCCAGCTCGTAGGGCAGTGCGCGTGAGGGACGCAGCCCCAGCTGCTGGTGTGGCAGTCGGCCATCGCGGCCACGGGGGGCGGCGATCTGCGGCAACTGTTCCTGTGCCAGGCGCTGGGCGTCGGCTTCGCTGCGCGTGATTCGCGGCAAGCTCGGCAGCGCGCTGTCGTTCGGGGTCGCGAAGTTGAAGCATCGGGTCAGGTCGCCGCAGATGGCAAGGCGGCGCGAGCTGATGTTCGGCTCGGCGACACCGAAGCGCGCTTCGAGGAAGCGGATGATCGAGGTGTGATCGTAGGTTTCCGAGCAGACCCAGCCGCCGCGGCTCCACGGCGAGATCACCGTCATCGGCACTCTCGGGCCGGGGCCATAAGGCCAGTTCCGATCGACCAGGCTGCTGCCCTGATGACGATCGAGACGGTCGTCGACGGTCGAGGCACCGGCCGGCCGGCCATCGGCGGCGATCGAATGCGCGCTCGGCGGCGGCAGGTGATCGAAGAAGCCGTCGTTCTCGTCGAAGGTCAGCAGCAGCACGGTCTTGCTCCAGACCTCGGGGTCGGCGGTCAGCGAGTCGAGCACCGCCTGCGCGTACCAGCCGCCCTGCACCGGGCACGATGGGTCGGGATGCTCCGAGTAGGCTGCCGGGGCGACGATGTACGACACCTGCGGCAGACGGCCAGCCAGCACATCGTCACGCAGGCCATCGAGCGTGTTGTTGCCCAGGGTGCTGCTCAGGCCGCGGGTCACCAGCGGTGAGGACGGATCACGCTCGTGGGCGGCGCGGAACGTCGCGAAGCCTTCCAGCGAGTTGTCGGTGAAGTTGTCGGCCATGTCCTGATAGACCTTCCAGGACACGCCGGCGGCTTCGAGCCGCTCGGGGTAAGTGGTCCAGCGGAAGCCCTCGGCGCTGGGGCCGAGATCGTCGTTCTGGTTGTCGATGATCGGCCCGCCGCCGGTGCCGGACGGATCGTTCATGCCGGTGAACAGCATCAGGCGATTCGGATTGGTGCTGCTGTGAATCGCTGCGTGGTAGGCATCGCAGACGGTGAAGGCATCGGCCAGCGCGAACTGGAACGGCAGCTCGGCCTCGGTGTAATAGCCCATAGCCTGCGCGCGCTTGTAGACCGGCCAGTAGCCGTAGCGGCCATCGTTCCAGGCGTGGTGGGCGTCGTCCCAGTTGTGCGGGGTGCCGTCGACCCGCTGGGCGTTGCCGATCGCCGCATCGAGGTGGAACGGCAGGATGTCGGTCTGGCTCAGGTCCTGCTGATGCCAGATCGGCTTGCCCGAAGCCTGGGGGATGGTGAAGCGATCCGCGAAGCCACGGACGCCGGGCAGAGTGCCGAAGTAGTGATCGAAGCTGCGGTTTTCCTGCATCAGGATCACCACATGCTCGACGTCGCGGATGGTTCCCGTGCGGTTGTTGGCCGGAATCGCCAGCGCCTTGAGGATCGACGCCGGGACCAGCGCAGCGCCGGCTGCGGCGCCGGTCATGCGCAGGAACTGCCGGCGGTCGAGCGGCGCGCCGGATACGGTCGCCATAGTTTGCAAGCCCCATCAATCGCGATGGCTTGCAGGCTAGGGGCGGTTCGGGTCAGTGCCATGAAGTCTCGGTGACGATCTCGTGTCGGCAGACGCGTCCTATCCTAGCCCGACGGCAAAGGCATCGGCCACCGCCAGCACAGCCCGACTAGGTGACGGTTTCTCCCAGCGCTGCGGGTTTACCGACGGCAATCGTCAGCCTTGCCAGTCGCTCGATCTCGTCGAGCCCGCCGTCCAGGTAATCCATCAGCGATTCCACTTTCGGCAAGGTGCGGCGGCAGGCCAGCACGCCAAAGTCGAGCGCATCGGCGCGGCTGGAGGCGGTGATGTTCAGCGCCATGCCATCGGCAAGCACGGAGACCGGATACATGCCTTCGACGGCACAGCCCTGCCAGTACAGCGGCGAGCGCGGGCCGGGCACATTGGAGATCACCAGATTGAAGGCAAGCTTGCCGCGCTTCGGCGCGAACAGCATGTTGATCAGACCGGGTGCCAGCTGCGCCGCCGCGTAGCCGAGAATGGCGCCCGGCTTCATCGTCGCGAAGCGGCCCTTGCTGTGCTCGACCGAGGCGCGAATCACCCGCAGGCGTTCAGCCGGATCGGCCAGATGGGTGCCGAGATTGGCGAGCAGGAAGCTGATCTGGTTGCCGACATCGCTCTTGTCCCGGCGTGTCGACATCGGCACGCCGGCGATCAAAGGCTCTTTCGGCAGCGCATGCTGATCGAGCAGGTACTGGCGCAGCGCATGGCTGCACATCGCCAGCATCACATCGTTGACGGTGCAGCCCAGTGTCCGGCTCGCGGCCTTGATCCGCGTCAGCGGATAGCTGTGCGCGAGATAGCGGCGCGAGGCGCTGATCGGCTGGTTCAGGATCGTTGCCGGCGCGCTATTGCCGGAAATGGAGTCCGGATGGCCGTCGCGGCGCTCACGCATCGATTTGCGCAGCTCGTGATAGATCGCCGGCACATGCTCGAAGGCGCCGCCGAAGTGATTGGCAAGCTTGACCACGCCATCGACCGGCGCCGCCAGCAGGCTGCTCGGACGTTCGCGCCGGCCCTGCGGAGGCATGGCCCATGGTGGCGGCAGGATGGCAGTCGGATCGGTCGACATCGAACGCAAGGTCAGGCGGGTGCCGGCAATGCCGTCGGCGACCGCGTGGTGCACCTTCGAGTAGGTGGCGATCAGACCGCCCTCGATGCCTTCGATGATGTAGGTCCGCCACAGCGGATAGGCGCGATCGAGATGGCTGGCGTGCATGCGCGAGACCATCGCCATCAATTCCTTCATGCCGCCGGGGCGGGGCAGGGCGAGATGGATGACGTGCTGGTCGATGTCGAACTCGGGATCCTCGACCCAGAAGGCCTTGCCGAGCCGTCTTTCCAGCCGCTGGTTGAACGGCGGCAGCGGCGAAGCATAGGAACGCAGCCGCTCGACTAGCGTCTGCGCGAAGTCCGGCGGCGCATCGGCCGGCGGCCTCAGCAAGGTCAGGTAGGCAACGTGGAAAGGCTGGTTGCGACGCTCCAGATGGATGAAGCCCATGTCCAGCGTGCTGAGTCGTTTCATGGTGTCTCGCTCCCTGGCTTGCTTTTCGAATGCTGCAGCGTGGCGGCTGAGGATGACGGATCGGCGACAGGTTTGACGACATCATCGCAGCAGTGTCCGTGCCAGTCTGCTGCTGAGGTGGTCTGTGGCCCGATCAACAAACGTGGCATCGTTCCGGTTCCGCGCTCGCAATATTTCAGTCTGCCCATGGCCGAACCAATCAGCCCTCTTGAAGTTCCGACCACCACGCATCCGATCCGTTCGATCTGCGTGTTCTGCGGCTCGCGCCACGGCAGCAATCCGGCCTATGCCGAGGACGCCCGCGAACTCGGCCGCTTGATGGCCGAGCGCGGCATCCGTCTGGTCTATGGCGGCGGGCGGGTCGGGCTGATGGGCGAGGTGGCCGATGCGGTGATGGCCGCCGGTGGCGAGGTGATCGGGGTGATTCCGAGCCTGCTGATCGAGAAGGAGGTGGAGCATCGCGGCCTGACCCAGTTGCATGAAGTCGGCTCGATGCACGAGCGCAAGGCGATGATGGAGCAGCTGTCCGACGCTTTCATCGTGCTGCCTGGCGGCTACGGCACGCTCGATGAAGCTTGCGAAATCCTGACCTGGTCGCAGCTCGGCCTGCATCGCAAGCCGATCGGCGTGGTCAACACCGCCGGCTATTTCGATCTGCTGAATGCGTTTCTCGATCACGCGCTGAACGAGGATTTCGTTTCCGAACGCAGCCGCCGCCTGCTGGCCATGGAGGCCACGCCGGCGGCTGTGCTGGATGTGCTGCTGATGGGCTGATAGTCAGGCGCTGCCAGCAATGGGAAAACTTCCCGATCGGGAAGTTTTCCCATTGCTGCTCAGACAGCGCTGGCATCAGGCTGCTGATGTGTGAATTGGGTCCGAGCTGCGCCCTCAGAGCGCGGCCATACAGACAAGAGAGAAAGGAGAACCTCGTGATTCGCAGAATTTTGCTGCTGTCGCTGCTTGCGACCGCATGGCCCGTTGTTGCTCAGCAGCCCGCTGCAGCACCGCAAGAAGTGCCGGTGCAACTCGCGCCGGTGCGGGTGATCGGCGTGGCGCCGACCGACAACCAGGGCGTGCCGCTGGACCGCTATCCGGGCAATGCCCAGGCGGCGACGGCCGAGGACATCCAGAACGCGCAGGCACAAAGCTTGAGCGATTTCATGTCGCGCAAGCTTGGCAGCGTGTTCGTCTCCGATGCCCAGAACAATCCCTACCAGCCGGACCTGTTCTATCGCGGCTATTCGATTTCACCACTGCTTGGCCTGCCGCAGGGCCTCGCGCTTTACATCGACGGCATGCGGGTCAACGAAACCTTCGGTGATGTCGTCAACTGGGATCTGATTCCGGACGCGGCGATCCAGTCGCTGCAGCTGGTGCCCGGCTCGAACCCGGTGTTCGGCCAGAACACCCTGGCCGGCGCGCTGACCCTGCGCACCAAGAGTGGCTTTGATCTCAACGGTACCCGCATCGAACTCGGTGGCGGCTCGTTCGGCCGTTACGGCACCTCGGTGGAGCACGGCTGGTCGCAGGGTCATTACGCGACCTACATCGCCGGCGAGTACGACCGCGAAGACGGCTGGCGTGATTTCTCGCCGAGCCGCATCGGCCGCCTGTTCGCGAAGGGCAGCTATCTCGACGAGAAAAGCTCGGTGGATTTGAGCCTGACGCTGGCCGACAACCGCCTGACCGGCAACGGTGCCGCACCGCTCGCGCTGCTGGAACGCGAAGGCCGCGGCCGCATCTTCACCTATCCGGATCTCACCGAACCGCGTCTCGGCGCGATCAACCTGCAGGCCAGCCATCGCTACTCGAAGCATCTCGATGTCTCTGGCGGCCTCAGCTTCCGGCGCAACTATTCGAAGTCACTGAACGGCGACGGCACCGAATACGAGGCCTGCGCCGAGAACGGCCCGTTCCTGTGTGCCGAGGAAGCGGACGGCGAACAGGTGCTGACCACGCCGAACGGCAACCCGATCGTTGCCAGCGCAGCCAACGATTCGGCGACCATCAACACCTCGTCGACCGACCAGCAGGTCTATGCCTTTCGCAGTCAGGTGACGATCAGCGGCGACAACGCGCGCAATCGTCTGATCATCGGCGGCACCGCCGAACTGGGCCGCGCCCGTTTCGCATCACAGACCGAAGTCGGCGCCTTGACCGAAGACCGCGGCGCCGAAGGCAGCGGCGAGCAAGTGCTCGATTCTTTCGTCCGGCTGCGCACCCGCAAGTACGTCTACAGCGGCTTCCTGGTCGCCAACTACTCGCCGATCGAGCCGCTCGACATCACCGCTGCCGCAAGCCTGAATCAAACGCATATCGTGCTGCGTGATCTCGGCGAGGACGACGATCTCAACGGCAATCACCGCTTCACGCGTCTCAATCCCTCGATCGGCGCGACCTGGAAGTTCACGCCGGGGCTGACTGGCTTCGTCAACTACGCCGAATCGGCACGCGCGCCGACGCCGGTCGAGCTGACCTGCGCCGATCCGAACGATCCCTGCCGTTTGCCGAACGGCTTCGTCAGCGATCCGCCGCTGCATCAGGTGGTCACCCGCACTTACGAAACCGGCCTGCGCTGGAATTCGCCGAGCTACAGCGGTGCCATTGCGCTGTTCAACAGCGCCAACAAGAACGACATTCTGTTCATCACCGACGGCAACCTGACCACCGAAGGCTATTTCGACAACGTCGGCGAAACGCGCCGTCGCGGCATCGAGTTCGGCAGTAACTACCGGATCACCCAGGCGCTGAGCTTCAATCTGCAATACACCTATCTCGATGCGCAGTTCCTCGACGGCTTCCTGGTCAACTCGCCGAACCATCCGGTGCGCAATCCGGATGATCCGGAGGAATCGGCTGATTCCTCGCGGGTCGTCAATTCCGGCAATCGCATTCCGCTGGTGCCGCGCCATCTCGGCAAGGCCTCGTTTGAATATCGCGTGCCGATTTTCGGCGTCGGCTTCGAGGCGACCGGACGCAGCAGCTCGAACTACCGCGGTGACGAATCGAACACCGATCCGGACACCATTCCCGGCTTCGTGATCTTCGGCCTCTATGGCGACTACAAACCGCTGCCCTGGCTGACCGTGTTCGGCCGCGTGTCGAACCTGTTCGATCGCAAGTTCGCAACCTTCGGCGTCTACGGCGAAGCCGAAGAAACGCTTGGTGAGGACTATGAAGGCGAGTATCGCTTCATAGGCCCCGGCGCCCCGCGCGCGTTCTTCGGCGGTGTGCGGCTGCAGTTCTGACGGGTCTGATAGGTCGGGCCTCACCCGACGCTTTGTGCAGCCGCGCCGTCGCCCGAGGGGCGACCTACAAGGTCGGCTGCGTTGCTCTGGCCGCAGGCTTCTGAAACAGTGAGGCCCGTTTGCCAATGCTTCCCGCCCTGTGCTCCCTGCCGTCCTGCTGCTGATCGCTGCGCTGCGCATCACCCTGCTGCTGCGGCAGCGGGCGGTGCTGCGCACTCAGGATCAAGCCTATGCGATGGGCGTGGTGACGCAGCGCGTTGGTCAGCAGTTGTGGCAGCAGGGCTGGCCGTTGCTGCTACTTGGCCTGACGCCGCTCCTTGAGGGCGATGAACCGCTGCTGCTGTTCGCGCTGGTGATCGCCGGCTGGCTCTGGGAGCTGCCGCCGAAGGCTTACAAGCCATTCGGCCTCGATGCGAGCCATGGTATGAACCGGATAAGCGTCGCAGCCTTCATTCGCGAACAGGCGATCAAGCTCGCGCTGTTTGCCGCGCTCGCGTTGCCGGCAGCCTGGCTGGCGTTGGTTCTGATCGAACACAGCGACAAGCGGGCCTGGCTGGCGATCTGGGCGATCGGCTGGGGTGCCTGGGCCGGCTTGCGCTGGGTGCAGCCGCGCTGGATCGCGCCGCTGTTCGACAAGCTTGAACCGCTGCCAGCCGGCGAACTGCGCAGCCGGCTCGAAGGCCTGCTGACGCGCAGCGGTGTGCGTGATCAGCGCCTGTTCCTGCTGCGGGCGTCGGCTCGTTCTGCGCAAGCCAACGCGCAGGTCTCCGGCAGTGCGCGGGCGCCGCGCATCGTGCTCGGCGATACCTTGATCGGTTTGTTGGAGGCCGACGAGATCGAGTCCGTGGTCGCTCATGAACTCGGCCATATCCAGAGCGGCCATCTGCGCTTCCAGTTGCTGATGATCGGCGCGGCATCGTTGGCGATGGTCATGATCGCGGCGGCACTGACGGCAGGCATTGCCGAACCGGTCGCGAAGCTGGCGATCGCCTGGGCACTGCTGCCGTCCCTGTGGTTCTTCGCGCTGCCGCTGGCGAACTACTGGTATCGCCGCTTCGAGTTCGAGGCCGATGCCTCTGCAGCGAGCCATGCCAGCGGTGCGGCGCTGGCGAGTGCGCTGCGTACGCTGACCCGCAACAACCGCAATGCGCCGATCGCAGACCGCTGGTACGAACGCGTCTATCACACGCATCCGGCCACATCCGAACGCCTCGACCGTCTCGACCAAGCCGGCACATGAGCGCAGCGCTACGCATCGCCTTGCTGACCTTGTTGGCGTTGAGCGCGTTCGCGGCAAACTCGATTCTCGCGCGCGTCGCCTTGCGTGATGGCGCGATGGACCCGCTGGCATTCACTGCGCTGCGTATCGCTTCCGGTGCGCTGATGCTGGCGATTCTGCTGAAGCTTCGTCGTCGGCCTTTCACCGGCGACTGGCCGTCCGCCATTGCGCTGGTCGCTTATGCCGCAGCGTTCTCGGTGGCCTATCTGTCGATCCCCGCCGGCGCAGGCGCACTGCTGCTGTTCGGTGCGGTGCAGGTGACGATGATCGGCACCGGGCTGGCGCAAGGCGATCGGCCGCCGTGGCAGGAGTGGGGTGGGGTCCTGATCTCGTTCGGCGGTCTGCTGCTCTTCCTCTTGCCGGGGCTTGGTCGTCCACCGCTGGCGGGCAGCCTGCTGATGATCGCGGCCGGCATTGCTTGGGCGATCTACAGCCTGCGCGGCAGGCGCAAATCAGATCGGCCGAATGATCCGTTGGCGGCAACCGCCGGCAACTTCCTGCGCGGCCTGCCGCTGGCGGCGCTGCCCTGGCTGCTGTTCGGCGGCGCGCAGTGGAATCCGCTTGGCGTTGCCTGTGCGCTGGCTTCAGGCGCCCTGGCTTCGGGGCTCGGTTATGCCGTCTGGTACACGGTGCTGCCCCAACTCACGGCGTTGCGCGCGAGCCTCGTGCAACTGGCGGTGCCGGTGCTGGTGGCAGCGATCGGCATCGCTTTTCTCGGCGAGCCAGCCAGCCTGCGTCTGCTGGCCGGCGCGGCGCTGATTCTGGGCGGACTGGCGCTCGCGACCTTGTATCGCCCGCCTGCGCGCTGAGCCGAACTGCGTCATGCGCGTGACAGTCGCCCGTTTCCGCGATTCGCGCGCTGCGCCAAGCTGTTGAATGGCTTGAACAACTGCGATGGCATCGAACTTGCCGTCGGCGACGCGTTCTTCCCACAACAGTGAGCTGTCGACACCATGAGAATCGTGATGCTGGGCGCGCCGGGTTCCGGCAAGGGTACGCAGGGCGAAAAGCTGGCGCTGCATCACGGCATTGCCAAGACCTCGACCGGTGATGCGCTGCGCGCCGCGGTCAAGGCCGGCACGCCGCTGGGCCTGAAAGCCAAGGCGGCGATGGATGCCGGCCAACTGGTCGCCGATGAGCTGGTGATCGGCATTGCCCGCGAGCGTCTCGCCGCCCCCGATACGGCGAAGGGCTTCATCCTCGATGGCTTTCCGCGCAACGCCGCGCAGGCGAAGACGCTCGACGCGCTGCTCGCCGAACTTGGCCAGCCTGGCTTGAGCAAGGTCATCCATCTGCTGGTCGACGACGAGGAGATCGTTCGTCGCCTGGTCGCTCGCGGCGCGCTCGAAGGCCGCAGCGACGACAACGAAGCGACGGTGCGCAACCGCATCGCGGTCTACCAGTCCGAGACCCGGCCGCTGCTCGATTACTACCAGGCGCGCGGTCTGCTGGTGACCATTCCCGGTGTCGGCGACATCGACGCGATCTTCGCGCGAATGCTGGCGGCGACTGCGCCCGTGTTGCTCGAGGCTGCCGAGGCCTGAGGGCTTCGGCTAAGGTCGTCGCCAATCGGGCAGACCGGTAAAGTGCGCGTCCTGTCCGACCACGAGATGTCAGGCCTTGAAACTCGATCTGAGCACGCGCACCGCACTGGTCACCGGTGGTACTGGTGCGATCGGCCGCGCTGTCAGCGCAGCACTGGCGGCGGCTGGCGCGAAGGTCATTGCCGTCTGCCTGCCATCCGATCAGGCCTCGGCCGAGACCTTGCTGCCGGCCTGGCGCGAGCAGGGTCTGGCGATCACCATCACGGCGTTCGACGTGTCGAATGCCGAGGACACGGCAGCGGCATTGAGCGCGCTGACAGCGCAGGGCGCGGCGATCGACATCGTCGTCAACTGCGCCGGCATCACTCGCGATGCGCCGCTGCGCAAGATGAGCGCGCATCAATGGCAGCAGGTGCTGCGGGTCAATCTCGACAGCCTGTTCAACGTCACCCAGCCGCTGATCGAGGCGATGTGCCAGCGCGGCTGGGGGCGAGTGGTGAACATCTCGTCGGTCAATGGCCAGAAGGGCCAGTTCGGGCAGACCAATTATTCGGCGTCGAAAGCCGGCGTCCACGGCTTCACGATGGCGCTGGCGCAGGAAGTGGCGCGCAAGGGCGTGACCGTCAACACGGTGGCGCCGGGCTATATCGACAGCCCGATGATCGACGCCGTGCCGGAAGCGATCCGCAGCGAAATCCTCAAGGGCATTCCAGCCGCGCGCTACGGCAGCCCGGCCGATATTGCCGCCGCGGTCACCTTCCTGTGCTCGGGCGCGGCAAGCTACATCACCGGCGCGCAGTTGCCGGTCAATGGCGGCCTGTACATGAGTGCCTGAGCATGCGGCGCGGAACCATGTCCGGCCTTGCTTGTCAATCCTTCGAGGTTCACACAGCCAACAACAGCGAGACAGACTCTGGAGAGAGTGATGAGCGAAACCCTTAACGAAACCATTCCGGAAGTCGACACGGCCGAACTGAAAGCGATGATCGCTGACCATCGGCTGCCGCTGCTGGTCGAGTACATGGCCGATCACTGCGTCTGGTGCCAGCGTCTGGAACCGGTGCTGACCGCGACCATGGACAAGTTCAGCACCCGGGTGCAACTGGTGAAGATCGATGTCGATCTGCATCCCGATGCCAAACCGACCGACACGCCGCGCTCGATTCCGACCATTGCGCTGTACCGCAATGGCCGCTTGATCATGACCAAGAGCGGCATGATGCAGCCTCAG
>NZ_JAHFRY010000100.1:11947-17279 GCF_023266035.1 Nevskia sp.
CAGCAGCTCGAATCATTTCTCAAGCATTGGCTCGATCCAGCCAATGAGGGTTTGAACTGATCCAAACGCGGGCAGCCGTCGCGTAGCATGCAGGGCCGTTGTGGAAGTCACGACGGTCGAGATCCGGAACACCGGACAACCCAGCTGGAGGAGCGATGACTGTCAGACGTTTTGCGGCGCATGCACGAGCCGGCCTTGTCGCCGTTGTGCTGCTGATGGGCCTGTCCGTCACGGCCCGCGCCGCTGATGCCGACATTGCTGCAGGCAACACCATCCGCATCGGCGTGCTGCAGTTTGGCGCCGTGGCCTGGACGCTCGACACGCTGACCATGCGTGGTTTCGACAAGGCCGAGGAATTCCGCATCGAGATCGTGCCGATGGCGGCCAGCAACGCCGCGCAGATCGCCTTGCAGGGCGGGGCAGTCGACATGATCACCTCCGACTGGCTGTGGGTGAACCGCAATCGTGGCGATGGTCGCAAGCTGCAGTTCGCGCCGAACTCGACGGCGCTCGGCGGCCTGTACGTCGCCAAGGATTCCGGCATCAAGACGGTGGCCGATCTGAAGGGCCGCGACATTGGTGTGGCCGGCACGCCGGTCGACAAGAGCTGGTTGTTCCTGCAGGCCTGGGCCAGGAAAACCGCGAAGCTCGATCTGAAGAAGGACGCCAAGCCCAGCTTCGCTGCGCCGCCTGCGCTCAACGAACTCATCCTGCGCAACAAGCTGTCGGCGGTACTGAATTTCTGGCCGTATGGTGCGCGCCTGAAGGCGGCTGGCCTGACCGAACTGGTCGACATGAAGGACGTGCTCGCCGGGCTCGGCGTGCCGAAGCCGGTGCCGATGGTCGGCTGGGTGTTCTCCGAGGAATGGGCAATCAAGAACCGCAGCCTGCTCGATCGCTTCCTGAAAGCGGTCGAGCGGACCAACGCCGTGATGCGGGCCGATGACGCGTCCTGGGTACGGTTGAAGCCGATCATGAAGGTCGACAGCGACGCTGACTTCGTGGCGCTGCGCGACGCGCATCGCGACGGCATCGATCTGCAGGAGCTGAAGGTCGATCTGCCGGTGATGCAGAACCTGTACGCGCTGCTCGCAGCCGAAGGCGGCGAGGAACTGGTCGGCAAGCGTCCGACGCTCGATCCGACCACCTTCTATTCGGCGCTCGGCAGCACGCCTTGAATCCTGCGGCGGTCAGTACCTTGCCGGCGGCGGCGGTGCGCGCCAGCGCGCTGCTGGTGCTGCTGGTGGTTTGGCAGATCGTGGCGTGGAAGGTCAACGATCCGCTGCTGCCATCGCCGGCTGCGGTGTTCGTCAGCCTCGTTCACCATCTGACGCACGGCGAGTTGCTGCATCACCTGGGCAAGACCTTGATGCGCGTCGCCGCGGCGTTCGTGATCGCGATGCTGGTTGGTGTCTCGGTCGGCGTCTGGATGGGCCGCAGCAAGCTGGTCAACAATCTGTTCGACGGCATGCTGGTGCTGATGCTGAACCTGCCGGCACTGGTCGCGGCAATCCTCTGCTTCATCTGGATCGGCCTCAACGAAACCGCTGCGGTGCTGGCCGTGGCACTGAACAAGATTCCGACCGTGATCACCAACATCCGCGAAGGTGCGCGAGCGCTGGACACGCAGCTGCTGCAGGTCGGCGAGGTCTATCGCGTGCCGCGCGGCACCGTGCTGCGCCGCATCGTGCTGCCCCAGCTGTATCCCTACATCATGGCCTCGGCGCGTTCGGGGCTGGCGCTGATCTGGAAGATCGTGCTGGTCATTGAACTGCTCGGCCGTTCGGATGGCATCGGCTTCCAGCTCGGAACCTTCTTCCAGTTCTTCGACCTGACCAGCATCCTCGCCTACACGGCCGCGTTCGCCGCCGTCGTATTCGCCATCGAAGCGCTGCTGCTGCGGCCGCTCGATCGGCGCCTGAACGGGTGGCGGGCATGAAGCTGGTCGTCGACATCCGCCGCAAGCGCCATCCGGGCAAGGCCAAGGACACCATCGGCCGGCTGGCCTTCAGTGCCGAGAGTGGCGAGTTCGTCGCCATCGTCGGCCCCAGCGGCGCCGGCAAGACGACGCTGCTGAAGATCATCGCCGGGCTCGACAAGGATTACGAAGGCGGGCTCGATGGCGCCGGCGACGATGCCCGGCTCGGCTTCGTGTTTCAGGAACCCCGCCTATTGCCGTGGCTGAACGTTGCCGACAATCTGCGTCTGGTGACCCCAGCCCTGAGCCCTGCCCTGAGCGATGCCGAGATCGACGCCGGACTGGCCAAGGTCGGGCTGGCGGATACCGCAGCGCAGTTTCCGCTGCGGCTGTCCGGCGGCATGCAGCGACGAGTCGCCTTGCTGCGTGCCTTCCTGGTCCGGCCGGAACTGTTGCTGCTCGATGAGCCGTTCATCTCGCTCGATGCGCCGACCGCTGAAAGCCTGTATCAGGTACTCGCCGAGCTGCGCAGCGATGTCCTGCCGACCACCTTGCTGGTGACGCACGACCTGCGCGAGGCGCTGGCGCTGGCCGACCGGGTGCTGTTCGTCAGCCACAGCCCGGCGCAGCTGATCCTCGACTATCCGATCCGGTTGCCGAAGCCGCGCCGCCGCGATGACGATGCGGTGTCAGAGATGCATCGCGCGCTGATCGCGCAGTACCCCGAATTGCTGGGCGGTCTTGGTACCGCCCGCCCGAACAAGGAGGCCGCCTGATGGCGCAGCCCGCGACAAATAGCTTGACGCCCAATTTGACTCTTGATGTGCGTGACGCCGTGAAGTCCTACGGCGAGGTCAAGGCGCTGGCCGGCGTTTCGATGCGCATCGAAGCCGGTCAGTTCATGGCCTTGCTCGGCCCGAACGGCGCTGGCAAATCGACCTTGTTCCAGCTGCTGTCCGGCCTGTTCGTGCCGGACGCCGGTGCGATCAGCATCTGCGGCGAGGATTTCCTGAAGAAGCCGACGCTGGGTCTCGCCAAGCTCGGCGTGGTGTTTCAGCAGCCAACACTCGATCTCGATCTGACGGTCACCGGCAACCTGCGCTTTCACTCGTCCTTGCACGGCCTCGGCGCGGAAGGCCGCGCACGCATTCCGCAATTGCTGGTCGATGTCGGCCTCGCCGGTTCCGAGGACAAGACCTGCCGCAGCCTGTCCGGCGGCAATCGCCGCAAGGTCGAACTGGCGCGGGCGCTGCTGCACAAGCCGCGGCTGCTGCTGATGGATGAAGCGACGGTCGGCCTTGATCCCGCGTCGCGGACCACACTGATGGCGCTGGTCAAGCAGCGTTGCCGCGACGAAGGTCTGGCCGTGCTGTGGGCCACGCATCTGGTCAACGAAGCCGAGCAGGCCGATCGTGTCTACGTGCTGCACAAGGGGAAGAAACTTGCCGAAGGCACGCCGGACGAAATCGTCGCCAGCGCTGCCTGCGCCACCCTGGAAGCAGCCTTCCTGAAAATGACCGGTCCGGTGCCTGGCGCCGGCAAGCCCGAGGAGAAAGCCGCATGAAGAACACGCTCATTGCGCTTGCACTGATCACCGCGGTACCTGCCTCCGAAGCCGGCAAGCTCTATGTCAGCAGTGAGAAGGATCACGTGGTCACCGTGTTCGACAGCGCGACGCTGAAGGTACTGAGCAAGATCAAGACCGGCGACAAGCCGCGCGAGCTGGTGTTCTCGCCGGACAGCAAGAAGCTCTATGTGGCCTGCGGCGAAGGCAGCCGCATCGACATCATCGACACCGCTACCGACAAGCTGATCGGCAAGCTCAACGTCGGCGAAGACCCGGAGCGCTTCGTGTTCAGCCCGGACGGCAAGACCGTCTGGGCGACGCTCGAGGAAGACGGCCTGGTGTCCGCCACCGATGTTGCCAGCGGCAAGCGCCTGGCCGAAGTGCCGGTCGGTGAAGAGCCGGAAGGCATCCTGATGACGCCGGACGGCAAGACCGTCTACGCAACCTCCGAAGTCGCCAACACCGTCCACGTCATCGACGTGGCGACCAAGGCGATCAAGGCGAATATCTCGGTCGGCAATCGACCGCGTCGTTTCGCGCTGACCGCTGATGGCGCACAGCTGTGGGTATCGAACGAGCTGAGCGGCACGCTCTCGATCATCGATACCAAGACCAACGCGGTGATCGGCGACATCAAGTTCGAGCCGAAAGGCTTCCGCGCCGAAGACATCACGCCAGTCGGCATCCTGATGACCAAGGATGGTTCGACGGCCTACGTGACGATGGGCAGCGCCAATCACATCGCCAAGGTCGACGTGAAATCGCGCAAGGTCTCGGGCTATCTGCTGACCGGCGGGCGGCCTTGGGGCATCGCGCTCAGCAAGGATGAAAAGACGCTGTACGTGACCAATGGCCAGTCCGACGACATGGCGGTGATCGACACCGCCAGCTTCAAGGTCACCAAGGCCGTGCCTGCAGGGCGCGTGCCTTACACCGTCGGCGTTCTCGAATGAGTAGCCCAATGATTCGTGCGCTGGCCCTGTCCGCGCTGGCGCTGCTGTCAGCGTTGCCGCTGGCGCGCGCGGCCGATACGCCGTTCAAGATCGGCTATCTCGAATGGTCCGACGATCCGCGTTACCGCACGGAGCGGACCAAGGCGCAGTTCCCGCTGCAGCCCTGGGGCAGGCCGGTTTCGGGCGCGGAGCAGGCGATCAAGGAAACCTCGTTTGCCGGCGCCCAGTTGAAACTCAAATTCGAGCTGGACAAGCGTGAAGGCGCGGATGCCGCAGCGCTCGCCGAAGCGGTCAAGGCGATGGTCGCCGCTGGCACGCATTACGTGATCGTCGATGCCGATGGCCCGATGCTGGCCGATCTTGCCAAGCGTACTGCCAGCCTGCCGGTGACCTTGCTGAACATCTCGGCCCAGGACGATGGGCTGCGCGGCGCCAGCTGCAGCAGCAAGCTTCTGCATGTGATTCCCAACCAGGCGATGCTGACCGATGCGCTGGCGCAGTACCTGGTGCTGCGGCGCTGGGCGAATGTGCTGGTGCTCAAAGGGCCGAATCCTGCCGATGAAGCTTTCGCAACGGCCTGGACGCGCTCTGCGAAGCGCTTCGGTCTGAAGATCGTCGACACCCGGCCGTTCAAGCTCGGCCTCGATCCGCGCGAGCGCGAGCTGAACAACCTGCAACTGCTGACCGGCTCGAAGGATTACGACGCAGTGTTCATCGCCGATGCCGATGGCGAATTCGCTCGCAACGTGCCGTATCAGACGGCCAAGCCGCGAGTCGTCGTCGGCGCATCCGGCCTGGTCGCCGATGCCTGGCACTGGTCCTGGGAACGCGATGGCGCACGGCAGTTGAACAACCGCCTGATCAAGGCGGCGGGCCGTCAGGTCACGTCCTATG
>NZ_JAHFRY010000101.1 GCF_023266035.1 Nevskia sp.
AGCGCCCGATGCCATCGCGCCACTCGCCCGTGCGATCGGACACCGGATCACCCAGATCGTAATCGCCGGCACCGGCATGGGTATCGACAAAAGCCCAAGGCTTGTCCTTGCGGCTGAGCGCAGTCAGCAGCCCGGTGACCAGGACATGCTTGAACACATCGGCGAAGTTGCCGGCGTGGTAGTGGTGGCGGTAGTGCATAAAACTGAAGTAGAGGTCATGTCAGGCCGCAAGCGCGGGCTGACATGATCCCACGATGACACTTGCTTAGGCGTATCTGACTCCCGGGCAGTTGGGGTGGGTGCACCCACCCAACCCACTTAGGCCGACGATGTAGTTGAGATCGAACACCAGTCCGTAGAGCAGTGCGTCCGCCTGTGAAAAACCGTTCTTCAAAGCGCTCGCGACAATTGCCATACGCGTGCCGTTGATTTCACTGGCCGTAAGCTCGCATAGCATCAGAGCCTTCTGAACATCGACATTCGTATTCATGAGTATCGCAACCGCGGCACTGACAGTATCCAGATGATTAGTGCCGATCAGAACACCTCTGATCGGACCATCTGGCCTTGGGTATTGCTGAGGACGTGATAGGTCATTCTTCCCAACGACGAGATCGAATCGAACCGATAGCTTGGCTATCTGAGGAAGCAGAACGCCCGTTCCGACGATCGCCGCGACCAGATTCTTCTGGTTTCCATTAACGATGCGTAGCGAATCCAACCAGTACCGAACATCTGTATCAGCTTGGATTACGGCCAGATCCTGCGGGGTCATCGACATTTCTTAACTCCTGCGGTCATTGCTGCGATCGAGCGACATGAATATCCGGCCACATGGCCTCCTTTACCAAAGGGTGCTCTGCATAAAACTCCTCTGAAAGCTTCCTCGACAGCTTCTTAGCGGCTTGGTCCATTGAGGACACACCAGGATCGAGGCGGAGCAGCTTCTGGCGTGCCACCTCGGAGCGAAGAAAGAATGGGCTAGTGCGCGGCATGGCGACATCGACTTCTCGATCAACCTCCGCCAGCAGGGCGTCTGCCTGTACCTTTCGCCCAAGCCCTGCCAAAGCGATGGCTTGCTCCTGCTTGACCCTGTCGATCTGAATGCTGTCGGGCGCAATCAATGTCGAGAGAGATTCGATGATATGCGCAGTCAACTGGTTCGCTTCTTCGTAGCGACGTTCGTAGTTGTAGATCTCGGCGAGATAGATCGATAGCCACGCCGAATGATCGGTGCCGTTCTCGTAATCAGCCCGAATGGCTGCTAAGGCAGCTTCCATAGCAGCGACGGCATCCGCAGTATCGCCATGCTGATACATCAGCTTGGCTTTCAGCAGTTGAATGTAGTTGGGCCAACCCGACCCGGGACGCAACCATTCGGAAGCGGCTTTTTCTGCGCTGCGCACATGGGTCTCCGCAGATTCGATCAGGCCCAGTTCGATCTCCACTATTGCCAGATTGCACAGCAGACCGATCGATGGGCGGGAAACCGTGCCTGCCGCCAAACTCTTTACTTCCGATGCCTGAGCCGATAGCAATGCCTTATGCGCAGCATGCAAGTCAGAAATCTCGAACAGTGCATTGCCCAGCAACCGTTCGACACCGAATCTGAAAAGCGGGTCTTCAGAGGCGTTCGTTTTCAATAACCGGCGAGCGGTCTGCACCGCCTTGTCATGCCGACCGAGATAGCCTTGGGCACGCAGCAGTTCCATCTGCAGGCGGTCGAACGCCAGGATCGACTCGGTATCTGGCGTCTTTACCCGTGCGGCCAGCCCTTCAAAAGCCGGCAGGTCATGAAGTAGCTGCCCGGAATTGAAGCTCAGCGTGATGCGCCGCACTGCAAGCGGAATCCGTTTCGGCGACGACTCACCAAACGTGCGAATGAGCAGCGTATCTGCCTCAGTCAACTGTTCTTGCGCTGCCTGGTCGTACTCAAGCGCGGCATAAGCCCCACCCAACGCAGCATGCAATTCTGCCTTCACCGCCGGATCGG
Organism: Nevskia sp.; assembly: GCF_023266035.1. Classification (GTDB taxonomy): domain Bacteria; phylum Pseudomonadota; class Gammaproteobacteria; order Nevskiales; family Nevskiaceae; genus Nevskia. The sequence continues at coordinate 1,994 of NZ_JAHFRY010000101.1, forward strand.
ACTCGAACTGTGACGGAACGCGAGCGACCGCTCGATCGACCAGCTCCTTGACCGACAGATCACGAACCTTTTTCACATCCTCATTGATACTCGCGAACATGCCGCCCGCCAGAAACTCCCCGACCGCGCGCGCTCTGGATGCTTCACTTTCCGCACGACTGGCTTCGGCCTCGGCAACCTCTCTGGCCTTGCGGGCGTCGACATACAGCCAAGCGCTGACGACGAAGCCGATGGTAAGCGCAGCGAACGCAGCCATCAGACCAACGCGGCGGGCCTTGATGCGCTCCAGCGCACGGGCAGTCCGTTCGGCTTTCTCTTTTGCCGCATGTTCCGCCTTGCGGGCCAGTCGACGAGCTTCGATCGCCCGCAGTCTGCGGGCCAGTTCACGCGGATCGGCGAGGCGTCGTTGCGCATCGCCATCGGCGGCGGCGTTGATGTCTTCGCGGAGGATTTCGTCGTCCACCGCCGCTTCCCAGCCGGCTTCGAGCCGGCGCGACAGATTGCCGGTGACGAACTGGTAGAGCATCACGCCGAGGGCGTAGATGTCGGCTTTGACCGTCGCCGGCTGGCCGGCCAGCACTTCCGGTGCAAGGTATAGCGGGGTGCCGCTGGATTCGCCCTGGTTCGGGTCCAGCACCTGGGTGAAGCCGAGCTTGGTGATCTGCAGGCGGGCCAGGTATTCGGAGTCGTACAGGCGGCTGCTGCCGAAATCGGCGAGGCGGATGGTCGGCTGGCCGTCGTTGTCGAGGACGACGAAGACGTTGGCCGGCTTCAGGTCCTTGTGCAGCACGCCGACGGCGTGAATGTCGGCCAGCGCTTCGGCGATCTGGGCGATCAGTTCCAGGCGGGCCGACAGCGGGATGCGCTCGACGCCACCGCGAGCGGTGAACCATTCCTGCAGGCTGCCGGCGGCACAGTATTCGGCTTCGATGAACCAGGGGGGCTCGTCGAAGTTCCAGTCCAGCAGATCGACGTAGCAGGCCTTGTCGCCCAGGCTTTCGTGCAGCAGGCGGTAGACGGTGACTTCCCGCTTCAGAGCCGATAGGCCATGCAGTTCGGTGGTGAACTTGAACACCCGCTGGGCGCGGGTCTTGGTGTGTTCGGCCAGCCAGCTGTCGCCCGAGCGGCCGAGGCGGCGGATCAGTTTCCAGTTCGGGCGCATCGGCGGTGCGTCGCCGGGCTGGAAGGCGAGTTTAGGCGGCGCGATGGTGACGGTGTGGTCCGACAACAGTTGGGCTTCGACATCGAAACGATAGCCGAAGCCGAATACCGTCTTGATCAGGGCCGCGCCATCGTCGCCGAGCACCTGACGCAGCTTGGCGACACAATTGCCGAGCACGGCTTCGCTGACGATGCGGCCAGCCCATAGCGCATCGATCAGATCATTCTTGGTGATCATTTCGCCGGGGTGGCGAAGCAGCAGCATCAGCAGGTTCAACGGCTTGGCTTCGATCTTCAGCAGTTCGCCGCGCAGGCGCAGTTCACGCCGGGTTTCGTCGAGTTCGAACCCACCAAAACGCCAGCGCGCGCTGTGCGGCGACGGACCCGACTCGTCGCCGAACTCTGGTGGTGCCTTTTTCGACATCCCCTGACCCTGTTTGCGAGCGTTTGGGCTCGTCTGATTTTTCTACTGCGATGGTGAAGCGGATGATGCCGATCAAGCTTGGCGTTTCCCGATGCCACGCCAGCCTTTAGGGCTGCAGAAAGTCTTTATTTCACTGCAACTGAGACGAGCATCACCTGTTCATCGATCTTCGCTGTGTGGGCTGTACTAAGCGAGGCTTGTAGCGGCCCGATCTGAGACTTGGCGCACAATCCAAGGGGACTACCAACCAGAACTCTTTTCGTATAAACCGCGCCCATCAGTGCCGAGTCCGGTTTCGCGCACTCAGGCCGGCATCATCGGACGACGAAGGCCGATCAGCTCCAGCAGCGCATCGCGACGCAGGACGACGATGCCCAGACAGCAGACCCAGACCAGGCAGGCCATCGCGAACAGCTGACCACCATCGAAGCTGCCATCGGCATTGCGCACCGATACCCCGAGCGGCGTGAACAGATGGAAGAAGATCGCGCCGCTGATCACGCCCAGGCCGAGCAATGCGCCGAGGCCCTGGATGCGCGGCCGGGCGGTCAAGGTGCCGAACAGGATCAGGCTCGATGCAACCAATTCGGCAGAGCCGACGACATAGGCGCTGAACAGGCCACCCGGCGCGAACAGGCCGGGGAAGCCGAGGCTGGCGGCCCAGGGATCGAGCTTCTCTTCGAAGATGTAGATGGTTTCGACGTTGCGGGCGAACTTGAAGAACAGCGATTGCACGAACACGAAGCAGACGAACAGCGCCGGCAGCTTGATCGCGTGTTTCCTGATGAAGTCCATGAGCAGGCTCCTGTGGCAGCGATGGGCCGCAAGGGCCGGATGCAGACAGCTTGCGCGTCGGCAGCAAGCGCGGCCAGTGGCCTGCGTACAGGCTTTGCTACCGATCGTTCACGCGGATGGTTCGGCCGAGCGCAGCCCGGTCAGAACCAGCGTTCACCGCGCTTCATGTCGGCGCGCCAGAGCTTCAGCAATTCGATGAAGCTGATCGTCGCTGCGCCGTTCGCCGCATTCGCTTCACCGATTTCGATCGCCAGCTTCCACTGCGCGATCATCGCCTTCCAGCCGTCGAGCAGCGGCGTGCCCGGATGGTAGATGTGGGCCGATTCGGCGGTGACGCCATTCATCTCCATCACCTTGATACCGCGTCCTTCGCGCAAGGCCTCGTCATCCGGGCAACGGAGATCGATACGGCCGAAGTGATAGCCGGGCACGGCATCGACGATCGCGGTCATCGCCAGTCGCAATGGCTCGGTCTTGAACTGATGGCCGTCGAGAAACAGCGAGCCGCGGCAGTGGGCGCCGATCTCGACCAGCGGCACGACGACATCAGTGGCCGGAACTTCATCGAGCCTTGCGGCAAAGCGCTCGAACAAGCCGGGAGCGATCAGCCGTGCGCGCGGATCATCGAGAATCAGTTCGCCGAGCGAGCGGTGACCATCGCCAGTCACGGTCGGAAAGCACTTGTTGACGATCGACAGCAGCTCGACTCGCGCGGTCTTCGGATCGCGATAGACGAAGACGCCGAACTCGGCGCCGCTGATGTGCCGTTGAAGAACGACATCATCGAGCACAGCGGCGAGATAATCGGCCGCCTGTTCCTCGTTGCGAATCACGGCGACACCACGGCCGCGCTGGCCGATATCCGGTTTCAGCACGATCGGATAACCCGGCCCTGCTTCGACGAAGCCACGCAGCGCTTCGATACGTTCGGCCAGAGGCTGGGCGACCGGCAGCATCGTGAATTCGGCGACGTAGTCCGGTGCGTTGGCCAGCAGCGGTCGCAGCGCGTCCTGCTTGGTTTCGCCGATGATGCCGCTGGCCTTCAGACATGGATTCGCTGCCGTCACCGCCATGAACGGCGTGGCGCGCGCCGAGCGGGCAAAGATGTAGGCGACGATCGGCGGATAGAACGCCCAGGCCGGCCAGAATTCCCAACGGCCGAGTCGCGACAGCTTGATGCCGAGCCGATCGCGGAGGGTCGTTTGAAAGCCTGCAGATGCGACCTGCTCGGCCGCCGGACTGATCATCGAGGGCGACTTCATCAAGAAGCCTTGTGTTCGCGCTCGTAGCGAATCGTCGCCGCCGCCTTGCCGACACTCTCGGGCAAGGTCAAACCCTGCGGCTTGAGCACCAGACGCAGCAGCGCGTAGTGGTGAACGGCGTGGCCGGCGACAAACAGCAGTTCGCGCAAGGGCGTCGAGCCACTGACGAAGCGGTCATCGCCCGTCACACCGCCATCGAACGCCACAGCGAGCGTTTCCGGCCAGGGACGATCAAGTCTTTTCTTCAGGCCTTCGGCAAGCCGTTCGCAACGCGCCTTGGCAATCGCCGGATCACGCTCGACACTACGATCCCGGCCACGGTTGTCGTAGTCGACGACGCCTTGATCGATGCCGGCGAGCAGCACTTCGTAGTGCTCGATGATGTGGCGCAGATGGGGGCCGATCTGCTCCTCGAAACGCAGGCCCGCACGCTCGGCGATTTCGGCGATGCCGGCGCCCTGATGCAGCATGTCGATGGCATAGACCACGGCACGGCCGAGGGGATCACGCGCGTGCATGCGGACCTCCGAGCGGTGCCAGAGACGTGGGCTGGCAGCGGTTCAGCGCCAGGGTCCAGGTGACATCGGCATTCTCGCGGTACATCAACATTGCATAGGTAACGGCGAATCCGATCGTCGGCGCCAAGCCTGGCGCCAGTGTCAGCAAAATACTCGGCGTGCCGATGAACAGATGCACGCTGATCAGCAGGGTGTAGGTCAAGGTCAGGCTGCCGGTGATCGACAGCGCAGCACCGCGCTTCGGCGTGCTGGGCAGCCAGAACAGCGTGCGCATCAGCACCACGCAGCTCATGGTGATGATCACGCTCATCATCCAGTGCGTGAGGCCGATCACGGCCGCGTGCGGCCAGCCGACATGGCGATTCACGAAGAACGCCCAAAGGCCGTAGACCATCGCACCCAGGACTGCGCCCAGAGGGCTGTCCATAAGGCGATAAAGGCCTCCCAGAAAACGGTCTCGCATCCGTGACAACTCCGCACGAGCGCCCTGTGCGCCGTTATGAACAACTTTGCCGCCAAGGACGCAGCACGGGCTATACCCGGGAGGTCCGATTTCATGCTCGATCCTGCCTGCGGCTCCGATTGCCACGCCTGATGGCTTTGATCGGAGCGCGCAAAACACTGGCGGATTTGCTGATAAGCGGGCGTTATTTGAACAATATTCTAACGTGACAATGCCAACGTCCATGCTGGCTGCTCCGAAAGGTGCCGTCGATGACGATCCGCGCTACTTCTTGATCACGGTATCGAAGCTGGCATCGGCCTTCTTGATGTAGCCGGCCTTGTCCAGCTTCCACTTCTTGGAAACGTCTGCGTCGTAGTTCAGATAGAGCTTGCCGTCGACGATCGTCCACTGATCCGGCTCGATCTTCACCGCGTGGCCCTCGGCGATGCCATAGGCGCAGTAGCCGCCGTACTGCGGCGCGTACTTGGCCGGCTCGGCCTTGAACTTGTCGAGATGGTCCTGACTGGCGAACTGCCACTTCGCCCCCATCCATTCGTGGACGAACTGGTCGCTGCCCTTCACCGGCTTGCCGTCGATGAAGTAGGCCACCGGGTCATAACCGCGGATTGCAGTGTCGGTGCGCTTCGGATCGCTGAAGTAGCCGCCGCCTTCGCCGAAGGTATTGATCACCGGCGCGGCCAAAGCCGGGCCCACAGCGGCCAGGCTCAGCAGCAAGGTCCCGGCGAAACGTTTGATCGAATTCATGATGTTCACTCCTGAAAAATGCAGAACAAGGTCCGCTCTTGATGGACTGCATGATCCTCGTGCCTGACAGCAGCAGCCAGTTGGCGGCGTCCGGCTTTTGCTACCGATCGTTCATGACCCGCCAAGTTTAGATTGTATTCACTCTCTATCTTTCATATGGTGTCTGCTCACAGCGGCCCCAGCGGAGTGAGCACCATGACTGCGAACGCAGCGTTTGACCTGATCATCAACAACGGCCGTCATTTCGATGGCAGCGGCGCGCCGTCGGCGATCCGCCATCTCGGCATTCGTGACGGCTACTTGGTCGCAGTCTCGGCGGCACCGCTCGACGAGACCGGCTGCCCCGACGTCATCAATGCCGCGGGCCAGTGGGTGATGCCCGGCTTTCTCGACACCCACACGCACTACGACGCCGAACTGCTCGCCGGCCCGGGCCTGACGGAGAGCGTGCGTCACGGCGTGACCACGGTGACCTTCGGCTCCTGCTCGATCGGCATGGTCTGCTCCGATGCCGAGGACTGTTCGGACCTGTTCACTCGCGTCGAATCGATCCCGCGCGAGCAGGTGCTGCCGCTCTTGAAGCGGACCAAGACCTGGAACACGCCGCGCGGCTACGTCGCCCATCTCGAACAGATGCCGCTGGGCCCGAACGTCACCGCGTTTCTCGGTCACTCGGATCTGCGGGTGTCGGTGATGGGTCTGTCGCGGGCTGTCGACAAGCAGGTGCAGCCGACTGCCGCCGAGATGCAGCGGATGGAAGCGGTGCTCGAGGAAGGCCTGGATGTCGGCCTGCTCGGCCTGTCGACGATGACCACCAAGTGGGACAAGCTCGACGGTGACCGCGAGCGCAGCAAAAGCCTGCCGACCACCTATGCGAAGTGGCGCGAATACGCGCAGCTGAATCGCATCCTCAGACGGCGCGGCCGCATTCACCAGGGCGCGCCGGACATCGTCACCAAGATCAACATGTTCGCGTTTCTGTTCGCCAGTTTCGGCTGGTTCCGCAAACCGCTGAAGACGACCTTGATCACCTTGATGGATGTGAAATCGAACGGTCTGCTGCATAGAGTGGTCGGCAAGCTCGCCCACTTCTGCAACCGCTTTCTCGGTGCCGATTTCCGCTGGCAGGCGCTGCCCTGCCCGTTCGAGGTGCATGCCGATGGCATCGATCTGGTCATCTTCGAAGAGTTCGGTGCCGGCGAAGCGGCGCTGCATCTGGCCGACGAAATCGAGCGCAACAAGCTGCTGCAGGATGAAAGCTACCGCCGCTGGTTCCGCAAGAACTACGAATCGAAGCTGACGCCCAGAGTCTGGCATCGCGATTTCCACGATGCGGCGATCGTCGGCTGCCCGGATGCCAGCGTCGTCGGCAAGAGCTTCGGCGAGGTGGCCGACGCCCGCGGCATCCATCCGGTCGATGCCTTTCTCGATCTGGTGGTCGCCCATGGCAAGGCGCTGCGCTGGAAGACCACGATCGGCAACTACCGCAAGCACCGGCTCGAAGCGATCGTCCAGGAAAAGGGCGCGATCCTGTCGTTCTCCGACGCCGGTGCCCACATCCGCAACATGGCGTTCTACAACTTCCCGCTGCGCATGCTGAAGCTGGTCAACGATGCGCAAGCCGAAGGCCGGGCCTTCATGAGTCTGGAAATGGCGGTCTGGCGGCTCAGCGGCGAGCTCGGCGACTGGTTCGGCATCGACGCCGGACATCTGCGCCTCGGAGATCGCGCCGATATCGCCATCATCAATCCGCGCGGACTCGACGACAGCCTCGCCGCCTACGCCGAAGCACCGATGCCGGAATTCGGCGGCGTGGCGCGCATGGTCAATCGCAACGATGCTGCGGTGACGGCAACCATCATCAACGGCCGTGTGGCTTACCGGCAGACGACGTTCGCGCCGGACTTCGGCAACGAACCTGGGTATGGCCGCTTCCTGCGGGCCGGCGAGATTCCGGCGCGTGCGGTGGACGCCCGTCCTGCATTCGCCCGCGCCGCCTGAGATGCAGGACCACACCAAGATCGCGGCGATCCCGGCCCGCCGCAGCCAGGCCGAGCGCCGGGCTGGCACCACGCGGCGGCTGCTCGATGCCGCCACGGCGGCCTTGATCGAGGTGGGCTATTACCGGACCACGGTGCAGGACATCTGCAGCCGCGCCGGGCTGTCGCAGGGCGCGCTGTTCCGGCATTACGCGACCCGGCTGCAGTTGCTGATCGCGGTGGCCGAGGACGTCGAACGCGGTCTGCGTGAGTTGTATCGGAGCGATTTCCTGCGCCTGCGTGCCAGCCGCGAGGACGAACTGCGGCTGGCGCTCGACGTGCTGCGCGCCAATGTTCGCTCGCCGCTGCATCAAGCCTGGTTCGAGCTGCTGATCGCCGCTCGTACCGATACGGCGCTCCATGAAGCGCTGCTGCCGCTATGGCGCCGCCGCGCCACCGAGGATCAGGCGCTGGCCACATTGCTGCTGCCGGAAGCGGCTCGGGCGCTGCCGGATTTCGCGGTGATCGTCGACACCATGGTCACGCTGTTTCACGGCGAGGGCGTCGACCGCTTCCTGCGCCACGATGCCGCCGCCGAAGACCGTCGCCTCGAATGGCTGCTGACCCAGTTGCGGCCTTTGCTGAGCGGCGCGGCGCCGCTGTCCTGAAACCGAGCAACCCCTGCATTAATGCAGATATCTTGGGGTCTTTGAGTCACGCGACTTCCGGCGTCATTGATCTATCATCCAGGCAGAGTCTTGCTGTCATTTCGCGCGAGGCCGAACGCACCCCAGCCGGCACGCGCCTACCCGGATGAACAGACCGACTTTCAGCGTCAGAACCCGACTGATGACCCTTTGCCTGGGTCTGGTCGCGGTGTTGGGCGGCGCCAGTCTGGTGGTCGGTTCCGGGGTCCTGCGCGACCAGGAAGCAAGCGTCGCGTGGCAGCAGCAATTCGCGCGCTTCGAAACCATCTACGCCGCTCAACAGGCGATGGGTCTGGTGCGCCAGCACAGCGGTCAGCTGTATGCCGCCATCCTGAGCGCGAACCGGACGCAGCAGGCCCTCGCGAGAAAAGCTCAGCAGGAGGCCAAGGCGAGCTTCGACGGGGAGCTGCTCAAGCTGTCGGCAAGCGATCCGATCAGCGCCCGGCTGATCGAAACCGCGAGCGACGAGATCGATGGCTTGTCGGTGCGGGCCATCAATGCCGCAACCGCTGGCGGCGGGCAGGCAACACCGCTGCTTTCGGCCCTGCAGCAGCGCATCGATCTGATCGATGAAACCCTCCAATCCGCCAGCAAGCGCGAGCAGGCGCGCGCCGGGGACCTGCAGGCCGCCGAACACAGTCGGCTCAAGGACCTGGTGCGCCTGTCTGCCGCTGTCATCATCGGTGCCTGCCTGCTTGGCGTGCTGATGACGCTTGGCATCGTCCGCTCGGTGATCCGGCCGTTGCAGGCGACCACCAACGCCATCCGCCAGGTCAATGCCGGCGAAATCGACATCGATCTGCCGCCGATCCGCCCCGACGAGTTTGGCGACATGGCCGTGGCGCTGCGCCAGTTCCGCGATCAGGCCGAACGCCTGCGCCGGCTCGCCTACCAGGATCCGCTGACCGGCCTCGGCAACCGTGCCCGGCTCGAAGAGACGCTGCAGCGATCGATCGACCGCTCGCGGCAGACCCGCGAACCGGTGGCGCTGTTTTATGTCGATCTCGATAACTTCCGCGCCGTCAACGACAAGTTCGGCCACAAGGCCGGCGACCGCTATCTCTGCGAAGCAACCGCACGCCTGCACCGCTTCATGCCGCCCGGCGCGCTGCTGTGCCGGCACGGCGGCGACAAGTTCACGATCACCGTCGATGGCCTCGATGCCGGCAGCGCGCTCGAAACCCCGCTGCGCGAACAGGCCGATTGCCTGCTGCGCGGCCTCGCCGAAAGCTATCCGTTCGGCGATCACCTGCTGAACATGTCGGTGTCGATCGGCATTGCCGTGTTTCCCGGCGATGGCGAAACCGCCGAGCAGATCATCGCCAGCGCCGATGCAGCGATGTTCGTCGCCAAGAAGAACGGCCGCAACAACGCCCGTTTCGCCTCGGCGCAACTGACCGGCACCATGCGCCGGCAACTGGCCCTGGCCAGCGAGATTCGCCGTGGCCTGGAGCGGGACGAGTTCGAGCCGTTCTACCAGCCGGTGGTCGATGTCGAGAAGGGGCTGGTGGTCGGGGCCGAAGCCCTGCTGCGCTGGCGCCATCCCGAAAACGGCTTGATGCCGCCGAGCGAGTTCATCCAGGTCGCCGAAGATTCGGGCCTGATCAACCAGCTGGGTGAGCTGTGCCTGATCAAGGCGCACGAACAGGCGCAGATCTGGGCCGCCAAGAACCGTCGCCTTCGGGTGTCGGTAAACCTGTCGGTCCGCCAGGTGCACGATGGCCGCATCCTGCAACTGCTGCGCGGCTTCAGCAGCGCACCGGGCTCGCGCGAGCGGCTGATCGATTTCGAGCTGACCGAAAGTGCCCTGCTCGACTCCACCGAGTACAGCCACACGATGCTGACCGAGATCAAGCGCCTCGGCTTCCGCATCGGCCTCGACGACTTCGGCACCGGCTATTCCTCGTTCAGCTACCTGCAGCGGCTGCCGATCGACAAGATCAAGATCGATCGCCAGTTCGTGACGTCGATGGGCGCTTCCAAGCAGGCGCTGGCGATCGTTTCGGCGACGCTGACCTTGGCCCAGAATCTCGATCTCGGGGTGATCGCCGAAGGTGTGGAGAACACCGCACAGATGCGCCAGCTGCGCATTCTTGGCTGCAAGTTGCAGCAGGGCTTCTACTTCACGCGAGCCCTGCCGGCCGCCGATTTCGAAACCTGGGCCGTGGCCTTCGAGGAGAACGGCATGGATGCCCATGCCACCGCCGTGGCGGCGCGCGAACCGGTCACCGTCGGCATTCGCTAGCCCGCCAGCCGCGCCCGCGCCTCGTTGGCCACCAGCGCGGCACTGTCACCCGCGGCACGCTCCCAGATTCCTACCGCCTCGGCAGGCCGCAAGCGCACCAGCGCTTCATAGGCGGCCAGCCGGGTGCGCCTGCAGGGGTGGCTCTGTGCCAGATCGTTGAGCGTCTGGCAGGTGTCGTCATTACCGGCCTGCCCGGCCATGGTGATGATGTCGATCCGCCGCGAGGTTTCCGAAGGCGGTGCGAAGCCGCTGATCGTGCGGTGCTGCAGGTCGAAGTAGAACTGGTCGCGGCTGCGCAGTTCGGGCAGATCGGTCATCAGGCTCAAGGTGATGCTGAGATCCTCCGGCGGGAACTGGATATGCAGATCGCGGCTGGCGCGGTACAGCATGGCCCGGCCGGCCGAGAACTGGGTGCGCTCCAGAAAGCGCAGTTCGACCATCTCGCCGATGTAACCCTCGACCCGTTCGTAGTCGTACTCGTAGATCTCCGTGACATAGCCGGTGCCGAAGTAGGCAATGGTCATGAAATGGAAGTTGTGGTCGTGCGCGTGGTCGTAGGCGAGCTGATCCGGCAGCACCCGGCCGGCGGTGATGTCGGCAGTCGATGGCCAGACGTTGGCGCGCAGTCGGAAGTGGCCGTGCTGGCCGAGCGGAATCGCCTGTTCGAGGCCGGGCATCGAACCCTTGAAGCCGAGCTTCAGATACTGGTTCAGTGGCCGCACGATCAGCTCGCGATCATTGGTCAGTGCGCTGAGCATCGGCGCTGCGCTGGCGATGCTGTCGAGATCGCGCGGATCGATGCGGTTCTGTTCGAGGTGCTCGATGAACTCCTCGATGCTGGCGCTTTTCTGGGTTGCTGAGGTCAGCGTCATGGCCATGGCTCAGCGCTTCCGTACCGGCTGCTCAGCCTCGTCGATCACCTGCTTCGCCGCGTGACGCACCGTGGGATGCGGATCATCGAGTGCGGCCCGCAGCACCTTCTGCGCTTCCACGCGGCTCAGGCGCCCCAGGCTCTGGATCGCCGCCCAGCGTACGTTCTGGTTGGCATGCGCGGTCAGCGCCTTGATCGGCTCCAGCGACGACTGGTGGGCGAGACGGCCGAGCACATAGGCACCGACTCTCAGATTGGTCATCGCGGCATCGGCGTCATTGGCCTGCCAGGGGTGCAAGGTGCCCTTGCTGAACAGCCACTCCAGGGTCTGCACCGGCGCGGTCGCCAGCTTCAGCAACATCATCGGCCGCTCGACGCGGAAATCGGCCACATGACAATCGGCATCGATGGCAAGGATCTCGCCGGCTGCGAGCTTGAAGGGGCCGGCAGGCACCAGCTTCAGCGAAGGATCGAACACTGCGTTGTCGTAACCGGGCGGCAGATCGTAAAGCTCGCCGCTCAACGGCAGCCCACTCAGCGCCGTGATCAACAGATGTGAAGGCGAGCTGTGGATGTAGCGGTGCGGCTTGTCGATCAGCTGCAGCGACAAGGTCCACGCCGGCTCGCGCACCAGCACGATCTGCCGGGCCGACCAATCGCCGGCCCAGTGGCCGAATTGGGACGGATCACAGCTCAGCGCATGCAGCGTGTGATTGATCATCTGCCCGGCGAAGGTCGGATCGGCCAGACGACGGAACAGCGGCGTACAGGCCCAGAACGACTCGGGCTGGTCCGGTTTGTAGCGTTCGCGAACATGCTCTGCGAACGCAGCGATCATGGGCATCGGGACGATCATTGATGCGTAGAAGGCATCCGGGTTCGGGCGAAAAAGCCGCCTCGTAGTCACCGCATTTAAGCCGGTCCACTGGAGCGACGCCAGCAAACAGTTACATTTTCTTGATCTTGTGCAGCCAGATCATGAACCTTCGACGCTAAAACCCTGCCAAGTCCATCGTCAGCACCGTGTCGTCGAGGCTGTCGAGCAGCGCCGCCTGCGTCAAGGTCTTCGGCAATTCGTGGCGGAAGAACCAGCGGCAGGTCTGCAATTTGCCGGTGTAGAAAGCGGCATCAGCCGCCGAAGCCGAGGCCAACGCAAGCTGCGCGACGCAGGCCTGACGCAGCCACAGCCAGGCGATGACCGTGTGGCCGACCAGGTCCAGATAGCTGCTGGCATTGGCGAGGAACAGCTCTGTTTCGCCACGCTGGGCGACGGCCGCGAGCCGTTGCGTGGTCCCCGCGATACGGGCCACCGCGGCGGCCAGCGCCTGGGCATGCTCGGCCAAAGCCGTGATCTCGCCAGCCGCTTGAGCCGTCGCCACGATCCGCGACAGCAGCAGCTTCAGTGCTGCCCCGTTGTTCATCAGCGCCTTGCGGCCGAGCAGATCGAGCGCCTGGATGCCGTTGGTGCCTTCGTGGATCGGGTTCAGGCGGTTGTCGCGATACAGGCGTTCGACCGGATAGTCGCGCGTGTAGCCGTAGCCGCCGAGCACCTGGATCGCCAGCTTGTTCGCTTCCAGGCACCACTCGGACGGCCAGGCCTTGGCGATCGGCGTCAGGATGTCCAGCAGCAGCCCGGCTTCGGCACGCGCTTCGGCGGTCTCGGCCGTGGCCTGTTCGTCGATCAGGCTCGCGCAATACAGCCCGAGCGCCAGGCCACCTTCGACGTAAGCCTTCTGCGCCAGCAGCATTCGCCGCACGTCACTGTGCTCGATGATCGCCACCGGCTTCGACGCGGGATCGCGGTTCGAGGCCAGCCGCCCCTGCAGCCGGGTCTTCGCGTAGTCCAACGAATAGCGATAACCGGCGTAGCCGAGCATGGTCGCGCCCAAGCCAACGCCGATGCGCGCCTCGTTCATCATGTGGAACATGCAGGCCAGACCTTCGTTGGCGCGGCCGACCAGTTCGCCGTAGCAAGGCTCGCCGTCAACGTCGCCGAAATTCAGCGCGCAATTGGTGGTGCCGCGATAGCCCATCTTGTGATTCAGGCTGGCGAGATTCACGCCGTTGCGCGGACCGGGATTGCCATCCGCATCGAGCCGGTACTTGGGCACGATGAACAGCGAAATGCCCCTGGTGCCGGCGGGCGCGCCGTCGATCCGCGCCAGCAGCAGATGGACGATGTTGTCGGCCAGTTCGTGCTCGCCGCCGCTGATCCACATCTTGTTGCCGCTGATGCGATAGCGGCCGTCCGCTTCCGGCATGGCACGGGTGCGGATGTCGGCCAGCGAGGAGCCGGCCTGCGGCTCGGACAGGCACATGGTGCCGAAGTAGCGACCGGCCAGCATCGGCTGCAGATAGCGCGCTTTCTGTTCCGGCGAGCCATGCACGCGCAGCAGATTGGCCGCTGCCGTGGTCAGGAACGGATAGGCAGCGGTGCCGCAATTCGCACCGACGAACAAGCCGTTGACCGCCGAAGCGATCGTGTACGGCAACTGCAGGCCGCCGAGTTCGGCATCGAAGGAAGCGCTGAGAAAGCCGCCGTCGACATAGGCCGCAAGCGCCGCCTTGACCTCGGGAATCAGGGTCACGGTGTGACCATCGAAGCTCGGCTCGTGAGCATCGGCCTTGGCGGCATGCGGCAGGAACTGCTCCACGGCCAGGCGATGCGCGGCGTCGATCACCGCTTCGTAGCTGTCACGGTCGTGCATCGCATAGCGGCTGCGCGCACACAGCGCTTCGACATCGAGCAGTTCGTAGAGCAGGAACGACAGATCGCGGCGATTGATCAGCGGGGACATGGCATCGGCTCCCAGGGCCGGAATCGGCCCGAGCGAACGCTATGTCAGCCGGCCCGAAGCGGCAAGGCAAGGCGGCTCGCCCAATGCCGGCACGGGCTGCTCCGCTGCTGCTTTTGCCGCAGCGCAAGGCTATCCTTTGCGTCAACACTTGTACTCTCGGAACCCCCTGATGAACGCTCCCCTGCCTGCTTCCTCCGCGCCCGCCGTCGACGCCGCCGAACTCGAACTGTTCCGCGACAACGTCATCCGCTTCTTCGCGGAAAACGTCGAGCCGCATTACGAGCAGTGGGAGAAGGACGGCAAGTTCCCGGCCTCGCTGTATACGGACATGGGCGCCAACGGCCTGCTCTGCGTCGACATGCCGGAGCAGTACGGCGGTGCCGGCGCGCCATTCGAATTTTCGATGGTGGTGCTCGAAGAAGCCGCGCGCATGGGCTTCCTGGCGCTGGCCTCGAACCTGTCGGTGCATTCCGATATCGCAGCACCCTACATCCTTCACCTCGGCACTGAATTCCAGCGCCAGAAGTACCTACCGAAGATGGCCAGCGGCGAGTGCATCGGCGCCATCGGCATGAGCGAACCGGGTGCCGGCTCGGACCTGCAGGGCATCAAGACCAGCGCCCTGCCGGACGGTGAAGGCGGCTACCTCATCAATGGCTCGAAGACCTTCATCACCAATGGCCAGCACGCCGGCGTCGTGGTCCTCGCGACCAAGACCGACCCGAAGTGGGGAGCCAAGGGCACCACGCTGTTCACCTTCGACACCGCCCTGCCCGGCTTCAAGCGCGGCCGCAATCTCGACAAGATCGGCCTGCACTCGGCCGACACCAGCGAACTGTTCTTCGACAACGTGAAGATCTCCGCCGATGAAGTGCTGGGCCGGGTCGGTGGCGGCTTCGGTCATCTGGTCGATGAACTGCCGCGCGAGCGCCTGGCCCTCGCCGTCACCGCCGTCGGCCACGCGCAGGGCGCGCTGGAAAAGACCATCAAGTACACGATGGAGCGCAAGGCCTTCGGCAACCCGATCGCCAGCTTCCAGAACACCCGTTTCGAACTCGCCAAGTGCAAGACCGATGTCGAAGTGCACCGCGCCTTCGTCGAGAAATGCAGCGCCCAGTACGCACTCGGCAAGCTCGACGTGCCGACCGCCGCAA
>NZ_JAHFRY010000102.1 GCF_023266035.1 Nevskia sp.
GAATCGGCTGGTCGACGATCTGCTGGAAATCTCGCGGATCACCCGCGACAAGATCGAACTAAAAAAGGTGACGGTGGCGCTCGACAGCATCCTGCAGACTGCCATCGAAGCCAGCCAGCCGCTGCTCAACACCCACCGGCATCAGCTCAGCCTCAGCGTGCCGACCGGCCTGCCGTTGCTGCTGGCCGATCCGTTGCGCCTGTCGCAGGTGTTCGCCAACCTGCTCAACAACGCGGCGAAATTCACCGAGCCCGGCGGGCAAATCTGGCTGAGTGCCCACCAGGAACCACAAGCGCTGAGCATTTCGGTGCGCGACAATGGCATCGGTATCCGGCCAGAGGCGCAGGCGCGCATCTTCGAGCTGTTCGCCCAGGCCGACGAAATTACCAGCCGCTCGCAGGGCGGTCTTGGCATCGGCCTGATGCTGGTGAGACGTCTGGTCGAACTGCACGGCGGCACTGTGAAAGTGATCAGTGCCGGGCTGGGCCAGGGCAGCGAGTTCATCGTGCACCTGCCGCTGACCGGCAACCTGACACAGACCCTCAGCGCGCCAGCGGCCAAGCCTTCATCGCCGGCTGGTCTGGGCCAGCAACGCATCCTCGTGGTCGACGACAACCTCGATGCTGCGTCGTCCCTGTGCCAGCTGCTGGAACTCTGGGGCGCTGAAACCCAGGTCGCTGGCAGTGGTCAGGAAGCGCTCGACGTCCTCAAGGACTTCCGGCCCGACGTGGCGATCCTCGATATCGGCATGCAGGGCATGGATGGCCTGGAACTGGCCGGGCGGATCCGGGCGCGGCCAGAGCTGAGTGGCCTGTTCCTGATCGCGCTGACTGGCTGGGGGCAGGAGGAAGATATCCGCCGAACCCTGAACGCCGGCTTCGATCGGCATCTGGTGAAACCGGTCAATCTCGAGCTGCTGCAGAGCTTGCTGCGCGAGCACGCGCCTGCGGCATAGTGCTGCTGATGGCTGACCGGTGAGCGACCGCCCTTGAAACTTCTGACCCTTCAACATGCACCGCATCGGCATTGACCTCGGCGGTACCAAGATCGAAGGCATCGTGCTGCGCGGTGCGACCGAGGTCGTTGCCCGGCAGCGGATCGCGACGCCGAGCGGTGATTACGCGGCGACGGTCGCCGCTGTTGCTGCCCTGGTGGCAGCGCTCGAACGCGAAGTCGGCGCGCGTGGCTTGCCGGTCGGCATCGGTCATCCAGGGGCGATTTCGCCGTTCACCGGTCTGATCAAGAACGCTAATTCCACCTGTCTCAATGATCGGCCGCTGAAGGCCGATCTCGAAGCCGCGCTCGGCCGTGCCGTGCGCATGGCCAACGATGCCGACTGCCTGGCCTTGAGCGAATCACGGGCCGATGGTGCAGCTGCCGGTGCAGCCTGCGTGTTCGCGGTGATCCTCGGTACTGGCGTCGGCGGCGGCATCGTCATCGACGGCAAGCTCCGCGCTGGCCCGAACGCGATCGCCGGCGAATGGGGCCACAACCCGCTGCCGTGGCCGCGTGCGGACTGGAATGAAGTGCCGGGCCCGCTGGGCTGGGATGGCCGCCACGGATCGATCGAGGACTGGTGCAGCGGCGTGGCGCTGGCGCGCGATCATCGCGAAGTCAGCGGCGAGCATCTTCGCGGCGAGGAAGTCGTCGCCCGTGCCGAAACAGGCGATGCGAAATGTGTCGCGACGATCGCCCGCTACGAGGATCGTCTGGCGCGCGCACTGGCCAGCGTCATCAACGTGCTGGACCCGGACGTGATCGTGCTCGGCGGTGGCTTGTCGCGCATCGCGACGCTGTATGAGCGCGTGCCGGCGCGATGGCGCGCCTGGGTGTTCAGCGATCAGGTCGCGACTCGGCTGCTGCCGGCCGCACATGGCGACAGCAGCGGCGTGCGTGGGGCGGCCTGGCTGGTTTGAAGCCGTGGTCAGTGGCTCGTGGCTAGTGGCCAGAAAAAGCGCCCTGCTTTAACTAGCCACTGACCACTGACCACTAGCCGCAGCCCACTAGCCACCGCTTCTAAGGCCGCGCACGTAATCGCCCATCTCGCGGATCGCCCGATCGGCTTCCGGCATCCAGCCGGCCATCGCCTGCCAGACGTGCCAGAGCTTCGGCCGCACGCTCAGCAGCACTTGCACGCCGGCCTTGCGGGCGGCTGCGGTCAGGCGGGTGGAATCGTCGAGCAGCAGTTCATCGTCGCCGACCTGGATCAGCATCGGCGGCAGGCCGGCCAGATCGGCGAACAGCGGCGACAGCAGCGGATCGGCGAGCTTGCGGCCGGCGGCGAAGGTTTCGGCAGCCTTGCTGATGCCGAGCACGGTGAGGATGCGGTCGCGCTCGGCGCGTGAACCCATCGACTTGCCGCTGGAGCTCAGATCGGTCCATGGCGACAGCAGCACCAGCCCGGCCGGCAGCGCCATGCCGGCGTCGCGCAGGGCAATCGCGGTGACCAGCGCCAGATTGCCGCCGGCCGAATCACCGGCGATGACGATGCGCTCGGCCGGAATGCCTTCGGCGAGCAGTTCCTGATAGCCGGCGATCGCGTCTTCAAGCGCGGCCGGGTAGGGATGTTCTGGCGCCAGGCGGTAATCGATGGCCACCACTTCGCAGCCGGCGGCCTTGGCGAAATGCGCGAGCAGGCTGCGATGGGTGCGCGTCGAACCGCCGAGATAGGCGCCACCATGCAGGTAGTAGATGACCTGATCGCCGAGGTCGCCGGTTGGCGTCAAACGATCGGCCGGGCGGCCGGCGAGGGTCGTCGCTTCGATGCGCGTGCCGCGCGGCACGTGGGTGATCAGTCTGGAGATCCGCTCCAGCTGCGGCCGCATTTCATGGGCGGGCCTGGCCAGCACCGGCTGCAGGAGGAACTGGGAAACGGGGCCGAACAGGCGGGCGCGGAGGCTCAAGCTGGCAGTCATAGGAATACGGAAGCAGTGGCGGCGGGCAGATACCTGGCAGGTGCCGGGCGGCGAAGGGTAGCCGATCGATGTGACTGATGGACATCGGTGCGCTGGTTCCCGGAACCGGCCGCAGGAACCGTGGCGCAACGGAAATGTCCCAAGCGGATCGTTATGATGGCTGACGCTGCTGCCGCGGTCCGCACGGCGTCAGCACTGGTTCACTACCCGGAATGCCCCCTATGTCGTTTCCCCGCCTGTCTCTGTCCAGCCTGCGCCATCTGATGCGCGCCGTTCTGATCGTCGCCGCCGGTGCTGCGATCGCGGGCTGCAAGGAAGGCCGCGATGCCTACGCGATCACCGATAGCGGCTCGCTGATCAAGTTCCAGACCGACAAGCCGGAATCGCTCGACAACACGATGACCATCACCGGCCTCGCCGATGGCGAATCGATCCTGCAGATCGATTTCCGAGCCGAAGACGAGGTGCTCTACGGCCTGACCAGCAACAACCGCATCGCCACCATCGACACCGACAATGGCGTCGCGACCCTGGTCAGCGCCACGCCGTTCGAGACTTCGCCTGGAGTGTCGGGACAGCTGAACCAGCCGGTGATGGACATCAATCCGCAGCAGGATTTGATCCGCGTGATCGACTACCAGCCGACCAGCAGCGGCACGCCCACCAGCATCCTGCGCATCAATCCAGTGACCGGTGCCCTGGACCAGAGCGATGGCTCCATGCTGCGCTTCAACGACAGCGACACCAACGACGGCGAAGTGGTGCAGCTCGCCGCGATCGCTCACACCAATAACGACAAGGATGCGACGACGACCACGCTGTATGGCCTGGAATTCAACACCCAGAGCCTAGTCCGCATCACCAACGCCGGCGTGCTGACCACGGTCGGCGTGCTCGATCGCGGCTTCGTCGCGATCGCCGGTTTCGACGTCGTCCGCGAGCGCGGCGACAAGCCGGAAGACATCGGCACTGCCTATGTCGCCATCGCCGAGCGCAACAACACCTCGCGCTTCTACGAGATCAATCTCACCGACGGCAACACCTCCGGCACCGGCAGCGGCACCAATGGCAGCGAGATCGGCAGCGGCCTGCAGATCCGCTCGCTGGCGGTATCGCCGAAGCCGCCGAAGCGCAACGGGCTTGGCAACTGAAGTTCGTTGCAGACCGAAAAGGCCCGCTGCTTGCGGGCCTTTTTCGTTGAGCCTGCAGGTCCGCGCATCGCGGCCTGCGTAGCCCGGCGCTAACATCGCGCATCCCCTTCAGATTCCCTGACTCCCGGAGCGCATGAGCACTGTCCGTTATTGGGTTCGCTGCGAACCGCTGACCCACCTTTACCGGATCAGCGGCGAATTCACCGTCGTCAGCGCGCCGATCCTGCGGCTGCCGTCGTGGATACGCGGCAGCTATCTGGTCCGCGATTTCGCCAAGCACGTGCAGGGCCTCGCAGCGTTTGCCGATGACGTGCCGGTGGCGATCACCCGGCTCGACAAGCGCAGCTTCCGGGTCGAAGGCCAGGGCCGCATCCGCCTCGAATACGCGGTGCATGCGCTTGATCCTTCGGTGCGCAAGGCCTGGCTCGATACCCGGCGCGGCTTCTTCAACGGCAGCTCGCTGTTCTACTGCCCGGCCGGTTTCGAGCAGAGCCGCTACGAGATCGTCGTCGAGCGTCCGGACACGGCGATTGCGCCGAACTGGCAGCTGGCCACGGCGCTGTCTGCGGTCGCCATCGATGCCGACGGTTTCGGCGAATACGCGGCGGCCGACTACGAAACCCTGATCGACTGCCCGGTCGAAATGGCCGCGTTCCAGCAGGTTGCCTTCGATGTCGACGGCGTGCCGCACAGCCTGATCCTGTCCGGCCGCTGCGAGCCCGATCTGCCGCGCCTCGCCGCCGACATCACCCGCATCTGCCACGTGCAGCGCGAGCTGTTCGGCCAGCAGCCGGCGATGGACCAGTACCTGTTCCTGACCCAGGTCACCGGCAATGGTTACGGCGGCCTCGAACACCGCACGTCGACGGCCTTGGTCACTGCGCGCGATGCGCTGCCGCGCCCGGGCATGCCTGGCTTGCGCAAGGGCTATCGCGGCTTTCTCGGCCTGGTCAGCCACGAATATTTCCACCTGTGGAACGTCAAGCGGATCACCGCGGCGCGCTTCGCCGACAACGATCTCAGCGCCGAGGCCTACAGCGAAGACCTGTGGGCCTACGAAGGCGTTACCTCCTACTACGACGATCTGATGCTGCTGCGCGCCGGGCTGATCGACGCGCCGGTCTATCTCGATCTGGTCGCCGAAGCGGCGACCCGCCTGGCGCGCACGCCGGGCCGTTTCGTGCAGACCCTGGCCGATGCCAGCTTCGAGGCCTGGATCAAGTACTACCAGCCGGACGAGCAGACGCCGAACGCGGCGGTGAACTACTACGTCAAGGGCGCGCTGGTGACGCTCTGTCTGGACCTGTGGCTGCGCCGTCATTCGAGCGTGACCCTGGACGACGTGATGCGCGCGCTCTGGCAGCGCTACGGCAGCCGCGATGTCGGCGTGCCGGAAGGCGGGCTCGAAGCGGTCGCTGCCGAGATCTCTGGCCTCAATCTGGACCTGCCGCTCGACGCCTGGCTGCGCTCGACCACCGAGCTGCCGATGACCGAACTGCTCGCCGAGTTCGGCGTCACCGCGACCCTGCGCAACAGCAGCGGTGCCAGCGATGAAGGCGGGCGCAGCGAATCGAAGCACACGCCGCCAGTCACGCTGGGCTTGAGCCTGCGGGCTGGCGAAACGAGCGTCGCCACGGTGTTCAGCGGCGGTGCGGCCGAAGGCGCGGGACTCGCGGCCGGCGATCAGCTGCTGGCGATCGATGGCCTCAAGCTCACCGCCGGCAACTGGGCCAATCGCATGGAAACCCTGCGGCCCGGCGTGACGGTGACACTCGCCTTCTTCCGCGGCGACGAACTGCTCAGTGCCGCGATCACGCCGATCGCGCCAGCACCCGATACCTGGACCCTGAGCCTCGCCGACGTTGCCGGCGAAGTGCTGACACGCCGGCAAGCGTGGCTGGGCGTCTGATGCCTACCGGCAGCTGCCTGTGCGGCGGCATCCAGTTCCGCATCGATGCCGTGCTGGCACCGATCCAGATCTGTCATTGCTCGCAGTGCCGCAAGGCCCAGGGCGGACCGTTCGCGACCAATACGCCGGTGTCGGAAGCGTCGTTCCAGCTGCTTGCTGGCGCCGAGCTGCTGAGCTCGTTCGAGTCGTCGCCGGGCAAGCAGCGCTTCTTCTGCCGCCGCTGCGGCTCGCCGATCTACAGCAGCAAAGCCAGCCTGCCGGGTGTGCTGCGGATCAGGGCCGGGCTGATCGACGAGCCCCTGTCCGTGGCCATCGAAGCCCACTTCCAGACCGGCTCGAAAGCGGGCTGGTGGCCGATCACCGATGGCCTGCCGCAGTTCGAAGTCAATCGGCCTCCAGCTGCAGAGCCGTCGAGCTGATCCGCCCACTCGCAAGACCTCCGATCGATGCTTGAACTGATCCTCAAATTCCTCGCCGCCTACCTGCTCGGCGGCGTCATGGGCGGCGACGTGATGCG
Source organism: Nevskia sp. (assembly GCF_023266035.1). Classification (GTDB taxonomy): domain Bacteria; phylum Pseudomonadota; class Gammaproteobacteria; order Nevskiales; family Nevskiaceae; genus Nevskia. Next base: position 6,493 of record NZ_JAHFRY010000102.1, read on the forward strand.
CCACCTCGCCGGTGGCGACGATCTGCGCGGCAGCGGTTCCGGCAATGTCGGCGCGACCAATGCGCTGCGCACTCGCGGTGCGAAGTTCGCACTCGGCGTGCTGGCGATCGACATCGGCAAGGGCGTGCTCGCTGCACTGGCGCTGCCGCACCTTCCGATGCCCGGCGGCGACCCTGTGCTGAGCCCGGCAATTCCCTACGCTTGCGGCCTTGGCGCGGCGCTCGGTCACTGCTATCCGGTGTTCCAGAAGTTCAAGGGCGGCAAGGGTGTGGCGACCTTGGCCGGCGTGTTCGGCGCGCTGCTGCCGGCCGCCTTGCCGTGGCTGATCCTGGCGTTCGCGCTGGTGGTGATGCTGACCGGTTACGTCAGTCTCGCGTCGATCGCCGGTGGCGCGGCTGCGCTGCTGTTCGTCAGCTGTTTCGGCAACGGCTTCTGGTCGCTGGCCGGTGGCTTCACGGCGGCGATGCTGGCGCTGATCCTGTTCAAGCATCGCGACAACATCGGCCGCCTGTTTGCCGGCACCGAATCGCGTTTCGAGAAGGCGCGCGTGCTCGGCAAGCTGTTCGATCGCGCGCCTCGCGCATGACCCGCGCGCTCGACGACGCAGCGCTGCTGCCGCTGGCCGATGCGCTGGCCGCCGGCGATTGGCTGTCCGGTGAAGCACTGGCGGCAACGGCCGGCGTCAGCCGCGCGGCGCTGGCCAAGCGCATCGCCCAGATCGAAGCCTGGGGGCTCGATATCGAAGCGCGGCCCGGTCTCGGCTATCGGCTGACCGCGCCGCTGGAACGGCTCGATGGCGCGGCGATTCGCGCCGGCCTGTCGCCGGCATCGGCAGCGCGGCTGGCCGGGCTCGACGTCGCCTTGCGGGTCGATTCGACCAATCAGCGTCTGATCGAAGCCGCTTCTGCCGACGATCCGCAGGCGCTGTTCGCCGAAGCGCAGACCGCCGGCCGCGGTCGCCGTGGCCGTGACTGGCGTTCGCCGTTCGGCGCCAACCTGTACCTGTCGCTGGCGTGGAGCTTCGCCGGCTGGCCGCCGAAGCTCGGTACCTTGCCGCTCGCGGTCGGTGTCGCCACAGCGCGTGCGCTGGCGGTGTCCGGTCTGCCGGGCGTGCAACTCAAATGGCCGAACGATCTGCGCATCGGTGAGGCGAAACTCGGCGGCATCCTGATCGAAAGCCGCAGCGAGATCGGCGGCGCCTGCCGGGTGATCATCGGCCTGGGTCTCAATGTCGCGATGACCGCCGGGCAGGGTGCCAATCTCGAACAGGCCTGGACCTCGGTGCACGCAACGCAGCTCGCCGCCGGCGGGCCGACGGCGACCCGCAATGCGCTGGCCACAGCCGTGCTCGACAGCCTGCTCGCCGCGCTCGCGCAGTTCGAGCAGGACGGCTTCGCCAGCTTCCTTGCCGACTGGAATCGCCTCGATCTCGCCGCTGGCCGTGCGGTGCGCATCGAAGGCGCAACGGTGCTCGAAGGCCAGGCCTGCGGCATCGATCCGGATGGCGCATTGATCGTCGAAAGCGCGGACGGCCAGCGCCATCATGTCCATGCCGGCGAAGTCAGCCTGCGTCTGCCGGCTGCCGCCACATGAGCGAGGCAGCGACGCGGCTGTTGATCGATGTCGGCAACAGCCGCCTGAAATGGGCGCTGGCCGACGATCACGCCATGCTCGGGCCAGCACAGGCATTGGCCCATGGCGGTGATCCGGCGTCAGTCGTTGAACTGCTGCCGTTGTCGGCCAGCGTTCGCGAGGCCTGGATCGCCAACGTTACCGGCGAAGCACACGGCGAGCGGCTGGCGGCGGCGCTGGCGGTGGGGCATCACCTGAGCCCGCGTTTCGCGAAGCCGATCGAGGGTCTGCAAGGCTTGCGGATCGCCTACGACGATCCGTCCCGGCTCGGGGTCGATCGCTGGCTGGCGCTGCTCGCGGCTTGGTCGCGCGAGCGGGCTGCGGCTTGCGTAGTCAGCGCCGGCACCGCGCTGACTTTCGATGCCGTCGACGATCGCGGCCAGCACCTCGGCGGCACCATCGCCTCCGGCCTGACCACGGCGCAGCAAGCCGTGCTCGGCGCCACCCGCTTCGCCGCGGCCGGTCCCGAGTTCCAGTACACCGCAGGTCTCGGCAGCGATACCGAGGCCTGCGTGCGCCAAGGCGCTCTGCACGCCTGCGTGGGTCTGGTGGAACGGCTGGCCGCCCGTTACGGCGGCCAGCGCGGCTATCTCACCGGCGGCGATGCCGAGACCTTGCGTCCGCACCTGTCCGGTGACTGGATCGTGGTGCCGGATCTGGTACTGGAAGGCCTGCAGCAGTCAGCGCCTGCCTGATCGCAAGGCAGGGTCTATGGTAGCGGGCCGCAACCGACCGGCTTCAGCACGCGCACCGCAGAGGCCGGATGCGAGGCCAGCTTGAGCAGCGGCCGGCGCGGCCGGGCCTGCAGTTCGCCGCCGCAGTTCGGGCAGCGGCCGTGCAGCACTTCCGTCGCGCAAGCCGCGCAGAACGTGCATTCGAACGAGCAGATGCGCGCCTGATCGGAATCTGGTGGCAGATCGCGATCGCAGCATTCGCAGTTCGGTCTGAGTTCGAGCATGGCGGCTGTCTCCTGAGGGCGATCCCGCTGGTTTCGAAGCGGTGGTTGCAGGCTAGCATCCAGCCTGTCCCCCAGCGCGTCATCCTCAGGAGAACAACCATGACCAATCAACAGATCGTCGAAGCCTTCATTGCCAACTGGCCGAATGCCGAACGCTTTTATCCCTGCGTCCGCGAGTACTTCACGGCCGATTGCCTGTACGAAAACATCGGGGTGTCGAAGACCGTGGGGCCCGAGGAAGCGATCGCCTGGTTCACGATGATGAGCACGCAGTTGCCGTTCGTCTCGATCGATGTCGACATGCTGGCGATCGCCGCCGTCGGCGATACGGTAATGACCGAGCGCATCGATTACCTCAAGGACAAGGACGGCAACACGCTGCTGACGATCCCGCTGATGGGCATCTTCAAGCTGCGCGACGGCAAGATCTGCGAATGGCGCGACTACTTCGACACCACGCCCTTCAAAGGCTGATCAGAGTCAGATAAAGGGCTGACCCCTGATGTCGCCTGCCCGCTCATTCGGGTGGGGGGCAACGTGCGGCTGCACGCTTAAGGTTAGCCACATAGCAGGTCAGCCTAGATAGAACCGTGGCTATCACGGCATCCAAGAGCGAGGAGAGAACGCATGAGTCAGGTCCAGTCCGCAGCGAAGCAGGTGGATGCCGTGGTGGTCGGTGCCGGTTTTGCCGGCATGTACGGCATTCAGCGCCTGCGCGAGAAAGGCCTGAAGGTGCAGGGTTTCGAAGCCGGCCACAGCGTCGGCGGCACCTGGTACTGGAACCGCTATCCGGGCGCCCGTGTCGACAGCCAGGCCTACATCTACCAGTACTGGTTCTCCGATGATCTGATCAAGGAATGGGACTGGAGCGAACGCTTCCCGGCCCAGCCGGAGACCGAGAAGTACCTGAACCATGTCGCCGACAAGTTCGAGATCCGCAAGGATTTCCAGTTCGAGACCAAGGTCGAGGCCGCGAAGTGGGATGACGCCGCCAAGCGCTGGACGGTGACCACCGACCAGGGCGACGTGGTCAGCGCCCAGTTCCTGCTGATGAGCACCGGTGGTCTGTCCGCGCCGCTGGTGCCGCCGTTCAAGCATCACGAAAAGTTCAAGGGCCAGATCATCCACACCGGCCGCTGGCCGAAGGACGGTATCGATTTCGCCGGCAAGAAAGTCGGCGTGATCGGCACCGGTGCCACCGGCATCCAGGTGATCCAGACCATCGCCTCGAAGGTCGGCCAGCTGACCGTCTACCAGCGCACCGCGAACTACACGATTCCGATGCGTAACCCGAAGTACGACGACGCCGACCGCGCCGGGCTCAAGGCCGGGGCCAAGGCGATGCACCAGAGAGTCAACAGCACCTTCGCCGGCTTCGATTACGACTGGCAGGCCACCGATCTGATGGCGATGAGCCCGGAAGCACGCGAGGCCCAACTCGACGAATGGTTCGCCGACGGTTCGCTGGGCTTCTGGATCGGTTCGATCCAGGGCGTGCTGATGGATGAAAGCATCAACGCGGTGTTCTCGGATTTCGTCAAACGGAAGATCCGCGCCCGCGTCCATGATCCCAAGGTTGCCGACCTGCTGGTGCCGGACGATCACGGTTTCGGCACCCGCCGCGTGCCGCTGGAAACCCAGTACTACGAGGCCTTCAACCAGCCGAACGTGAAGCTGATCAGTGTCAAGGCCACACCCATCGTCGAGTTCACCGAGCATGGCATCCGCACCACCGAAGGCGAGCAGGAACTGGACATCGTCATCTTCGCCACCGGCTTCGATGCCGGCACCGGTGCGCTGACCCGCGTCGACGTTCGCGGCGAAAGCGGCCAGTCACTGCGGGACGACTGGAACCAGCACGGCATCCACACCACGATGGGCCTGCAGGTGCACGGCTATCCGAACATGTTCATGACCATGGCGCCGTTCTCGCCGGCCGCCGCGTTCTGCAATGTGCCGACCTGCCTGCAGCAGCAGGTCGACTGGATTGCCGACTGTGTCGACTACGTTCGCAAGAGCGGCAAGCAGGCGATCCAGCCCGGCGCCGAAATCGAGAACAACTGGCTGGCCCACCACGACGAAGTGGCGAACATGACCTTGGTGCCGAAAACCAACTCCTGGTACATGGGCAGCAACGTCGAGGGCAAGCCCCGCCGCCTGCTGGCCTATGCCGGCGGCGCCCAGAATTACCGCGCGGTCTGCGACGACCTGAAGGCCAAGCAGTACCAAGGTTTTGAGATCGCCTGAACAGCTCTTCACCAAGGCGCTCGCACCGCCTGCTCGCAGCAGAGAGGACTGACCGGAGGCTGTGCAAGCAGCTCTCCGGTATTTTTTTGCCTCAGGCAGCCTGCAGAGCGCGACGCGCGGGCGTAGCGGCAAGGCTCAGCAGATACAGGCCGACGACGATATCGACAGCAGCGCAGAACGCCGGATACCAGGCCGGTACGCCCGGATTGATGAACAGTTGCGGGTGCAGCAGATCGTAGCCGCCGTGCGCCAGCCACAGCGCGCCGATGATGGCCGCCGCCCAGCGGAACTGCCGCCGCGCCAAAGTCAGCACCACGCCGCCGATCAGGAACGGCAGGCCGGCGAGCATTTCCTGCCAGCCGATGCGCGTCTCGCCGGCAACCCAGGCGAAACCTGCATAGATGGTCGGCAGGCTGATCAGGCTTAGCGCATAGACCCAGTGCTCGCCGCGAATCTTGCGTGCGAGCGCGATGGTGGCCAAACCTGCCAGCACGCCGACGATGGTTGCGATCATGGGTCCGCTTCCTCTTTCAGCTCGCGCGATCGCGCCAGGCGGTGGCCAGCAGCACGAAGGCGCCCAGATGGAAGGCGAACGCTGCCGTCGGAATCTGCGCGAGCTGCCAGATCATCATGCTGGCGCCGGCGATCAACCAGGCGCCGAGCAGATAAAGGCTCGCCAGCCGGGCCGACAAGGCTCGGCCGAAACGCCAGTGCAGCACCGCCACCGTGACCACCACGATCGCCGCCTTGATCGCCGCCATGCCACGCAGCATGTGCGCCAGTTCGGGGTCGTCGGCGATCGTCGGGACGGGTACGCCAAGCCACACCGCCATCGCCACCGCAGCGGCACAACCGAGCAGCAGATTGAATCGCAGCGAAGCCGACCGTGCGCGCTGGCGCTGCGCAGCAAGCTCGTTTGCGAGCGCCGTGGCTGCGGCGTTGCTGCTAGAGGTGATGGACATGAGGGGCCTCCGGTTCTGGGCGAAGTATGCGGCGCTTCAGTGCCCGCTTCGAGCGGGCATCAATTCGGCTGCGGCAGGACTGCGGAAATCGGCGCTGCTGCACAGCGGGCACAGATGCAGGCCAGACCGCGTGCAGCTTCAGGAACAGTGGCCAGCAGCGCCGGATCGAAGCTCGCAGTCTGGCACCAGCAAGCCGTGTCGAAGCTGCCGCATTGCGCCGGCGCGCAGGCGTTGGCGCCGCCGCACAGGGGGCAGGAAAGATTGCGAGCGGGTGTTGGCTGGATCATCGGATCGGATTGTGGCAGGCAGTTGAGCCTGCGCCACTTGAAGCAGACGCCTCTTCATCGAGGCGACGAACGACGCGGGCCGGATTGCCGGCGGCAAAGACATCCGGCGGGATATCGCGAGTGACCACACTGCCGGCGCCGATCACCGATCGATCGCCGATCGTCACGCCCGGACAGATCACCGCGCCACCGCCGACCCAGACATCCGAACCGATGGTGATAGACCTTGCGGACTCCAGCCATTTGCGCCGCTCCACTGCGCTGATCGGATGCGTGGCCGTGTAGATCTGCACCGCGGGGCCGAACAGCACGTTGTCGCCGATGGTCACCGGCATGACATCGAGCACCACGCAGTTGAAATTGAAGAAGACCTTGGTACCGAGAACAATGTTGCTGCCGTAATCGCAGAAGAACGGCGGCTGTATCCAGGCATCGGTCTCCTGGCCGAGCAGCTCGTTCAGCAGACGTTGCCGCTCTTCCTTCTGCTCCTCGCGCGTGGCATTCAACGCCAGACACAGATTGCGGCAGCGATCGCGTTCCTGGCTGAGCCCAGGATCGATCGGGTCATAAAGCTCGCCAGCGAGCATCTTCTGTTTTTCGGTTCTCATCTGGGTATGTCAGCGAGCCCGGCGCCTAAGTTCACTGGGCTTCGGTTTTTTCCGGAAGGGTGGGTCGAGACCCGCTATCGATGCAGCGCTCGGTCAGCCGTTCTGCGTCAAAGCGTGCGAAGCTGATTTGAGGCGGAGACGACGTCACGGAAAGCGGCGGGTTACAACCCGCCCTGGCTAGTTTCATAAGCAGCGACCAGCTTCTTAGGGGCGACCTGCCGCCACGACTGAATGAGTAGGCCCCGTAACATGGACTCTTCGACTGTGGCGAGCTGCACGTAAGTCCAGCCATGCTGGCCCCATTGCGGCACCGCTGAAAATGTATCGGGGTCTGACATCGTCAGCGCCGCTTGATCTGCAGCCGATAGTTTGACGAGCACGCGCTGCTCTTCGTGGTCTCGAGCTGATAGCTGAGCAAATATCTTTCCCGTCACCCGAAACGAGGGGCTGCCGAAATGATCGCGCTCCTCTGCCTCCGGTAAAGACAGTGCAAGTTTGTGTGCTGCTTGCCAGGAGAGCATGACCGTCACGCTTTAAGGTCTGACGACGATGACGCCACCGCGCGGCTTAACTGGTGCTGGGAAACTAATTGATCTGCCGACATGACGATCATTAAACGCCTCCTCCAAGCTCCGGAAATGCCCGCCGCCGGCTTGCCGATCGTGATGGATGAGTGGTTCGTAATCTTTTATTAAAAGAGCCGGACCTTTCAGGCATCGCGCTGTCCCAACGCCCTGAACTGCGCCACCGCCCCCAGCATCTCGGTCAGCACGAATAGCCAAAGCACCGGAATCACATCCTCGAACAAGATGTAATACGCGATCAGCAGTGACACCACGCAGCGGCCGACAGCGTCGATCAATGCGAACGCGCCGAGCGGGCGGATCAGCCGCGCCGCCACCCAGACCAGCACCAGCATGCCGGCGAGGTTGACGAAGAACATCGCCAGTGGATCGAACACGGGTGCTGTCGAGCTGCCACCGATCAGTCCATTCAGCCAGTACAGGAAACGGATGAACAACGGTGAGGTGAACGGCAGCGCCAGCGACATCACGCCGGTATCGAACAGGGCCCAGAAGCGGACCGTTTTCGGTGGCACGTGATCGTAGTTCGGCAGCTTCATGTCAAGCGCGGTCTTGATGGATCGAACGGATTATTGGGCCGGTACCGTTTCGATGCTGCTGGGGCGTGCCAACAGTTCGGCACTCCATTTCGCGACATTGGCGGGAACGCTTGCGGCGTCGACCATGAGCGGCAGGAATTGCAGGAACGGGATGTAGGCGATGTCGGCCAGGGTGTAGCGATCGTGGACGAGGTAGTCCACGCCTTCGAGCTGGCGGTCGAGAATCTGCAGGTGCTTGGCGATGTCGGCCGAGGCCTTGGTGATCGATTCAAGATTCCATTTCGCTTCCGGGAAGAAACGTTTCTGGAAGATGATCACGCCGGCCGGTGTCGCCATCTGGGCGTCGCAGAGGCGCAGGTGCATGTCGACTTCGGCGCGGCCTTTGCTGTCGCCCGGGATCAGCGCCGGTTCCGGGTGCTCGTCTTCGAGGTACATCAGGATCGCCGAGGATTCGTAGAGCACGAAGCCGTCTTCTTCCAGGGTCGGCACGCGGGCGTAGGGATTCAGCGCCAGGTATTCCGGCTTCTTGTGCGCGCGGCCGGCGAGATCGACTTCGACCAGTTGATGCGGGATGTTCTTCTCGATCAGCGCGATGCGGACCCGGCGGGCGTAGGTCGAAAACGGATGGTAGTGCAGGCGGATCATCGGGGTGCGGGTCCTGTGGTCGAGGTTGGCAAAGGGCTGGCAAACGGCGTTTGCCGATCATAGCCGCCGGATGCCGGATAATCGTCGGCATTCCACTTCCATCTGCCGTCTCCACGCCATGCGTTTCGAACTTCTTGCCACCGAAGGCGCCGCCCGGCGCGGTCGTCTGCACTTTCCGCGCGGCAGCATCGAGACGCCGCAGTTCATGCCGGTGGGCACTTACGGCACGGTGAAAGCGATGACGCCGGCCGAGCTGCGCGCGGGCGGGGCGCAGATCATTCTCGGCAACACTTTCCATCTCTGGCTGCGGCCGGGGCACGAAACCATTCGCGCGCTCGGCGGCCTGCATCGCTTCATGAACTGGAACGGACCGATCCTCACCGACTCCGGCGGCTTCCAGGTCTGGAGTCTGGCCGAGCTGCGCAAGCTGACCGAGGAAGGCGTGCACTTCGCCTCGCCGATCAACGGCGACAAGGTGTTCCTGTCGCCGGAGAAGTCGATCGCCATCCAGCACGGCCTGGGCAGCGACATCATCATGCAGTTCGATGAGTGCACGCCGTATCCGGCGACGCCGGAAGAAGCGCGCAAGTCGATGGAACTGTCGGCGCGCTGGGCGGCGCGCTGCAAGACCGCGCATCTGGCCTGGACACCCGAAGCCGCGCCGCCACCACCGGACGGCACGCCGTTGCCGGAGACCGAGCCGCGCGGCGCGCTGTTCGGCATCGTCCAGGGCGGCATGCATGCGGACCTGCGTGCCGAATCGCTGCAGCGGCTGACCGACATCGGCTTCGATGGCTATGCAATCGGCGGCTTGTCGGTCGGCGAGCCGGAAGGCGAGCGGCTGAAGGTGCTCGATGCCATCGGCCCGATTCTGCCGGCCGATCGTCCGCACTATCTGATGGGCGTCGGCACGCCGCGCGATCTGGTCCAGGGCGTGGCGCGCGGCATCGATCTGTTCGATTGCGTGATGCCGACGCGCAATGCCCGCAACGGCCACCTGTTCACGTCCGAGGGCGTGATCAAGCTGCGCAATGCGCGGCATCGCACCGATCCGGGGCCGCTCGATCCGGCCTGCGACTGCGAGACCTGCACGAATTATTCGCGCGCCTATCTGCATCATCTCGATCGCTGCAACGAGATTCTCGGCGCGCGGCTGAACACCATCCACAACCTGCACTACTACCTGAACCTGATGAAGCGGATTCGCGCGGCGCTCGAAGCCGACACGTTTGCGGCATTCGCGGCGGCCTTTCTGGCCGGGCCGGAAGGGCAGTCGCGGCGCGGCGCGGAGGCTGCAGTAGCGGCTGATCAGGCAGGCGATCCGGACACGGGTCTGAACTTGCCGGAGTGAGAAGGGTCGACTAGATGCACCAAGAACCGGCAGGCGTTCCGCCCAGCCCCAAGCATGAGGACCGCATATGAAACTTCGTCACATCGCCCCGTTGTTCGCGCTCACCTTGTCGTGTGCGGCATTTGCAGACGCGGCACCCAGCGACAAGGAGCTGCAGCAGTTCGTGGCTGCGTCCGTTGAGGTCAACAAGATCAACAGCGCTTCGCTGGCCAAGCGGGAAGCGGCCAGCACGGCGGCCGCTGCCGAGAAGCTCGAGGATGAAGCCACCGCGAAGATGGAGAAGGCGATCGAGGCCAAGGGCCTGACCTCCGATCGTTACGCCGAGATCTACACGGCAACGCAGAACGATCCTGCGATCAAGGCCAAGGTGGTCGAATTGGCGAAGCCGCACCGCAAGTAGAGCTGCGAGGCCGCATCCCTGATCGATCAGGGATGCGGCCCTTGCCGCGCTGTCGACATCCCCCGGACGCCCCTAGAATGCCCCTGAACTTACGGGGCAGACGATGGACTGGAACAAGGGCAGGCGCAGCAGCAATGTCGAAGACCGGCGCAGTGGCGGCGGTGGAGGCGGTGGCAAGCTCGGCGCCGGGGCGATGCTCGCCGTCGTCGTCATCAGCGTGCTGCTCGGCAAGAACCCGCTGGAGATGATCGGCCTGCTCGAACAGTCCGGTGTTGCCGACGCCATCCAGGGCAGCAGTCAGCAGGGCGCCGCACCACCGCAGGACGATCGCGAAGCGGAATTCGTCGCCCGCATCCTGGGCGATACCGAGGACGTCT
>NZ_JAHFRY010000189.1 GCF_023266035.1 Nevskia sp.
CATTTGACGGACCTGCCTGAAGTTCGATCGCACAGCCACATGCCGCCGATCATCATCATCACGAACAACAGCACTTGCGGCGAGCCGGAAGCGAGGTTGGCGATCGCCGGGCCCGGGCACAGGCCGGCGATGCCCCAGCCGATGCCGAACAGCACCGCACCGAGCAGCAGGGGGCGGTCGATGTCGCGTTTGGTCGGCAGCTGAAAGCGCGCGGCGAACAGCGGCCGCTGGCTGCGCCGCACCCACCAGAACACCGGGAAGGTGATCAGCAGCGCCGAACCCATGACGAAACCGAGCGACGGATCCCATTGGCCGGCGACGTCGAGAAACGACGCAACCTTGGCCGGATCGGTCATGCCGCCAAGGGCAAGGCCGGCACCGAACAACAGGCCCGAGAGCAGGGCGATCAGTGCGATCTTCATGCCGGGCCTCCAAGCAGATGACGGATCAGGTAGACGGTGATCGCGCCGAAGGCCATGAAGGTGACCGTCGCCAGGATCGAGCGCGTCGATAAGCGCGCGATGCCGCAGACGCCATGCCCCGATGTGCAGCCCGAACCCATGCGAGTGCCGTAGCCGACGATCAGGCCGGCAGCGGCCATGCCGAGCCAGCCGGTCTGCAGTTGCGGCACTGGCAGCGAAGTCGCGAACGCGGTCAAGGCGGCAGCGCCGATGACCATGCCGCCGAGGAACATCGTCCGCCAGCGGCGTTCGCCGCCGTTGCGATCAAACACCAGACCGCCGAGCACGCCGCTGACACCCGCGATGCGGCCGTTGAAGACGATCATCAGGCCAGCCGCGAGGCCGATCAGCAGGCCGCCGCCGACAGCGCGCAGCCAGGCGTCGGGATCAACAAGCACATTCATCGAATCAGCTCCGGAACCGGTTGGGGAAAGATGGGGCAATGATGCTCGATGGCCCGCGCGGCATCGTGGGCCGACAGGTGCACGCGTTCTGTGCCGAGCCGTGCGAGCAGATCGGTGCCGGCGAGGCGGTCCATCACCGGGCCCTTGACCTCGGCCAGATGCAGTCGGCCGCCAGCTTGTCTCAGCGCCTGCTCCAGCGTCTCCAGCACTTCCAGGCCGCTGGTATCGACATAGGCGACGCCGGACATGATCAGCACCACGTCGTGCGGCCGGTCAGCCTCGACGATGTGCGCCTGCAGTTCGGATTCCACTCTCGGCGCATTGGCGAAATACAGGGTTTCGTCGATTCGCAGCATGACCACGCCGGGCCAGGTGCGGACCTCAAAGCGGCGCACGTTGCGGAAGTGCTCGGTGGCGCCGAGCTGGCCGACCACGGCGATGTGCGGCCGGCTGGTGCGATACAGGAACAGCAGCAGCGACAGACCGGCGCCGATCATCAGGCCGGTCTCGACGCCGGCCAGCAGCACACCGGCAATGGTCGCCGCCTGGGCTGCGCCATCACCGCGGTCATAGCGCCAGGTGTGGCGCAGATGCTTGAAGTCGACCAGCTGCCAGACGGCGACGACGATGATCGCCGCCAGCACCGCTTTCGGCAGGCTGGCCAGCAGGCCGGTGAACAGCGCCGCCGCCAGCGCCACCCACAGCGCGGTGATGACGGCCGCGAGCTGGGTGCGCGCACCGGCATCGAAGTTGACCATCGAACGGGCGAAGCCGCCGGCCACCGGCATCGCGCCGGCGCAGGCGGCGATCAGATTGGTCGCGCCGAGTGCCATCAGTTCCTGGTCCGGGTCGATCTTCTCGTTGCGCCGGAACGCCAGCGCCTTGGCCACGGAAATGCTTTCGACGTAGCCGATCACCGCGATCATCGCCGCCGGCGCCAGCAGCACCCGCCAGCCGTCCTGCTTGAGGAAATCCAGCGACAGCGCCGGAATGCCTTGCGGAATGGTGCCGACCACGGCGACGCCCCAGCGGCCCTGGGCATCGAACAAGGCCGAGATCAGAGTCGCCGCGATCACCAGCAGCAGCGGCGCGGTGCGGCCGACAATCACCGCGCTTTCGCGTTTGAGGCCCGCCTTGCTGATCAAGGTAACCAGCGGGCCACGCGCGGCCAGCAGCAGCGCGATAGTGCTCAGACCGAAGATCAGCGTTTCGGGATCGAGCAGCGCCGCCTTTGAAATCAGCGTGGTGACGATGCCGTCGAGATGCAGCTCGCGCGGCACCGGAATGCCGCTCAGGCCCGACAGCTGGGTGCCGATGATGAACAGCGCCGCGCCGGTGGTGAAGCCGGCCAGCACCGGATGGCTGATGAAGTGGGTCAGCCAGCCCAGACGGAGTGCGGCCATCGCCAGCAGGATCGCGCCGGACAGCGCCGACAGGATCAGCGCGCCGCTTAAGGTTTTCGCCGGATCGCCGCCGGCATACGGCGTCAGCGCCGCCGCGACCATCACCGCCGCGACTGCGACCGGCCCGACCGCAAGCGTGCGGCTGGAGCCGAGCAGCGCGTAGACCAGCACCGGCAGCACGCTGGCATACAGGCCGACTTCCGGCGGCAGGCCGGCCAGCAGGGCATAGGCCAGCGCCTGGGGGATCAGCAGGATCGCGGTGATCGTCCCGGCGAGGCCGTCCTGGGTGAACTGCGCGCGGTTGCCACTACGCAGATCATCGAGCAGCGGCAGCAGTCCTCGCCCTGGCTTGCGCCGCGTCGTGGTGCTCACCGGCTCAAGCGTTTCCGCAGGCGAGGTTGGCTGGCACGGCGATGTCCATCATCTTCGGGTTGGGCAGATTCAGGCCGTTCATGATCGCCACGTACTCGCCTTCGGTCTTGCCGGCCAGACGCGGGTTGTGGCGCTTTTCCTCGCCGATCGATGAAGCGTTCCAGCCCTTGTAGTCATGGGCTGGGTAGACGGTCACTTCGTCCGGCAGCCGGAACAATTTGTTGACGATCGAATCCCAGCTCTTGTGCGGGTTGCCGCCCTGGAAATCGGTGCGGCCGCTGCCGCGGATCAGCAGCACATCGCCGGTAAATACGGCGCGGGGTCTGGCGGGATCGAGCACGAAGCTGAACGATTCATCGGTATGGCCGGGCGTGTACAGCGCTTGCAGACGAATGCCATCGATGCGGATCGTCTCGCCTTCGCGAATCTGCTCGGACACGCAACTCGCCTTGGTGAATTCGCCCATGATGGTCACGCAACCGGTGGCATCGCGCAGATCGCCGAGCGCGGTAATGTGGTCGGCGTGGGTGTGGGTGTCGATGGCGCGGATCAGCTTCAGGTCCAGGTCATTGAGCGCAGTGAGATAGTGCTGCGTCTGCTCTTTCACCGGATCGATGATCAGCGCTTCGCGGCCCTGACCCGAAGCCAGCAGGTAGGTATAGGTGCTCGATACGGGATCGAAGAACTGGCGGAAAAGCATGATGGTCTCGAGCTATTTATTTAGATGTATAAGTTATAACGTTATTCCATAAGCTGATTATAGGATTGGGTCCTTGTTTCCCTCAAGCCCGTTCCGGGCGGAGCACTCCATGACGCAAACCTCCAACAGCGGCGCCGTACTGATCGTCGGCGGCGGTGCCGCCGGCATCACCGTTGCGGCGATGCTGCGCAAAGCACGTCCGGCCTTGAAAGTGACGATCGTCGAGCCCTCCGAACATCACTACTACCAGCCGGCCTGGACGCTGGTCGGCGGCGGCGCCTACGACATCGACAAGACCCGCAGGCCGATCGCCGACCTGATTCCGCCCGGCGTCGAATGGGTCCGCGCCCGCGCCGCCGGCTTCGATCCGGCCGCCAGCGAAGTGCTGCTCGACGATGGCCGCAAGCTCGGCTACGACCATCTGGTCGTCGCCGCCGGCCTGCAGCTCGACTGGCAGAAGATCGAAGGCCTGAACGCCACCTTGGGACAGAACGGCGTGTCGAGCAATTACCGTTTTGATCTGGCCTCATACACCTGGCAAAGCATTCGGGCGCTGCGTGGCGGCGTGGCGCTGTTCACCCAGCCGGCGATGCCGATCAAATGCGCCGGTGCGCCGCAGAAAGCGATGTATCTGGCCGCCGATCACTTTCGCCGCAATGGCTTGAAGGTCGATGTCAGCTTCCACACGCCGGGCCCGTCGATGTTCGGCGTGCCGTTCTACGCCAAGGCGCTGAGCGAAGTCGTCGCCCAGTACGGCATCACGCCGCGCTATAACCACAACCTGGTCGCCGTCGACGGCGCGGGCAAGCGCGCCGTGTTCGAAACCGGCCCGGCCGATGCCCGCACCAAGATCGAATTCGGCTTCGACTTCCTGCACGTGGTGCCGCCGCAGTCGGCCCCGGATTTCATCAAGACCAGCCCGCTCGCCGATGCGTCCGGTTGGGTAGCAGTCGACAAGCAGACGCTGCGGCATAGCCAGTACGCCAACGTCTGGGGCCTCGGCGACTGCACGACGACGCCGAACTCGAAGACCGCCGCTGCCGTCCGCGCCCAGGCGCCGGTGCTGGTCGCCAATTTGCTGCGTGCGCTCGGCGGCTCGGGCGAAGAAGCGCGTTACGACGGTTACGCGTCCTGCCCGCTGACCACCTCGCGCGGCAAGATCATGCTGGCGGAGTTCAGTTACGACGGCGTGGTCACGCCCAGCTTCGCCAGCGATCCGCGCATTCCACGCCGCCGCTACTGGTGGTTGAAGAAGTACTACCTGCCCTATCTGTACTGGGAGCAGATGCTGCGCGGCACGCCGGGGCCGGACTGGCACCGCAAGCGCGATTATCCGGAAGCAGTGCCGGCGCTCGTTCCCTAGCGATTCAATTGCTGCCGGCGCCACTGGCCCGGCGCGAGGCTGGTCCAGCGCTGGAACGCCCGCGTGAACGCGGCCTGATCGGTGTAGCCGAGCAGCTGCGCGACTTCGGCCAGCTTCAGGTGTGGATCGGCGAGCCAGGCTTCGGCCAGACCGCGTCGAGTGTCATCGAGCGCGGTCTGAAAACCGGTGCCAGCGGCATCGAGCCGGCGCTGCAGGGTCCGTGACGAGCAATGCAGCCGTTGCGCGCAGGCGGCGAGGCTGGCGTCACCATCGCGCAGCGCCGCGGCGATCGTTTCCCGCAGGCGACGCTCGAAATCATCGACTGGCGGCAGCTTCCCCAGCAGTGTCCGCGCCTGCGTATCGAGTAGGGCACGCAAGGCTTCGTCCGGTTGGCGCAGCGGCGCGGCAAGCATCGCGGCAGGCAGGCGGATGATCGTGGTCGGCGCGTTGAAGCGCACCTCGCAGCCGAAGAAAGCGCGATACGGCGCCAGATCAGCCGGCGCCGGATTGATGAACGACACGGCCAGCGGTGCAGCCATCGGCAGCGCGGTGATGTTGCGGGCATAGGCGACCAGGGCGGCGATCGCGCATTCGTCGACCAGCTGCCCCGGTCGACCGCGAGCTTCGCCCCATTCCAGGGTCACGCCTTCGGTATCGAGCCGCACGGTGCCCGGATTGACGTCGTAGACCAGACGCTCGTACTCGGCGACTCTGCCCAAGGCTTCGGCCAGGGTTGCGCAGCACAAGGTCAGATAGCCGAGCAGGCCGAAATGCGCTGGCTGGATGCGCGCACCCACTGCCAATCCAAGCGCAGGTTCGCCGAGCGCGGCATCGGCTTTCGCCAGCAGCGCCGCCCAATGCGTGACCGGCACCCGGACCAGTCCGCCGGCATCGGCGGCAGGTGCTGATTCGCCGAGCACGGCCACGGCATCACGGCCGCGCGCCGCCAGGTATTCGTGCAGCAGGCGCACGTAAGTCGCGGACACATGGCCCTGCAGGATGATCATCGTCGCGCAGCCGCCTTGGCGTGAAAGATCAAAAGAATGGCGGCGAGCGATCAATCGGCGCAAGCCGGACCAGCGGACAATCTGCTCAAACAAGAAGTTGGAGGAGACCGCGATGATGGACCTGATCAACTCGATGTTCGGCCCGCACATCGACTGGAAACAAGTGGTGCTGACGGCGATGACGCCGCTGTTCCTGATCGCCTTCGCGATCGAATGGCAGGTGATGCGCGGCCGCGGCCAGCGGGCGCCGTTCAACGGCCAGGAGATCGTCGCCAACCTGATGCTCGGCGGCGCGTACCAGATCTTCGAAGTGATCGCCCATGCGCTGATCACGGCGGCG
>NZ_JAHFRY010000103.1 GCF_023266035.1 Nevskia sp.
TGGGCGCAGCTGGCCGATCCGGCCGCCGCGCGGCTCGGCATCGACGAGGCAGATCGCAATCGTGCTTGAGACGGAACGGCTGTCCGCAGCGCATCTGGGGTTCCTGTTCGCAGCGGTGCTGCTCGGCTTCTGGTCGAACCTGTGGGCGGTACCGCTGTTCGATCTCGACGAAGGCGCCTTCAGCCAGGCGACGCGCGAGATGCTCGCCAGCGGCCAGTGGCTGATCACCACCTTGAATGGTGAGCCGCGCTACGACAAACCGATCCTGATCTATTGGGCGCAGGCGGCTTCGGTGAGCCTGTTCGGCGCCAACGAACTCGGCTTCCGCTTCCCGTCCGCGCTCTGCGCCTCGGCCTGGATGTTCGTGGTGTTCCGCGCCACCTTCATGTTCACTGCAAGCCGCAATGCCGCGCTGCTGGCTGCTGGTGCGGTCGCTCTAAGCCTGACGTCCAGCGTCATCGGCCACGCGGCGATCGCCGATGCGATGCTGAATCTGTGGATCGCCCTGGCAATGCTCGGCATCTACCAGCACTGGCTGGCGCCGACCCGCAGCAAGCTGCTGCGCATCTATCTGTGGATGGGCTTGGGGTTTCTGACCAAGGGGCCGATCGCGGTCGCGCTGCCGGTGATCGTCTCCCTGGTCTTCTACCTCAGCCAGCGTCAGCCGCTGCGCTGGCTTGCCGCCGTGTTCGATCCTTACGGCTGGCTGGTGTTCCTGGCCGTGGTCGCACTGTGGATGGCGCCGCTGGCGATGACCGGCCAGACCGATTTCTTCTTCCACTTCCTGTTCGAGCACAACCTGACCCGCTACGGCAGCACCATGCAGGGGCACGGCGGCAAGCTCTGGTACTACGTCGCGGCATTGCCGCTGATCGTGCTGCCGTTCACGGCGCTGCTGCCGGGCACGTTCGCGCGGCTGCGCAAGCCTGATCCGCTCGACGTGTTCCTGCTGCTCTGGTTCGCCTTCGTGTTCCTGTTCTTCTCGTTCTCGGGCACCCAGCTGCCGCATTACCTGCTGTACGGCTGCACGCCGCTGTTCGTGCTGTTCGGCCGCGCTTGGAACCGCCTGCCGGCCAAGTTCTGGACCCTGCTGCCAGCGCTGCTGTTCGCCCTGCTGCTGGCCAGCCTGCCCTGGGTGCTGCCGATGGTTCCGATCGACGGCGATCGCCCCTACGAAGCCGGCATCGTCTCGCTGGCCGCGCGTTCGTTCGGGCTCGACTACACGATCCTCAGCGGCACGGTGCTGGTCGCAATCCTGGTGCTGCTGTTCCGGCGCAGGACCGCCGCCTGGCAGGCCCTGCTCGGTGCCGGAATGGCGCTGTCGATGCTGGTCTGGTTCGGCTTCATCCCGGTGCTCGCCGCCGCCCAGCAGCTGCCAGTGCGGGAAGCCGCGCTGCGGGCCAAGGAACTCGGCACGTCGACGGTCAGCTATCGCACCTTCCTGCCGACCTTCAGCGTCTACCGCGGCGCGATCACCCCGAACCGCCTGCCCGAACCGGGCGAGTTGGTATTCGTGAAGCTGGACCGGATTCCAGATCTGCAGCGCGAATTGGGTGCCAGCGTGACTTTGATTCCTGAGTTCAAGAAGGGCGGCGTGGCACTGCTGCTGAGGCAGAGCGAAGGCGGCCGCTGAGGCAAACGAAAACGGCTCGCACCAGGCGAGCCGTATCGATGCAACTTGGAAAAAGTGGCCCGCACTAGCGACACCCCGGCGCCCGGCTGCACCGCTACCGTTGCTCCCTTCCGGGCCTGGCGGGGTTCACGGCTTGCCGTCGCGGGGGCACCAGCGCGGACCGGCGCGGATTGTCCGCTCTGTGGCCGCGAAGCTCAAGCATAATTTCTGCATGTGATTTCGCGGCATGCGGGCATACAGCCTGCTTTGTTTACATCGGCCGCACCCCGACCTGTTGCATGCTCTTCGCCGCGATACCGAAACCCCACACCAAAGACCCAAACTCATGACTCTGCGCCTGCCCTGCTTCAAGGCTTACGACATCCGTGGCCGCGTTCCCGATGAACTGAATGTCGACGTTGCCTATCGCCTCGGCCTCGCCTATGCCGCAGCGTTCTCTCCGAAGCGCGTCGCGCTGGGCCGCGATGTGCGCCTGTCCAGCGCCGAGCTGCTGAATGCGCTGGCCCACGGCCTGGTCGAAGGCGGCGTCGAAGTGGTCGACATCGGCCTCGGCGGCACCGAAGAGGTCTACTTCGCATCGTTCCAGCCTGGCATCGACGGCGGCATCATGGTCACCGCCAGCCACAATCCGATGGATTACAACGGCATGAAGCTGGTCAAGGGCGGTGCAATCCCGATTTCCGGCGACACCGGCCTGCGCGCGCTCGAAGAAGCCACCGCCGCGTCGACCGCGACGGCGCCAACCGGCGAAGCCAAGCGCACCCTGCACGACTACCGGCCGGACTACGTCAAGCATCTGCTCGGCTATGTCGATCCGAAAGTATTGAAGCCGCTGAAAATCGTCGTCGACGCCGGCAACGGCTCGGCCGGCCTGGTCATCGATGCGCTGGAGCCGCACCTGCCGTTCGAGTTCATCAAGATCCATCACGAGCCGGATGGCACGTTCCCGAACGGCATCCCCAACCCGCTGCTGCCGGAGATGCGCTCGGCGACGTCCGCTGCCGTGATCGAGCACAAGGCCGATTTCGGGGTGGCCTGGGATGGCGATTTCGATCGCTGCTTCCTGTTCGACGAGAAGGGCGGCTTCATCGAGGGCTATTACATCGTGGGTCTTTTGGCCGAAGCGATGCTCAAGCTCGAAGCGGGCGCGAAGATCATCCATGACCCGCGCCTGACCTGGAACACGGTCGACATGGTCAAGACCGCCGGCGGCCTGCCGATCCAGTCGAAGACTGGCCACGCCTTCATCAAGGAGCGCATGCGCCTGGAGAACGCGATCTACGGCGGCGAGATGAGCGCCCATCACTACTTCCGCGATTTCGCCTACTGCGACAACGGCAACATCCCGTGGCTGCTGGTCGCCGGCCTGATTTCGGCGAGCGGCATGACGCTGTCGCAGCTGGTCGAAGACCGCCAGGCCAAGTTCCCGGCCTCGGGCGAGATCAACCGCAAGGTGTCGGACGTGAAGGGCACGATCGCCAAGGTCGAGGCCAAGTACGCCACCGGCGACGCAACGGTGGAGAAGGTCGATGGTCTGTCGGTGGAGTTCGCCGAGTGGCGCTTCAACCTGCGCGGCTCCAACACCGAGCCCGTGCTGCGTCTGAATGTAGAATCGCGCGCCAACCCGGGGCTGATGGAAGCGAAGACTGCCGAGCTTCTCGCCCTGATCGACGCGACCTGACCGAAACTACCTTCATCCTTGACCAAGACCGCCCGCGCCACATCCCCTAGCCGTCCTCGCGACGCGAGCAACGGCGGTCTTCGTTGAGTACTTTGAAGTACCGTGCGACTGCGGTCGCACGGGTTCTGCTGCTGTTGCTGCGCTGCCTGGTGATCGGCGCGGCGCTGTTCGTGTCGGTGCAGGACTCTGCAGACGCCTGGTGCCTGCTGATCAACGCCAGCCTGTTCCTGCTACCGCTGGCGCTGTTGCTGAGCCTGACCGGCCGCTGGGTCTGGAGCCTGTCGATCGCGGCGGCGTTCGCGCTGTTCATCTACGGCATGGGCGAGCTGAAGTTCATCTACTTCTACACCCGGCTGATCGTTGCCGACTGGTCGTTCGTGACCGAACCGGCGAACTGGACCATCGTCCGCCAGTACCCGCGCATCTACACGACTCTGGCAGGCTTCAGCACCGTGCTGCTGCTGCTGATCGTCGACGCCACTCTGGCAACGCCGCGTAGCGCTCGCCTGCCACGCAGCTTGCGTATCGGCGCTGCCGTGGTAGCGCTCGCGCTGGTCGGCGCACTGACCACGCTGCGTCATCACCACACCTGGGAAGTCTGGCTCGACGATGCCAACTGCAACACCGCGAACAAGTGCGGGGTGGTCAGCCGACTGCTGTTCTCGCTGCAGATCTACGAGTTCGAGGTGCCGCTGCACGAGGGCGATCCGACGCCGTTCCTGACTGCCGAGGTCGCGCTTGGCGAGCAGGCTCGGCCGGTCTTGCCAACGCATCCGGACGTGGTGCTGTGGCTGCACGAATCGACCTTCAACCCGCGTCAGTTCCAGCTGCCGGGTGCGGTACTGCCGCCGCTGCCGATGTTCGAGCGCAGCCCGGAAACCCGTGCGATGGGATTGCTGCGCACCCACACCTTTGGCGGCAAGACCTGGTTGTCCGAGTTCTCGGCACTGAGCGGTCTGGTGCCGGACGATTTCGGCGCCCATCGCGCCCGCGTGTTCACCACCATCGGTACCCGCACCCAGACCAATCTGTTCCGGGTGTTGAAGGCGCAGGGCTATCACACGATCGTGCTGATGCCGACCTTCAAGCGCTTCTACGGCGCCGGCCGCACTTACGACCTGATGGGCGCCGACCAGATCCTGACCCTGCGCGACTTCCCCGAGTACGACAAGTATCCCGGCGACGAGTGGGACATCGCTGAAACGCCACGCATGGCCGAGGCGGCAATCAAGCTGATCCGCGAGCACCGCGCCGGCCCGAACGGCGCCCAGCCGCTGTTCCTGTACTTCCTGTCGGTGAAGGAACACGCGCCCTACGACAAGCACGCACACATCGACTACAAGCTCGACAAGGTGCCGATTCCGAAAAGCCTCGCCGCCCGGCTGAGCGATTACGTCAATCGCCTGGTGACACTCGATGGCGCGGTGCAGACGGTCAACGACTATCTGTTCGCCAAGGATGCGCGGCCAGCCGTGTTCGGCTACTTCGGCGACCATCAGGCTTATTACGAAGAAGACTCGCCGCCGTACCGCTACAAGCTGCCCGAGCCGAAGAACGTCACCCAGTTTCAGGTGCGCAGCAACTATCCGGTGCCCCGAGAAACGCCGGTGCCGATCATGGATATCGCTTTCCTGCCGGGGCTGCTGGTCGACACCAGCGGCGTCGAACGCGACAACTATTTCGAGTCGCTGTCGGCGATGCGCCGGCTGTGCAAGGGCATGCTCGACGACTGCCCGGACAAGACGCTCGTCGACAGTTACAAGACTCGCATCTTCGGGCGTGAAGTCGGGCTTTTTCCGGTCGTCGAGTAGCCAAGCAGCGCATACAAAAAAGCCCGGGAAACCCGGGCTTTTTTTGTACAGGTCAGCCGCTTCGCCGCGTCTGGGACAGTCGCCGCACGGTCGCGGCGAGCAAGTCGATCTCTTCGAAGGTGTTGTAGAAGGCCAGACTCGGCCGCACCGTGAATTCCAGCCCGAAGCGACGCAGGATCGGCTGCGCGCAGTGATGGCCCGAGCGTACCGCGATGCCTTCCTCGCTGAGCGCCTGACCCACTTCCGCCGTGGTGAAACCTTCGAGCACGAAGCTCATCACGCTGGTCTTGTGCTTGGCGGTGCCGATCATGCACAGCCCGGGAATGCGGCACAGCGCTTCGGTGCCGTATTCGAGCAGATCGTGTTCCTGGCGCGCGATGTTCTCCATGCCGAGGCGTTCGATGTAATCGATCGCCGCACCCAGACCCACCGCATCGGCGATGTTGCCGGTGCCGGCTTCGAAGCGTGCCGGCGGCCCCTGGTAGACCGTCTTGTCGAAGGTCACATCCTCGATCATGTTGCCGCCACCCTGATACGGCGGCATGTGCTCGAGGAGGTCACGCTTGCCGTAGACGACGCCGATACCGGTGGGCCCGAACAGCTTGTGGCCGGAGAAGACGAAGAAATCGGCATCCAGCGCCTGCACATCAACCCGCATGTGCGACACCGACTGCGCGCCGTCGATCAGCACCTTGGCGCCGTAGCGATGGCCGAGGTCGATGATCTCCTTGACCGGCACCACGGTGCCCAGCGCATTCGAGACCTGGGTGACCGCGACGATCTTGGTACGGCTGCTCAGCAGCTTCTGATACTCGTCGAGCCGCACCTGTCCGGTGTTGTCGACCGGGATCACCCGCAGCACCGCGCCCTTCTCGGCCGCCAGCATCTGCCAGGGCACGATGTTGGCGTGATGCTCGAGATGCGAGATCACGATCTCGTCGCCTTCACCGATGTTCTGCTTGCCCCAGCTCTGGGCAACCAGGTTGATTCCTTCGGTGGTGCCGCGCACGAAGATGATCTCCTCGGGGCTCGAGGCACCGATGAAGTTCGCCACCTTCTTGCGCGCGGACTCGTAGGCATCGGTCGCTCGCGCTGCCAGTTCATGCGCGGCGCGATGGATGTTGGAGTTCTCGTTGGCATAGAAGTACGAGATGCGGTCGATGACCGACTGCGGCTTCTGCGTCGTCGCCGCATTGTCGAGCCAGACCAGTGGCTTGCCGCCGCTGACTCTTGTCGACAGGATCGGGAAATCGCGGCGCACAGTGGCGACGTCGAAGATGCCACGGCCCGGCGGGACTTTCGGTGCCGCCGGCTTCTCGCCCAAATCCGCAAAGTAGAAGCTGGGCGCCGAAGGACTAGCCGGCGCTGCCGCCGACGACAACGGCAACTCGGGGCTGATCCGCGTTGGCGCTGACAGTCCGAACGGATCGGACAAGCGCGTCAGATTCAACGGCGGCGATGCCGGCACACCACTCGCCGACGAAGCATCGCCGAGAAAGTAGTACGGGCTGCTCGGAGGCTGCGCCGATGACGGCACCGCGGCATCGGACAGATTCGGCGCAGGTGCTGTGCCCGGCAACAATGCAGCGAAACCTTCCGGCACACCGGCGAAGCCGTTGCCGCCTTTCGGCATGGCCGGCAGCACTGTGCTCTGCAGGCCATGCAGGTCCGGCGTCTGCGCCTGGGTCGGCACCACTCTCGGCGTGATGAACGAAGGCGGCGCCGCCAGTTCAGCGGCACCGGGCTGCGTGGTGCGCACTGGCGGCGTCATCGGCAGCGTGGTTGCCACCGGCAAGGGATTGTTCTGCCCGGCCACCGCAATGCCGCCAGTCGGCAGCGGCGAACCGAGATTGATGGGGCCGCTAGGCGCCGCCGGCGCCTGACCGAATGCCGGTTCAGCGCCGGGCGGCGCGCTGAACATCGCATTGGCCATCGCCTGCAGCGCGGCGACGTCGAGACCGCTGCCCGAGACACTCATGGGAGCCTCGCGACCTTACTTGTAGGTGTCGGGATAGTCGTGGAACTTGTTGATTTCCACGTCTTCCAGCACCGCCAGCGCATCGTCGGTGAGCACCGCCAGCGAGCAGTACAGCGAGATCAGATAGGAGGCGATCGCATGGTCGTCGATGCCCATCAGGCGCACCGACAGGCCCGGGCTCTGCTCGCCCGGCAAGCCCGGCTGGAACAGACCGACGACGCCCTGGCGCTTCTCGCCCACGCGCATCAGGATGATCTTCGACTTGCCATCGGCGATCGGCAGCTTGTCGCTCGGGATCAGCGGCACGCCGCGCCAGGTGATGAACTGCGAGCCGAACAGGCTGACCGTCGGCGGCGGCACGCCACGGCGCGTGCACTCACGGCCGAAGGCGGCAATCGCCAGCGGATGCGCGAGGAAGAACGCCGGCTCCTTCCAGACCTTGGTCAACAGCTCGTCCATGTCGTCCGGCGTCGGCGCGCCGGTCAGCGGATAGACGCGCTGCGATTCGGCGACATTGGCCAGCAGGCCGTAGTCCGGGTTGTTGATCAGCTCGCTTTCCTGGCGCTCCTTGATCGTTTCGATGATCAGGCGCAGCTGTTCCTTGATCTGGTCGTACGGGCTGGAATGCAGATCCGATACCCGGGTGGCGATATTCAGCTTGGTGGCGACCTGCTTCAGCCAGTATTCGCGCGGGTTCTCGTCGTAATCGACAAAGGAATTCGGCAGCTGGCCGCTTTCGGTCACCGAGCAGGCGGTGCGGATGTCGGCCGGATTCTTGACCTTGTTGACGCGGAACACACCGGCTTCGACCGGCTGCCACTGCAGCAGATGGGTCAGCCAGCGCGGCGTGATGTTGGAATATTGCGCAACCGTCTTGGTGGTATTGGCCAGCTTGTGGGCAGCGACATCGCCCAGGGTCGGCAGCGGTACGGAATCAGCCATGAGAAGTTCTCTTCAGATCGGTTGTGAATAAGCTTAAGTCTGATCGGTTGGTGTGACAGCGGCTACCGGCTTCAAGCCCCGACGAGCAACTTTTTAGGCTGCCCGCTGGCGCTGTTCATACAGATCAGTTCTGAGCTGCGGCGTCTGGCAGGTTCAGTCCTGCACCCACGGCAGACCGTGGAAACGCCAGCCGTTCGACAGGCCACGATGACCCAGCGCATCGATATCGCCTTCGAAACCTTCGGCGATGTTGGCGATCTGGGTGAAGCCCGCCTTGATCGCTGCTTCGACGGCCAGTGCCGAGCGCTTGCCGCTGCGGCACAACAGCAACACCGGGCGATCCTTGCCGACCTTTGCTTCCAGCTCACGCACGAAGCGCGGGTTGCGGGTCATCGCCGTGCCGGTGGCCCAGGGAACGTGCAGGCTGTTCGGCACCTGGCCGACGAACTTCAGTTCTTCGGCGGTCCGCACATCGACCAAGGAGGCGCCACCGCCCTGAATCAGTTCCCAGGCTTCGGCCGGAGACAGGCTGCCGCCATTCGGCAAGGGCGAGGAATGACCGGCAGCAGCCACGTCAGCAGCGAAAGGACCGGCAGCGGCGGCACTGATCGGCGCGATGGTGTCGTACGGCATGAAAGCTCCTTGAGGGTGCGGTGCCCGGCCCTCTCAGGCCGCTGCGGATGCCGAGCAATCTAGGTGCGATCGTTATACGAATAAAGTAATCAGAAAAGCTTTTAAAAGACTTAAATAGAATTTAAAACGATCGCTCGCTTCAGCGCGGCAGCATCCGCTTCAGCGTGTCGTCACGCAGGAAGTAATGGTGGTACAGAGCCGCCAACGCATGCAGACCGATCAGGAAATAGCCGATCGTGCCGCCGGTTTCGTGCAGGTCTTCGAACAGGTCGGCGTAATCCTTGTTCTCGGGGATCGGCAGCTGGATTTCGAACAGGCCGAAGCAGGGCAGCGCATGGCCTTCGAAGCTCAGGATCAGCGCGCCGCCGATCGGCATGCCGATCATCAGCCCGTACAGCGCGAAGTGCGCGAGCTTCGCGGCCTTCTGCTGCAAGGCTGGCGGCGCCGGGGTGATCGCCGGTGCCGGACCGCTCGCCAGACGCGCCGCGATGCGTACCCAGACCAGGGCGAAGATGCTCAGACCGATCGAGAAATGCAGCATCTTGACCAACGCCCTCGCCTCGCTGCCTTTCGGGAATTCGCTGCGGCTCAGGATCAGGCTGTAGGCGGCGACGATCAGCAGCACCATCAGCCAGTGCAGAACGATGCTGATGCCGCTGTAGCGATCGGTTCGGGACATGCTGGGCAGGAACTCAGGCCGCCGGCTTCAAATTCCGGGGCCGCGCCGCGATCGCGAAACCATGGCCGTGATCGAGCAGGTATTCAAGCCACTTGGCGAGCATGTGGTTGCGGCCCCACTGGTCGTGCAGGTAGTCATGGGCTTGGGCGTCACCGAACATCTGCGCCAGCCAGGTGGGCCGCTGACCGCAGTCGAGCGCTTCGGCGACCCGGGCATCGCGATAGACCTTGATCCACAGATCCGGCTCGAGACGGCGCTCGCCGTTCTCATCCTTGAATTCGTAGGTCAGCCGCAGTTCGGCGGTGTACGGTGCGCGCTCGACGACGGTCAGCACCAGCGGCAGATCGGTAGCCGACTTCGACACCGCACGATCGAACGGCAGGTTCAGTTCCGGCACCAGGCGTTCGAGCAGGCGATAGCTGCGCTCATATAGATCGACCAGATGCGCAATACGGCGCGGCTGGCCGCAGCAGGGGCAGCGGTCGGAGGTAGTGATGTCGGCTTGCATGAGCCCGACTATAAGATAGGAACGCAGGCCGGCACAGGCTTGCGCTATCAATGTTTTTTCTGATCGAGAACAAATCCTGATGTCTGTCCGCGAACAGCTGACCCAGCCTTACAATGACCAGAAGCCCGGCACCGCCGGCTTGCGCAAGAAGGTGGCCGTTTTCCTGCAGCCGCATTACCTGGAAAATTTTCTGCAGGCGATCTTCGATGTCGAGACCAGCCTGAAGGGCAGCACCCTGGTGATCGGCGGCGATGGCCGCTATCACAACCGCGTGGCGATCCAGACCGCGATCGCGATGGCTGCCGGCAATGGCATCAGCAAGGTCGTGGTCGGTCAAGGCGGCATCCTGTCGACACCCGCCGCTTCGAACCTGATCCGCGTCCACGATGCTGCCGGTGGCCTGCTGTTCACCGCCAGCCACAACCCGGCCGGGCCGCATGGCGATTTCGGCATCAAGTTCAACATCGCCGGTGGCGGACAGGCGCCGGAAGCGCTGACTGGCAAGATCTATGAAGCAAGCCGGACGATCAGCCGCTATCGCCTGTTCGACGGCGGTTCCGTCGATCTCGATCACTGCGGCAGCCAGCAGCTCGGCGACACCTTGATCGAGGTCGTCGACAGCGTCGATGACTACGCCAGGCTGCAGCAGAGCCTGTTCGACTTCGATCTGATCCGTGCCTGGTTCAAGCGCGGCGGCCGCATCTGCTTCGATGCAATGCACGCGGTCACCGGGCCTTACGCCCAACGCATCCTGATCGAGCAGCTCGGCGCACCGGCCGGCAGCGTCATCAACGCGACACCGCTGGAAGACTTCGGCGGCGGTCATCCGGACCCGAACCTGATCTACGCCAAGCATCTGCTCGATCTGGCGATGAGCGCGGAATCGCCGGACCTGATCGCCGCCAGTGATGGCGATGGCGATCGCAACATGATCCTCGGCCGCGGCCTGTTCATCTCGCCCGGGGATTCATTGGCGATGCTCGCAGCGCACCTCACCAAGCTGCCGGGCTACAAGCAGGGCCTCAAGGGCTTGGCCCGCTCGATGCCGACCTGCCGCGCGGTCGATGTCGTCGCCAAGGCACTGAAGGTCGAATGCTATGAGACGCCGACTGGCTGGAAGTTCTTCTGCAACCTGCTCGATGCCGACCGCCTGACCCTGTGCGGCGAGGAAAGCTTCGGTACCTCATCGAGCCACACACGCGAGAAGGACGGCCTCTGGGCGGTGCTCGCCTGGCTGAACGTGCTGGCCACCAGCGGCAAAAGCGTGCAGCAGCTCGCCGATGCGCACTGGGCGAGCCACGGCCGCCATTACTACGTGCGCCACGACTATGACGAGCTGCCGGTCACCGCTGCGAACACTGTCGTCGATACCCTGCGCAAGGCGCTGCCGTCGCTGATCGGCAGCACTCATGGCGACTGGACGATCAGCCAGGCCGACGAGTTCTCGTACACCGATCCGGTCGACGGCAGCATCGCCACCGGCCAGGGTCTGCGCATCGTCTTCGGCGACGCGGCGCGGATCATCCTGCGCCTGTCCGGCACCGGCACCGAAGGCGCGACCCTGCGTCTGTATCTGGAGCGCTACGAGACCGCTGCCGACCAGCTCGCCTGGTCGACCAGCGAAGCACTGGCTCCGCTGGCGCAGATCGCCGACCGCATCGTCCGCCTCAACGAACTGACCGGCCGCAAGGGACCGAGCGTGATCACCTGAGGGCTTGCCCTCAGGCAGTTGCGGCAAGCATAGCGGCTACACTTTCCGGGCTGACGATTCGGGCTTTCAGACTCGAACTCATAACGATAAGAACAACCCCGGATGTGCGCGCAGGAGTGCGACGATGTCGACGACGCAGGAAGGCCAGTTGCTGTGGAGTCCTCGCGGCGAGTTCGCCGATGCGTCGAACATCGCTGCGTTCATGCGCTGGCTCGATGACACCCGCCAGCTGAAGTTTGCCGACTACGAAGCGCTGCGGCAGTGGTCGGTCACCGAGATCGAAGCGTTCTGGGCAGCGGTCTGGGATTACTTCGAAGTCCGCGCCGAAACCCCGTATCAGCAGGTGGTCAGCAGCCGCGAGATGCTTGGCGTGCGCTGGTTCGAAGGCAGCCGGCTGAACTATGCCGAGCACCTGCTGCGTCACGAAGCCACGGCGGCGCCCGGCCAGATCGCCTTCCATCACTGCTCGGAGAATCGCCCGCTGGCGACCTTGAGCTGGCAGGAACTCGGCCGCCAGGTGCGCATCGTCGCCACCCGCTTGCGTGCGCTCGGCGTGGTGCCCGGCGATCGCGTGGTGTCGTACATGCCGAACGTGCCGGAAACGGCGGTGGCCATGATGGCGACGGTGGCGATCGGCGCCGTCTGGTCCTCGGCAGCGCCGGAGTTCGGCACCCGCACGGTCACCGAGCGCTTCGCGCAGATCGAACCGAAACTGCTGTTCGCTGCCGATGGATACCGCTTCGGCGGTCGCGATTTCAAGCGCGAGAGCGAAGTGCGCAGCATCGCCGCCGCACTGCCGACGCTCGAACACATCGTCTGGCTGCCGTATCTGGACGCGGCCGCTGCACTGCCAGCGCTGCCCGGCGTGCTCGCCTGGAGCTCGCTGCTCGATCATCCCGATGTGCCGCGCGAGACTTTCCGCTACGAGCAGGTCGCCTACGACCATCCGCTGTGGATAGTGTTTTCGTCGGGCACCACCGGGCTGCCGAAAGCGATCGTCCACAGCCATGTCGGCGTGCTGCTCGAACACCTGAAGGTGATGCATTTCCATCTCGGCCTGAAGCCGACATCGGTGATGTTCTTCTACTCAACCACCGGCTGGATGATGTGGAACCTGCTGTTCGCAGCACTCTTGACCGGTGCTGCCGCCGTGCTCTACGACGGCAACCCGGCCCATCCCTCGATCGACTTCCTGTGGCAGCTCGCCGCCGATACCGGCACCACGTCGTTCGGCGCCAGTCCGACCTATGTGCAGATCATGGAAAAGGCCGGGCTCGAGCCGGGCAAGCTCTACGATCTATCGCGACTGGAATCGGTGATCGTTGCCGGCGCGCCATCGACGCCGGAAACCTTCGCCTGGTTCTATCGCTGCGTGAAGCAGGACCTGTGGGTGACCTCGCAATCCGGCGGCACCGAGATCTGCTCCGGCTTCGTCGGCGCCGTGCCCTTGCTACCGGTGCATGCCGGCGAAATCCAGGCGCGCATGCTCGGCATGGATGTCCACGCCTGGCGCGATGACGGCACGCCGGCCGGCCCCGATGAAGTCGGCGAGCTGATGGTGACCAGCCCGTTCCCGTCGATGCCGATCAAGTTCTGGAACGATGAAGGCGGCAAGCGCTACCGCGAGTCCTACTTCGAAGTCTTCCCCGGCGTCTGGCGCCACGGCGATTTCATCAAGGTCAACGCGCGCGGTGGCTGCTACATCTACGGCCGTTCGGACTCGACCCTGAACCGCTACGGCGTGCGCATCGGCACCGCCGAAATCTATCGCGCCGTCGAGCAGTTGCCGGAGATCGCTGACAGCCTGATCGTCTGCTGCGAACTGCCCGGCGGCCAGTTCTTCATGCCGCTGTTCATCCGGCTTAAGCCCGACTACGCGCTCGACGACGGCCTGGTCCAGCGCATCGCCAGAAAGCTGCGCGAGGACTGCTCGCCGCGCCACGTGCCGGACAAGGTCTACGCGCTCGACATCCTGCCCTACACGCTCACCGGCAAGAAGATGGAAGTGCCGGTACGCAAGCTGTTGATGGGCTGGCCGCTGGAGAAAGCCGCCAGCCGCGACGCGATGATGAATCCGGCGGCGATCGACTGGTTCGTCGATTTCGCCGGCACGACCAGCGATTACCAGTGGCGCGCCTGAAGCGCCCTCAAGCACCCCCTGAGGCTTGCGGCCATGCGGCCGCAGTGTCCCAACAACCCGAGGAGAATCCCGCATGAGCAGTTCCGCCTCCGCCAAGAAGCCCGTCGTGATCTACGGCGTCACCGGCTATACCGGCCGCCTGGTTGCCGAATACCTGCGCGAATACCGCGTGCCGTTCATCGCCGCCGGCCGTGACGCCAAGCGCATCAAGGAAGTGCTCGACAAGGTGCCGGGCATCGAGACCGCCGAGTACGAGATCGTCGAAGTCGAGCACACCGTCGAAGCGCTGACCAAGCTGTTCAGCGGCGCCAAGGTGGTCTGCAACATGGTCGGCCCGTTCATGAAGTTCGGCCCGGAAGCGGTCGAAGCCGCGCTGGCCGCCGGCTGCCATTACACCGATACCAACGGCGAGCAGAACTGGATGATGCACGCCGAGGAAACCTGGGGCGCCAAGTTCGCCGCCAAGAATCTGCTGCTGTCGCCGGGCGTTGCGCAGATGTACACGACCGGCGAAATCGCCGCGAACATCTGCCTCGAACAGCCAGGCCTCGACACGCTCGACATCCTGGTGCTGTGGAAGGGCTTCCCGACCTACGCCTCGACGCAGACCATCTTCAGCATCCTCACAGCCAACTTCTATTACCTGGAACAGAACAAGTACGTGCAGTGGTCGCCAACGGCGAAATCCGAAGTGATCGTGCCCGGCCAGCATGAAACGGCGATGGCGCTGCCCTGGGGCGGCACCGCGCATCCGGTCTGGTTCAAGAACGATCCGCGCGTTGCCAACTGCAAGGCCCAGGGCGGCGTGTTCGCACGCCCGGTGATGGAAGGCGTGGTGCAGATCACCGGTGTCGTCGAAGACCAGATCAAGAAGCTGCCGAAGGCAGAGCAGGAGAAGGCGCTGTCCGACATGGCGGCGAGCCTGCAGGCCGGCATGCCACCGCGCGAGAACCCGCGCGAGAACACCTCGGTCGACTCGGTCCACGCCAGCGGTCCGCTCGGCCGCGCGCACTGCGTGATCCACGGCATCTGCAACTACAAGCAGACCGGCCTGCTCCAGGCCTATCTCGCCTACTACCTGCTGCAGGCGCCGCCGAAGCGCGTTGGCTTCGCGTCCGGCTGCCAAGCGTTCGGCCATCGCGAACTGCTCGGCCAGCTGCAAGCCTTCGGCCTGGTCAGCGCGCCGCAGCTGACCCGCAACGGGCTGACCGTCGCCGCCTGATTGCCGGGCTGATCGACTGAGTTTCAGATGATCTAGCCGCCCCGCTGCCGAACGCAGCGGGGCGGCTTTTTATTGGCTGACGCCTAGCGCTTCCAGACTTCATCCAACCGTGCCGGGCCCAGCCGACGATCGAGTGCAGCAATCAGCAACAGGCAGCCGAGCGCGGAGAACACCAAGGCCGCTGTGAACGTCGCGACATAGCCGTAGGCATCGCCGATCGCCGCCGCCGTGAACGCCGCCAGCCCCTGCGCGACCAGAACTGCGCAGGCCAGCAAGGTGTAATCGGTGCCGGCGTGCTCGGGGTCCGAGGCATCCATCATCAGGGTGAACAAGGCCACCGTCGCCATGCCGCCGAACAGGTGCTCGGTGATGCAGGCGCTCCAGACCAGCGCACGATCGTCCGGCGCACCGGCGGCCACCACGTACAACAGCAAGCTCAGCGCCTGGGCGATGCCGCAACCGAACAGCGCCCGTCGCCGGCCGAGCCGGAACGCCAGCCAGCCGCCGGCCGCAGCACCGACCAGACTCATGATCGAACCGAGCGTGCCCTTGACGATGGCAATCTCCTCAGTCGACCAGTGCGCATCCTTGAGCATCGGCCCGACCAGCGACGAGGTCATCGCATCGCCGAACTTGTAGGCGCAGACCAAAGCCAGCAGCGCCAGCATGCCGGGCAGTCGCAAG
The DNA here is from genome assembly GCF_023266035.1 of Nevskia sp. Classification (GTDB taxonomy): domain Bacteria; phylum Pseudomonadota; class Gammaproteobacteria; order Nevskiales; family Nevskiaceae; genus Nevskia. The sequence continues at coordinate 15,623 of NZ_JAHFRY010000103.1, forward strand.
CGCGGCAGCCAGCCGGCGGCGAGCACTGGCAGCGGCGGCCTGGCCTTGCGCGCTGCGCCATCCGACGCTTCGCGATAGAGCAGCACCGGCACGCAGGTCAGGGCCAGCAAGGCCGACATGCCGAGACACATCGCCACCCAACCGAGCTTCGCGTAGACCCAGAGCAGCAGGCCACCGCCGAGCACCATGCCGATGCGGTAGGCGCCGACCTGAATGCCGTTGCCGAGTCCCCTCGCCTGCGCGTCGAGTAGACGCACCGCCATGCCGTCGGTCGCCACATCCTGCACGGCCGCCAGCACGTTGAACGCGAACACCGCCGCAAACACGGCGAGGAAACCGCGCGCGGGATCGATCAAGGCCAGCAGCGCCGCACCGATCGCAGCGACAAACTGGATCGGCAGAATCCAACTGCGCCGCGTGCCGACGTGATCGACCAGGGGTGCCCACAGGAACTTCAATGCCCACGGGATGAACAGCAGGGCGGTGGCGCTGATCGCTTTCAGCGAAGCGCCGTTCTCGCGCATCAGCACCGGCAGCGCCTGGGTGAAAAAACCATACGGCAGGCCCTGGGCGAGATACAGGCTGGTCAGCAGCAGCAAGGGCGCTGTGCGCGCTGCGGCGGCAGGCCCGGGAGAGCGCGATTCGGCAGGCATCAGGGTTTCAGGCGGCATGCTCACAGCCTACGCAGGCGGCCCGCTTTGCAACAGCCTGCGCGATCGCCGCACTGCAATGAATTCTTCGCTACCGTTGGCCAACGAATGCCGCCATCAGTCGGCCAGGAAACCTCACGATGAACGAAGCCGATTTCGAGTACGCAGGATTCTGGATCCGGGTCTGGGCCAGCGTCATCGACAGCGTGCTGCTGTTGCTGGTGATCATGCCGCTGGCGATCAGTGTTTACGGCTGGGATTACTTCGACCCCGAAGCCGCCTTCGTCCGCGGCCCGGCCGACTTCCTGATTTCCTGGCTGCTGCCGGCAGTATCGGTGGTGCTGTTCTGGCTGCTGCGCCGGGCCACGCCAGGAAAGATGGCGATTGCCGCAACCATCGTCGATGCCAGCACCGGCGGCGCGATCACGCCGCAGCAGGCGCTGCTGCGCTATGTCGGCTACTTCGTGTCGACGATTCCGTTCGGCCTCGGCCTGATCTGGGTCGCTTTCGATGCGCGCAAGCAGGGCTGGCACGACAAGCTGGCCGGCACCGTGGTGATCCGCCGGCGACGCGGGCCGCAGCCGGTGCGCTTCGATCAGTCGCGCGGATAGATCTCAGGGCTTCAGCGTGATCGTGTAAGGCACGCGGTTGCGGTCATCGACCACTTCCACCTTCAGCGCATCGGCGGTCAGCGCAAACGCCATGAAACCGGCGGTGGAAGCCGCAAACAGGCGGCCATCATCCTTGTCCC
>NZ_JAHFRY010000190.1 GCF_023266035.1 Nevskia sp.
GGGTGTCGACGCTTTCAAAGTTGCCACGGCGCTCTGCGGCGATCTGCCGAAAGCCCGGAGCGCTGGCCTGCGCCGGTTCCGCGAGGCCGACGGCAGCATCGTCGACGAAGGTCTGGTGCTGGTCTTCCCCGGCCCGAATTCGTTCACCGGTGAAGACGTCGTCGAGCTGCAGGGCCATGGCGGCCCGGTGGTGCTCGATCTCCTGCTGAAAGCAGCCTGCAGCGCAGGTGCGCGCCCGGCCCGGCCTGGTGAATTCTCCGAACGCGCGTTTCTCAATGGCCGGCTCGACCTCGCTCAGGCCGAAAGCATTGCCGACCTGATCGACGCCGGCAGCCAGGCTGCCGTGCGGGCAGCCAGCCGATCGCTGCAGGGCGAATTCTCGCGACAGGTATTGGCACTGGTCGAAACCCTGATCGCGCTGCGCGCCGATCTTGAAGCCGCCTTCGACTTCGCCGATGAGGACGTGCCCTGGCTCAACGGGCCGCAACTGCAGGCAAGGCTGAACGACATCAGTGCGCAGCTGAAAGCGCTGCTGAAACAGGCCACGCAAGGCCGGCGTCTGCGCGAGGGGCTGACCATCGCGATCGCCGGCCAGCCGAACGTCGGCAAATCGACCCTGCTGAATCGCCTGGCCGGCGCCGATGCCGCGATCGTCTCGCCCGAAGCCGGCACTACCCGCGACGTGCTGCGCGAGCATCTGGTGCTCCGAGGCTTGCCGCTGACCGTGCTCGATACCGCCGGCCTGCGCGATACCGACAACAGCATCGAACGCGAAGGCGTGCGCCGCGCCTGGGCGGCCTTGTCGCAAGCGGAACTGGTGCTGTTCGTCGCCGATGATCGCGACGGCCTGACGCCAGCCGATCGGACCTTGCTCACCCAGTTCCCGGAAGCCTTGCCGGTGCTGCTGGTGTTCAACAAATGCGATCTCAGCGCGCGGCAAGCAGAGCGTTTCGAGATCGACAGCCATCGCGCCCTGCGTATTTCGGCCGCTGCGGATCTCGGCATCGACAGCCTGATCGAGCTGATCTGCGAACATGCCGGCCTTGCCGAACCCGAGGTCCAACCGTTTACTGCGCGCACCCGGCATCTCGAAGCCCTGCGCGCTGCCGATGGCCATCTAGATGCCGCCAATCGGCTGGCCTTGTCGGCGCCTGAACTGATTGCCGAGGAGCTGCGTCTGACGCAAGTCGCACTCGACGAGATCACCGGCCGCTTCAGTTCCGACGACCTGCTCGGCCGCATCTTCAGCACCTTCTGTCTCGGCAAGTAAGATCGCCGCAAAATCCTGATGCCCAGCTTTCAACCCGTGGAGAACTCACCATGTTTCTGACCAAGCTGCGCCCCATCACTGCTGCCGCGGTTCTGCTGACCGCGAGCTTCGCGGCCGGTTCGGCCGGAGCCTTGAGCTTCGACATCACCACGCCGAACCAGCAGGATTTCCGCTCGGTCGCCGAAGACCTGACCGCAGCGTTCGACTACAAGGCGCTCGGCGGCGCCGAACCGGGTGGCCTGCTTGGCTTCTACATCGGCACTTACGGCAGCTACACCAGCACCCAGAGCAGCGACGCCTGGTCGCGCCTCACCGGCAAGTCGGTCGATGGCCTCGGCACCGTCGGCCTGCGCGCCAGCAAGGGCCTGCCGTTCGGCTTCGATGTCGGCGGTTTCTACAGCCGCGTGCCGGGTTCCGATGCCTCGGTCTACGGCGGCGAACTCCGCTACGCGATCCTCGACGGCAGCGTCGCCACGCCGGCGCTCGCGGTCCGCGGCACCTATACCCGCGCCAGCAACACCGGCGATTTCGACTACAGCTCCTACGGCACCGATCTGTCGATCTCGAAAGGCATCCTGTTCCTGACGCCGTACGCCGGCATCGGCTACGTGCACTCCGACACCAAGGCAGAATCGAGCTTCGCGCTCGACAAGGAATCCTTCGGCCAGGCCAAGTATTTTGTCGGCACCAGCTTCAGCCTGTTGCTGATCAGCGCCACGCTCGAGTACGAGCGGCTGGGCGACAACAACGTCTACAGCCTGAAGGGCGGCATCACCTTCTGAGTAGCCGGTACGCCGCAATGACGGGCTCATGAGCATCCGCTAAGGTTCCGCTCATGAGCCCCGAAGAACTGACCGCCTACCTGCACCGCCACATCCCGCTGACCGCCGCGCTCGGTGCCCGAGTCATGTCGTTCGACAGCCGGCAGATGGAGATTGCCGCGCCGCTGGCGCCGAACCGGAATCATCGCGGCACGGCGTTCGGCGGCAGCCTGGCGACGCTCGGCATCCTCGGGGGCTGGAGTCTGCTGCACACGGCGCTGGAGCGGCAGAACCTGGTCGCGAAGATCGTCGTCCAGCACAGCGACTGCGAGTTTCGCGAGCCGGTGGTGGCGGATTTCATTGCCCTGTCGGTATTGCCGGAAGCCGAGTGGCCGCACTTTCTCGCCACCTTGCGCCGTCATCGTCGGGCCCGTATCGCGATCGAGACGCGCATTCGCGCCAATGGCCGCGCCGTCGTCACGCATCGCGGCCGCTATGCCGCCTTTCTCGAATCGGCGGACGATTCGACAGCCACCGAACTCTGAACGCCATGAGCCGTTTCAAGTACTGCCCGCAATGCGCCAAGCCGCTGGAACTGGCCAACCATGGCGAGATGCAGCGCATCGCCTGCCCGGATCGCGTCTGTGGCTACGTGCACTGGGACAACCCGGTGCCGGTGGTCGCGGCGATCGTCGAGCATGAAGGCCAGATCATCCTCGCCCGCAACGCCGCCTGGCCGCCGAAGATGTTCGCGCTGATCACCGGCTTCCTGGAAAAGAACGACCCGCACCCGGAATCCGGCGTGCTGCGCGAAGTCGAGGAAGAACTGGGCCTGAAGGGACGCATCGGCGAGTTCATCGGCTTCTATCCGTTCGAGCGGATGAACCAGGTGATCATCGCCTACCACGTGATTGCCGAAGGCACAGTGAACCTCGGCGAGGAACTGATCGAGTGGAAGAAGCTGCCGCTGGAACAGATCAAGCCCTGGCCAGCCGGCACCGGCTATGCGGTGCGCGATCTGCAGATCCGCCGCGGTTTCACGCCGCCGTCGTTCGACCTGAACATGCTGCGCAAGCCGCGCAACTGGCACGAGATCGGTGAAAAACTGCTGACCGCCGGCCAGCCCAGCGCCGAAGAGTTCAAGTCCCTGCGGGCGATCGGCTCGGAAGTGGTGATCAACCTGTCGCTGCCGACCTCCGACCATGCGCTGGCCGACGAGGACGACATCGTCCGCGCCCTGGGCTTGCGCTATCACCACATTCCGGTGGTTTTCGAAGCGCCGACGCTCGACGACTTCGACCGCTTCTGCGCCGTGATGCAGGACGAGGACGGCCACACGGTGTTCATCCACTGCGCGGCGAACAAGCGGGTGTCGGTGTTCGTCTACCTGTGGCGGGTGCTGAAGAAGGGCGTGCCGCGCGAAGTCGCCGAGCGCGATCTGCACGCGGTGTGGAAGCCGGATGCGGTGTGGTCGGCGTTCATCGCCGCAGCCTTGATCTAAAGCCCCATCGCCAGCGCCACGCTGCGCGCCAGCGCGACCATGTTGCGTACCGTTGCCGATTCGTCGTCGCGCCGGTAGACCAGGCTCATCCGGGCTTTCGGGGCGTCGCCGATGATCCTCCGGTAGGCCACACCGTCGGAGTGGATCTGCTGCATCGATGCCGGTACCAGTGACACGCCAAGACCGGCGGCCACCAGGTTGACGATCGAGGTCACCTGCGAGGCTTCCTGGCCGATGCGTGGACTGAAGCCGGCGCGGCCGCAGGCGGCGAGGATGTCGTCGTAGAGGCCGGAACCGACCGGCCGCGAAAACAGCACGAAGGCTTCGGCCCTCAGCTGGGCGAGATGCAGCGCCGGCTCGGCCGCCAGCCGATGCGCCTGCGGCAGCGCCACCAGCACTTCCTCGTCGAACAAGGCTTCGGTGACCAGCCCTGGTTCTTCTCCCAGCAGCGGGCGGACGAAGGCGATGTCGAGCTGATCGGCCAGCACCGCGGCAGCGAGCACCGGCGTCGAGTTTTCGTCGAGCGACAACGCCACCTCCGGATACTGCTGGCCGTATTCGCGCAGCACTCTCGGCACGAAGGGATGAAACGGTGCCGAGTTGATCATGCCGACACCGATGCGGCCGAGATTGCCGCGTGCGACTCGTCTCGCGTGATCGGTGGCGCGCTGCACGTGGGCGAGGATCTGCCGGGCATCGTCGAGAAACACCTGGCCGGCGTCGGTCAGGGTCACGGTTCGGGCATGACGATGAAACAGCGGCGTGCCGATCTCGGTTTCCAGCGCGCGAATCTGCTGACTCAGCGGCGGCTGCTCCATGCCGAGTTTCTTCGCGGCCCGGGTGAAGTGCAGCTCGTCGGCCACGGCGAGGAAATAGCGAAGATGGCGCAGTTCCATACGAGGTACTTTTGAAGTATCGAAATCTAATATTTCATATATTGGACGTATCGACGACCCGGGTCTAATGTTTGCTCCTATTGGCCTGCAGATGTGAGCGTCGTCTGTTCGGCGGCACTTGTGCATCATCGATCCACCGCACCGGAAAGGCTGGCCAGCCCCCGAACCGCACCCGAGACGTACTGCCATGACTGGACCTATCGCCGCCACGCCGCCTGTTGTTGCCGAATCCGATCTGAATCGGGACGTCGATCCGCAGGAAACCCGCGAGTGGCTCGAAGCGCTTGCTGCCGTGCTCGAACGCGAAGGGCCGGAGCGCGCGCATTTCTTGCTTGAAGCCATGCAGGAAAAGGCGCGGTTGAGCGGCGCCTACATCCCGTTCTCGCCGAACACCGCTTACGTCAACACCATTCCGCCGCATCTCGAAGAGCGTTCGCCCGGCGATCACGCGCTCGAATGGAAGATCCGCTCGATCATCCGCTGGAACGCGATGGCGATGGTCATCAACGCCAACCGCGAGCACTCCGGCATCGGCGGCCACATCGCCAGCTTCGCGTCGGCGGCCACCTTGTACGACGTCGGCTTCAATCATTTCTGGAAAGGCCCGGAACACGCCGACGGTCCCGACCTCATCTACTTCCAGGGCCACTGCACGCCCGGCATCTACGCCCGCGCCTATCTCGAAGGCCGCTTGAGCGAAGAGCAGATCCGTCACTTCCGCATGGAAACCGATGGCAAGGGTCTGCCGTCCTATCCGCATCCCTGGCTGATGCCGTCGTTCTGGCAGTTCGCGACGGTCAGCATGGGCTTGGGCCCGATCCAGGCGATCTATCAGGCGCGCCTGATGAAGTATCTGGAGCATCGCGGCTTGATGAAGGCCACCGGCCGCAAGGTCTGGTGTTTCTGCGGCGATGGCGAGATGGACGAGCCGGAATCGCTGGGTGCCGTCGATATCGCTTCGCGCGAAAAGCTCGACAACCTGGTGTTCGTCGTCAACTGCAACCTGCAGCGGCTCGATGGCCCGGTGCGCGGCAACGGCAAGATCATCCAGGAACTCGAAGGTGTGTTCAGGGGCGGCGGCTGGAACGTCATCAAGGTGATCTGGGGCGGTGCCTGGGATGCCTTGATCGCGGCCGATCGCAGCGGCCAGCTGCAGCGCATCTTCAACGAGACCGTCGACGGCGAGTACCAGAACTACAAGGCCAAGGGCGGCAAGTACACGCGCGACAATTTCTTCGCCAAGCATCCGGAAACCCTGAAGCTGGTGTCGACGATGTCCGACGAGGACATCGGCCGGCTCAACCGCGGCGGTCATGATCCGCACAAGATCTACGCGGCCTACGCGGCGGCTTCGAAGCATATCGGTACGCCGACGGTGATCCTGGCCAAGACCGTCAAGGGTTACGGCATGGGCGAAGCCGGCGAAGGCCAGAACATCACCCATCAGCAGAAAAAGATGGGCGAGGACGCGCTGCGCGCGTTCCGCGACCGCTTCAAGCTGCCGATCTCCGACGATCAGATCAAGGACACGCCGTTCTACCGGCCGGCGGAGGATTCGCCGGAAATCACCTATCTGCGTGGCCGCCGTGCCGCACTT
>NZ_JAHFRY010000191.1 GCF_023266035.1 Nevskia sp.
GAACACCAGTTTGCGGATCTGTTCGTTGAAGCTGGTCGAGCGTTCGGACAGGTTGCGCACTTCCTCGGCCACCACCGCGAAGCCGCGACCGGCTTCACCGGCGCGTGCCGCTTCGATCGCCGCGTTGAGCGCCAGCAGATTGGTCTGGTCGGCGATGGTGGTGACGTCGCCCAGCAGCTCGAAGATCGCATCCAGATGCTTGACCATCGCATCGATGTGCTGCACCGAGTTCGCGCTCTGCTTGCTGACGCCGGCGAGGATGTCGACCAGGCCTTCCATCAACTGGCTGGCGGTGCGGGCGAAGTGTTGGACGTCGACACCATTGCCGCCGGCACCGCTCTGGGCGCGGCTCAAGATGCGTCCGACGGCCGCTTCCTGAGTGCGCGATTGCTTGCTCATCTGCTCGAAGGCGCCACCGAGCGTGCGTACCGATTCGAGGATCAGGGTGCGCACTCTTTCGACTTCATGCTGCACGCCGGCTGATTCATTGACCAGGCCGCTGCGCAGCTCTTCGAGCAACTGGCGGTGCTGCTGCAATTGGCCATCGTGCAGCGCTGCGAGCTGGCGCTGGTTGCCGGCGCTGCGCTGCCTGCGCCAGGCGTAGGCGGTCCAGCCGGCGGCGACGAGAGCACCGCCGATCCAGCTTGCCGTCGGCGTCGCGGCCATCTGCAGCGCAGCGCCCACCACGGTGCCGGACAACGGCAGCAGCCAGGTGTGTTGATCGAGGGTGTTCATGTCGGAGGGTCCAGGTGATCGGAATCAAGAATTCAACGGAGGGTTCATTACAGGGCTATCGGCCGCAGATGACAGGACTGGAGCGCCGTCAGGCGGCCCGTCGCTCAGTGCTGCATTGACGCAGTAACTCGGTGGCGATGGCGTCGAGCGGCAACACGCGATCAGCGGCGCCCAGCTTGAATGCGGCGCCGGGCATGCCCCAGACCACGCTGCTCGCTTCGTCCTGCACCACCGTCGAGGCACCGACCTTGCGCATTTCCAGCAGGCCGCGGGCACCGTCATCACCCATGCCGGTGAGGATCGCGCCGACGGCATTGGCGCCTGCATGCTGAGCCACTGATTTGAACAGCACGTCGACGCTCGGCCGGTGGCGGTTTTCCGGCGGCGCATCGGTGAGCTTGCAGATGTAGCGGGCGCCGTCACGGCGTACTTCCAGATGGCGATTACCGGGCGCGATGTAGGCGTGGCCGGGAACGATCTGCTGGCCGTCCTTCGCTTCGCAGACCGACATCGCCGAGCTGCGATCCATGCGCGCCGCGAACGGCCCGGAGAACAGCGCCGGGATGTGCTGGGTGATGACGATGGCCGGGGCATCGGCCGGCATCCGTTCGAGCACTTCGCGGATCGCTTCGGTGCCGCCAGTCGATGCGCCGATGGCGATCAGCCGTTCGGTGGTGCGATAGCGGTTGCCGATGCTGGCCAGCACGCCTTTGGGCGGCGCCTTTGGGAAAGCCGGCGCCCGGACCTGGGCGCGGGCGGCGCCCTTGACCTTGGTGATCAGGTCGGCGGAATAGCTGCGCATGCCGGCGGACAGATCGATCTTCGGCTTGGTGACGAAATCGATCGCGCCAAGCTCCATCGCCTGCAAGGTCACTTCCGCACCCTTCTCGGTGAGCGACGACACCATCACCACCGGCATCGGCCGCAGCCGCATCAGGTTTTCGAGAAAGGTCAGACCATCCATCTTCGGCATCTCGACGTCCAGGGTCAGCACGTCGGGACTCAGGCTTTTGATCAGGTCGCGAGCGATATAGGGATCGGGCGCGGCACCGACCACGGCGATCTCGCGGTCGGCAGACAGGATCTCGGTCAGCAACTGGCGCATCAGCGCCGAGTCGTCGACGATCAGCACTTTCACGGTCTTGGCCATCAGAAAAGCTCCACGGAGCCAGCAGTAGGGGATTCGGCGAGCTTGTGGCGGTACATGCTTTCGCTGGCCAGCACGTCGGTGTCATTGGCGGAGGCCAGTCGCTTGACCATCACCCGGCCGGTCAGTGGCCAGTAATGGACGCGGCGCGGGCAGACGTCGTACAGGTCTTCGGCGGAAATGCTCAGACCTTCGGTGGCCAGATAGCGCTTGACGAACTGGCCATTGCGCTTGCCGACATTGGAGACGGTGAAACCGGCCAGCACGGCCCCGCCGCCGAACACCTTGCATTCGAGGCGGCTGCGCGAGGCACCGCGCTTGAGCAGTTCGTTGATCAGCATTTCCATCGCGTAGGAGCCGTAGCGCGCGCTCTCGTTGGCGATGCCGCCGTTCTCCAGATCCGGGAGCATGAAGTGGTTCATGCCACCGACCCTGGCCAGCGGATCGCGGATGCAGGCCGAGACGCAGGAACCGAGCACGGTCACCAGCATCACGTCGCGGCCGGTGACGATGTACTCGCCGGGCAGCACTTTCAGTGCGTGGGCGCTGAACTTGGGGTCGTAGTAGGCCGCAGGCGATGCACAGGCCTGGACGGTCTCGCGCACCTTGTGCATCGCATGCATGAGCGTCAGTTCCCCTTCGGCACGGCGCGGCGATACACCGTGCGACCGATCGAGGTGACGATGTCGGTGGCGTGGAAAAAGCTTTCCGAATGGCCGGCGAAGAACAGGCCCTCGGTGCCAAGCAGCGGTGCCATCTTGGCGAGGATGTCGCGCTGGGTCGGCTTGTCGAAATAGATCATCACGTTGCGGCAGAACAGCGCATCGAACGGCCCCTTCATCGGATAGTGGGCATCGAGCAGGTTCAGCGGCCGGAAGCTGATCAGCTCGCGCAGCTCGTCGATGACCCGCACCTTGCCTTCGTTGGCGCCGGAACCGCGCCGGAAGAAACGACGCTTCTGCGCTTCGCTGAGCTTCTCGATGCGCTCCAGCGGATAGACGCCGGCCTCGGCCGTTTCCAGCACCTGGGTATCGATGTCGGTGGCGAGGATCCGCACCGGCGGCGTCAGCGAGTCATAGGCTTCGCAGGCGGTGATCGCCAGCGAATACGGCTCCTCGCCGGTCGACGCCGCCGAGCACCAGATCTTGGCCGGCAGATGGCGGCCGCGCTGCTTCAGGAAGTCGGCGAGGATTTCGAAGTGATGGGCCTCGCGGAAGAACGAGGTCAGGTTGGTGGTCAGGGCATTGGTGAACGCCTGCCACTCGTCGGCTTTGCCGCGGCTTTCGAGCTGGTCGAGATAGTCCTTGAACGAGTCCATCGACAGCGCCCTGAGGCGCCGGCCGATGCGGCTGTAGACCATGTCGCGCTTGGATTCCGACAGCGCGATGCCGGCCTTGGCGTGGATCAGCTGGCGCACCCGCTCGAAGTCGCGGCTGGTGAAGACGAAATCGCGGTCATCGCTGCTGATGACGTCATCGGCGGCTGCGGCAAGGCTCATGGGCTTCAGACCGGGTGGCGAGTTTCGGGAGACTGCGGTGCCAGATGCTCGACGCCTTCGACGGCGCAGAGCCCCAAGCCCCAGACGGCAACCAGCGGCAGCCACTCGGCAGCCTCGATCGCCTGCCAGCCGTGGCTGATGGCGCTGGCCAGATCACTGCTCAGGTGTTGCAACATCGGTGCACGCGTCATGGACGGAATTCCGGTTCGGGAACATCGCAGGCGTCATCGATCCGTCGTCGGGACGGCGCGTGGCGTCGGTTTCCAGCTGTCTTTCAAGTTCCGATCCAGCCGCCGGGCCGCCCTGTGGTGCCGGGCTTCCGTCACCGGGGCCTCAGCTTCTGAACCGTCATTCCCGCCTGCGCGGGAATGACGCTGATTGGCTGAGCATGCAACCCACAAAAAAGCCGCCGGGCGCGATGCCCGGCGGCTTCCTGTCAAAGCCTCAGCAACCGCTTGCGGATCAGAACTCGGTCCAGGCGTCGCCGCCTGCAGCCTTGCTCCGGCCCTTGCCGGACGCTTCCGGCGCCGGGCGACGCGGCGCCGCCGACGGTGCCGCCTTGCCAGCCGCCGGACGGGCCGGCGCGGCTGCATGCGCTGCCGTCTGGGGCCGCATCTGGCCGCGACGGGTTTCCTGCGGCGCACCCGCCAGCGTGAAGGCCGAGACCGAGGTCGACAGATTGCCGGCCTGGTCTTCCAGCGACCGGGCGGCCGCCGAAGCCTGCTCGACCAGGGCCGCGTTCTGCTGCGTGACCTGATCCATCTGGGTGATCGCCTTGTTGATCTGGTCGATGCCGCTGGACTGCTCCTGCGACGCCGCCGAGATCTCGGCCATGATGTCGGTCACCCGCTTCACGCTGGTGACGATCTCTTCCATGGTCTTGCCGGCCTGTTCGACCAGCTTCGAACCGTTGCCGACCTTCTCGACCGAATCGCCGATCAGAGTCTTGATTTCCTTCGCCGCACCGGCCGAACGCTGGGCCAGGCTGCGCACTTCCGCGGCCACCACCGCGAAGCCCCTGCCCTGTTCACCGGCGCGGGCCGCTTCGACCGCCGCATTCAGCGCCAGGATATTGGTCTGGAAGGCGATGCCGTCGATGACGCTGATGATGTCGACGATCTTCTTCGACGATTCGTTGATCGCGGTCATCGTGGTCACCACCTGACCGACCACCTGGCCGCCCTTGACCGCGACGTCGGAAGCGCCGAGTGCCAGCTGGTTGGCCTGACGGGCGTTCTCGGCGTTCTGCTTGACCGTCGAGGTCAGTTCTTCCATCGAGCTGGCGGTCTCTTCCAGCGAGGCGGCCTGTTCTTCGGTGCGCTGAGACAGATCGAGGTTGCCGGCGGCGATTTCGCCGGACGCCGTGGTGATGGTGTCGGTCGCGGTCTTGATCTGGGTGATGATCTCGGTCAGCTGGGCAACGGTCGCGTTGGAGTCGTCCTTCAGCTGGCCGAAAGTGCCCTTGAATTCGCTATCGACCGAGCGGGTCAGATCGCCCTCGGCGAGCGCCGACAACACCTGACCGACTTCACTGACCACGGTGCTCATGGTCTCGACCAGCATGTTCACGCCTTCGCAGAGTTCGCGCACCGCGCCGTTCTTTCCGTCCAGCGGGATCCGCTGCTCCAACTCGCCATTGCGGGCTGCTGCAACGACATTCTGGGTCTGTTCCACCGCCTGCTGCAGCACGCGCGCCGCCAGCACCTGGATGGTCACGTCGGTGGCGTACTTGATCACCTTGAACGGCTTGCCATCGGCATCGTTCAGCGGGTTGTAGCTGGCCTGCAGCCAGACCTCGCGACCGTCCTTGCCCAGGCGACGATACTGGCCAGCGTCATATTCACCGCGGCCGAGCTTCTCCCAGAACTGCCGGTACTCGGGAGTCTGCCGATAGGCCGCATCGATGAACATGCTGTGATGACGGCCCTTGATGTCGGCCAGCGTATAGCCTGTCGCCGCCAGGAAGTTCTCGTTGGCATTCAGCACGACACCATCCATGCCGAACTCGATGGTCGCCTGGACCTTGTTGATCGCCGACATGCGCCCGGCATTCTCGGCATCACGCTGGCGCTGTTCGAGTTCTGCGGTGACATCGCGCCATTCGACGACAAAGCCCAGACGTTCTCCCGCCGCCCCCTGGATGGGATTGACAATCAGCGAGAAGCTGCGGCCACCGATGGCCAGGCGGGTATTGAAAGCCCGGTCGAGCTGCGCCAGCATCTGCCGCTGGCGGGCGGGATTCTTGTGGAAACGGTCGATATTGGTGCCGACCACGGTCGCCGCGCTGAAGCTCGGCACATCCTTGCGGATATCGGCCTCGGCTTCAGCCAGCATCTTCTTGATCGACTCGTTGACATAGACCACGTTGAGGTCACCGTCGGCGACCATCACGTTGGTCGCGACCACATCGAGACCCTGCTTGATGCGGGCGGTCTCGGCGGCAAATTTCTGCTCGCGGGCCGCGGCAGCGAGTTCAGCGGTCATGTCCTTCCACTCGACGACATAGCCGAGACGCTCGCCGGCATCGCCATTGATCGGGTTCAGGATCAGCGAGAAGGTACGGCCGCCCAGTACCAGCCTGGCGTTGTGGGTGTCCTTCATCTTGGCCAGCATGTT
>NZ_JAHFRY010000104.1 GCF_023266035.1 Nevskia sp.
GAATCGAACCGATGACCTCTTCCTTACCAAGGAAGTGCTCTACCGACTGAGCTATGTGAGCGAAACTCGGTACTGCTGCTGCTTTGACGACGCCTGCCTGACGGTTGGAGCGGGTGATGGGAATCGAACCCACGTCAGTAGCTTGGAAGGCTACAGCTCTACCATTGAGCTACACCCGCCTGCCCTGCCCAAACTCTGAGCCCGGTCCAGCATTCGCGACAGTCGCCGGTGGTGGAGAGAGAAGGATTCGAACCTTCGTAGACGTTAGTCAGCAGATTTACAGTCTGCCCTCGTTGGCCGCTTGAGTATCTCTCCCCGTGACGGTCAGCACAGCGAGCGGCGGATTCTGGGGATATCGCTGGTGGGCGTCAAGCAAAACTTGCGGGTTTGACTGCAATTCCTTCGAGAAGCCGCCAATCAGGTCCCGCGCGGCTTGGCTCGGGCCGTTGGCGCCGCTGCCAGCGGGTCATCCGGCCAGGGATGACGCGGATAGCGCCCCTTCAGTTCCTTGCGAACTTCCTCGTAGGTGCGGGCCCAGAAACCGGCTAGATCGCGGGTCACCTGGATCGGCCTTCGCCCGGGCGACAGCAGGTGCAGCGAGACCGCCACGCGCCCTTCGTTGACCGTCGGCGTCTGCGTGGCGCCAAACAGTTCCTGCAGCTTCACCGCCAGCACCGGCGGCGCGCCGTCGGCCAGGTACTCGAGCGCGACTCGCGAGCCGCTCGGCACGTCGACATGGGTCGGCGCCAGCCGCGACAGCCGCTGCTGCTGCGGATAGTCGAGACGGCCGTTGAGGATGCCAGCCAGATCGAGCCGCGCCAGATGCTCGCGCCGGGTGATGCCGGACAGATACGGCGTCAGCCACTCGCTCAGGGATTCGGCCAACGCCTCGTCGGACACATCCGGCCAGTCATCAACGCTGCGCCAGGCCCGCAGGCTCGCGACCCGCGCCTGCCATTGCCGCGCGCCCTCGCTCCACGGCAACGCGGCGATTCCCAGGCTGCGGATGCCTTCGATCATCGCCGCCCGCTGGCGCTCGCCATCCGGCTGGTTCATCGGCTTGCGTTCCAGCACGATCGCGCCAAGCCGCGTCTGGCGCTCGGCGAGCACCGCCTGCTGCTGCTCGTTCCAGGCGACATCTGCCAGATTGACGATCCGCGCCGCCTGGTCGACCAGCACCTCGCGCTCGGACAAGGCCGCTGCGGCACGAATCCGGCGCGGATTGCCCGGTTCCCAGTGGGCGATCGCCAGCCACTCGGACGCTGCCAGCACATCGCGCTCGGGGATTCGCGCCTCGCCGCCATCGGCGCACAGATAGCCGACATCCCGCGCGCCGCGGGTTTCCGTCCGCCGCCGCGCCAGCCGTTCGGGGTAAGCCATCGCTACGATCCGGCCAATGGCATCGGCATCGGTCGTCGCCCGCTCGTCGGCATCGACCAGCCGCAGCAGCTGGCGCACGGTTTCGCGCATCCGCCGCAGCGCGCCGGCATCGGCCTTCCCGGAATGGGCGTTGCGCACTGCCTGGGCGAGATCGGCGCCGCTGTCACGCTCATCGAGCACGGCGGCGGTCCAGGCCGCAGTGCCGGCCAAGCCGGCGGCTTTCGCGACCATCAGCATGTGAGCGATGCGCGGCGTCGCCGGCAAGCGTGCCAGCGCCTTGCCGTGTGCAGTGATCCGGCCATCGGTGCCGACCGCGCCGATCGCCGTCAGCACTTCACGCGCCTGCGACCAGGAAGCGGCAGGCGGCTGATCCATCAGCGCCAGGGTCGCCGGATCGGACACACCCCAGACGCCGAGTTCCAGCGCCAGCCGCGACAGATCGACGGCGAGGATGTCCGGCGTGTCATGCGCCGGCAGTTGACCGTGCTGATCGCGGCTCCACAGGCGGACGGCAGTTCCCGGCCCGAGGCGGCCAGCGCGGCCAGCGCGCTGTTCGGCACTGGCGCGGGAAATTCTCTGCAGTTCCAGCGCATTGGCACCAGCGCCGAGATCGAAACGGGCGACTCGCGCCAGCCCGGCATCGACGACCGTGGTCACGCCTTCGACGGTCAGGCTGGTCTGGGCGATGTTGGTCGCCAGGATCACCTTGCGTCGGCCATCACGGTTCGGCGCCAGTGCCAGATCCTGCTCGGCGCTCGACAGATCGCCATACAGCGGGTGCACGACGACACCGGTCCCGAGCCGCGATTCAAGGATGCGCTGGGCGCCACGTATCTCCCGGCCACCGGGCAGGAAAGCGAGCACGTCGCCCTCCCGTTCCGCGAGCGCGGCTGCGCAGGCATCGGCGACCGCAATATCGGTGGACGTACCCGGACGTGGCGGCGCGAAACGCACCTCGACCGGAAACATCCGGCCCGACGCGGTGACGATCGGCGCGCCGCCGAGCATGGCCGAAACGCGCTCGGTATCGAGCGTCGCCGACATCACCAGCACCCGCAGCGCTTCGTTCAGCGAGGCGGCGGCGTCCAGGGTCAGGGCCAGCGCCAGATCGGCATCGAGGCTGCGCTCGTGGAACTCGTCGAAGATCACCAGACCGACGCCGGGAAGTTCCGGATCAGCCTGCAGGCGCCGGGTCAGCAGGCCTTCGGTGATCACTTCGATGCGCGTCGCCGGGCCGATCTTGCGCTCGAAGCGCACCTGATAACCGACGGTCTCGCCGCTCTTCTCGCCGAGCAGGCTAGCCATTCGCGCTGCCGAGGCGCGGGCGGCAACCCGGCGCGGCTCGAGCATCACGATCTTCTTGCCGCGCAGCCAGGGCTCGTCGAGCAGCGCCAGCGGCACCACCGTGGTCTTGCCGGAACCCGGCGGCGCGGCCAGCACGGCGCGGCCGCCCGGCATCGCCAGCGCTTCGCGCAGCGCCGGCAGCGCGGCCAGTGCCGGATAGTCCGGCAGCTTCACGGAAGTCATGCGGGTGATTTCAGTTGCGGCGCAGCCAGTCGACGCGATCGGCAAGCTTGCGCTGCCAGTTCGAGGCAAGGCCCGGTGCGTCGCGCAGCGCTTCCAGATCGGCCAGCGGCGGACGATGGGCGTGGACGATGTCCCAGAACCGGACCAGGGTCGGCGCGGCAGGAATTCGGTCGATGAGTTGATAGCGATCACCGGCGGCGACCATGCCCGCCTCCAGCACCCGGTAATACCAGCCGGCAATGCCGGCATCGGCCACTGCCCGGGTCATGCCGTCAACGCCGTGCCGCGCCTCGATCTTCCAGCACGGCGTGCGCGGCTGGCAGAGCTGCACGCGAACGCTGCCGAGCGCGAACACGTCGCCGATGCAGACGTGCTTTTCCTCGATGCCGGAAGTCGAGATGTTCTCGCCGAGCGCACCAGCGACCAGAGTCGCGGCCGCCTCCGGAAACAGCGCCGCGAGCCGCGCATGGGTTTCCAGCGGGAAGTGATGCAGGGCCTTTTCCGGCCCGCCATGAACTCTGCGATCCGCCTGCGCATCGTCGACCAGACCCTCCGGCCCGACCGCCATCGCCCCGATCACCGGCTGCTTGAAGATCGCCGTCGGCCGGCCGTCGCCAGGCATGGCCTGCACGCGGCCGGCGAACAGTCCGGTGATGGTTCCAGCACAGGTGCCGGTAGAGATGAGAGCCATGCGGATATTATGGCGAACGCCGACGCGCTCCCACCGCCTGGCCCCCAACCCGAAAGCTCGACCATGCAAAGACGTGAACTGCTGAAATCCCTGTCGGCCGGTGCCGGCGTACTGGCCACCGGCCTGGCCGCACCAGCCGCTGAAGCCGCCGACCGCGGCAAGCTCAAGCAGCTCGGCAAGCCCCAGGCCTTCGACTACAGCTGGCTCAAGGGCCAGGCGCGGCAGATGGCCTCGGTGGCCTATCTCGCTCCGCCCAGCGACTTGCCGAAAACCTTGCAGGGTCTCGATTTCGATCGCTACCAGAACATCCGCTACCGCGCCGATCGCGGCCTCTGGGCGAAGGACGATCTGTCGTTCCAGGTTCGCTTCTTCCATATGGGCCTGTTCTTCAAGGACCCGGTCCGGATGTTCGAGATCGTCAACGGCCAGGCGCAGGAAATCGCCTACGACTCGACCTTGTTCGATTTCGGCAAGTCCGGCGTCAAGGCCAATCAGCTGCCGAACGATCTCGGCTTCGCCGGCTTCCGCGTGCTGTTCCATACCGATCTGGAGCGCGATGTCGGCGCCTGGCTCGGTGCCAGCTACTTCCGCGCGGTGGGCGGCGACTGGCAGTACGGCATGTCGGCGCGCGGCCTGGCGATCGATACCGGCGCGCCGACACCCGAGGAATTCCCGCGCTTCACCAGCTACTGGCTGGAACGCCCGGCGGCCGGCTCGAACAAGCTGGTGATCTACGCGCTGATGGATTCGCCGAGCGTGTCCGGCGCCTATCGCTTCGAGATTTCCCCCGGCGCCAGCCACGTCATGGAGATCGACGCCGCGCTCTATCCGCGCCGCAAGATCGACCGCCTCGGCATCGCACCCGGCACCAGCATGTATCAGACCGGCGAGAACGACCGCCGCATGGCCTACGACTACCGTCCGGAAATCCACGACTCCGACGGCCTGCAGATGTGGACCGGCGCTGGTGAATGGATCTGGCGGCCGCTGGTCAATCCGGTCGGCCTGCGCTTCAACTCGTTTTCCGACAACAACCCGCGTGGCTTCGGCCTGATGCAGCGTGATCACAACTTCGATCACTACCAGGACGACGGTGCTTACTACGATCTGCGGCCGAGCCTCTGGGTCGAGCCGAAGGGCGATTGGGGCAAGGGCTCGGTGCAGCTGGTCGAGATTCCGACCCAGGACGAAACCTTCGACAACATGGTGGCGTTCTGGAACCCGGAGAAGAAGCCGATGCCGGGCGAGGAACTGCTGTTCGCCTACCGCCTGCACTGGGGCCGCAAGCCCCCGGCTGCGCCGCGGCTGGCGACCGTGCAGGCCACGCGTACCGGTCTCGGCGGTGCCGCCGGGGTCAAGCGCAGCTATTTCTCCTGGCGCTTCGTGGTCGATTTCGCCGGCGGCGATCTCGGCCTGCTGGGCCGCGACACCAAGGTGGAAGCGGTCATCACTGCTTCGCGCGGCACTATCGAACTGACCTCGGCGCGGCCGCTGAAGGAGATCAACGGCTACCGCGCGATCTTCGATCTGAAGCCGCCGGATGACTCGACCGATCCGATCGACCTGCGCCTGTTCCTGAAGAGCGTCGGCCAGCCGCTGAGCGAAACCTGGATCTACCAGTACAACCCGCCAGCGCCGGCCGATCGGCATCTGAACCGGATCTGAGGCGCGTCGGCACTGCGGTAAGGGCCACTGCGGTAACGAAGACTGGGTTGCATCATGGCGGCCGAATCGCCGGAGACCGCATCGATGTGGCAACTGACCGTACCGTGGTGGGAGCTGGTGCTTCGCTCCATCGCCGTCTATGTGTTCCTGCTGGTACTGCTGCGGATGACCGGGCGGCGACAGGTCGGGCAGCTGTCGCCGTTTGATCTGATCCTGCTGCTGGTGCTGTCGAACGCCGTGCAGAACTCGATGAATGGCGGCGACAACTCCCTGATCGGCGGCCTGATTTCTGCCGCGACCCTGGTGACGATCAACTTCCTGCTCGACTACGCGACCACCGCCAGCAATCGCCTCGATCGTCTGATCGGCGGCCGGCCGCAGGTCCTGATTCGCAACGGCCGCCTGCGTGCCGAAAATCTCGCCGCCGCCAACCTGTCCCGGCGTGACATCAATGCCGCGCTGCGCAAGGCCGGCTGCATTCGTATCGAAGAGGTTCGCTTGGCGATGCTGGAAACCAATGGTGCGATCAGCGTCGTGCTGCGCAAATCACGCTCGTGACGACAAACCCGCAACGCCGCGTCGCCGTCATCGGCGGAGGCCCGGCCGGCTTGATGGCGGCGGAAACCCTGGCCGCCGCCGGCGTCACCGTCGATGTCTATGACGCCATGGCCAACTGCGGCCGCAAGTTCCTGATCGCCGGCAAGGGCGGCCTGAACCTGACGCACGGCGAAAGCTTCGAACCGTTCGTATCGCGCTACGGCACGCGCGCGGCAGCGATCCGGCCGATGCTCGAAAGCTTCGGCGCAGATCAGCTGCGCGACTGGGCGAAAAGCCTCGGCGTGGAAACCTTCATCGGCAGCTCCAACCGCGTATTCCCAAGCGATCTCAAGGCCGCGCCGCTGCTGCGCGGCTGGCTGCGCCGGCTGCGCGAGAGCGGCGTGCACTTCCATCTGCGCCATCGCTGGGCCGGTTGGTTTGATGACGGCGCGCTGCGTTTCTCCACGCCAGCCGGCGAAGTCGCGGTGGCAGTGGATGCCGTGGTGCTCGCACTCGGCGGCGGCAGCTGGCGACGGCTCGGCTCCGATGGTCGCTGGGTGCCACTGCTCACCGAAAAAGGCGTCGACGTCGCACCGCTTGCGCCCAGCAACTGCGGCTTCGAAAGCCGCTGGAGCGACATCCTGCGCAGCCGCTGCGCCGGGCAGCCGGTCAAGCCGGTGGCCGCTCGCTTGAGCCCTGAACAAGGCGGCGACGCCGAATTCCGGCAAGGCGAATTCATCATCACCGGCGTCGGCGTGGAAGGCAGCCTGATCTACGCGCTGTCGCCGGCCTTGCGGGAGGCGATCAGCGCCCACGGCGTCGCCCGCCTGGAACTGGACCTGATGCCCGGCGTCTCGCTGGCTGCGATCAGCGAACGCCTGGCCAAGCCGCGCGGTTCGCAGTCGATGGCCAAGCATCTGCATCGCGCCGGCATCGATGGCGTGAAGGCTTCGCTGCTGCGTGAATGTGCGCCGGAAGAAGCCTTCGCCGATCCCGCCTCACTGGCCGCACAGATCAAGACGCTCACCGTGCCGCTGCACGCCACCCGGCCGATCGACGATGCGATCTCGACTGCTGGTGGCGTCCGCTTCGAAGCGCTGGACGCGCGGCTGATGGTCCTGCAACGTCCCGGCACCTTCTGCGCCGGCGAAATGCTCGACTGGGAAGCGCCGACCGGCGGCTACCTGCTCACGGCCTGTTTCGCCAGCGGCCGTACTGCCGCTCAGGGCGCGCTGGACTGGCTGGCACGCAGCGGCAGCCACATCGCATCGCCGTAAGAGAAGAAGCGATAGCGCTGCTCGACGGCATGCTGATACGCGGCCATCACCCGCTGATAGCCCCCGAACGCGCAGACCAGCATCAGTAGTGTCGATTCCGGCAGATGGAAATTGGTCAGCAGCGCATCGACCACGCGGAACGCATAACCGGGCGTGATGAACAGCCGCGTCTCGCCCTGATACGGCGCGACGATGCCGGTCTCGGCTGACGCCGTTTCCAGCGCCCGGACCACGGTGGTGCCGGCCGCAACGATCCGTCCACCGCGCGCTTTCGCATCGGCAACCGCCTGCGCAAGTTCGGCCGTCACCGTCAGCCGCTCGGCATGCATGACGTGCGTCGCCAGATCATCGACCCGCACCGGCTGGAAGGTGCCGGCGCCGACATGCAAGGTGGTGAACGCGATGGTCACGCCACGCGCACGGATCGCGGCCAGCATCGCCTCGTCGAAATGCAGACTCGCCGTTGGCGCGGCCACCGCGCCCGGCTCGCGCGCCCATACCGTCTGATAACGCGCGTCATCGCTGGCGCTGGATTTGCGCTCGTCTGCCGTGCGCTGGATGTACGGCGGCAGCGGCAACTCGCCGTGAGCATCGAGCGAGGCCAGCAGATCCTCGGTCTCGAACTCGAGCTCGTACAGATCGTCGTGCTTGGCGAGCACGGTGGCGGTCAAGGCACCGTCCGCGAATAGCAGGGTGCTGCCCGCCTTCGGCGTCTTGCTGGCCTTGATCTGTGCCAGCGCGCGGCGCGTATCGAGCACCCGCTCGATCATCGCCTCGATCCTGCCGCCCGATTCCTTGACGCCGTGCAACCGCGCCCGGATCACCCGCGTGTCGTTCAGCACCAGCAGATCGCCGGCGCGCAGCTCGGCCGGCAGATCGACGACGCAGGCATCCTGAAAGTTGTCTGTCGTGGCATCGACCACCAGCATCCGGCCGCCACTGCGGGTGGCCGGCGGAACCTGGGCAATCAGCTCGGAAGGAAGCTCGTAACGGAAATCACTGCGTTGCATGGCGACGGAAAGATGGACAGAACACGACAAAAGATCGCAGCCAACCCGCGATCGGCCGCTATAATGCCGGCCCCGTCGATACAGTGCGGGAGCAGCGCGGGCCTGAGTGGCGGAATCGGTAGACGCAGCGGATTCAAAATCCGCCGAGGTAACCCCTCGTGAGAGTTCGAGTCTCTCCTTAGGCACCAGTTTTTAGTCCGGCAGGGTCCGGCGAAGTCCAAAAAATCCTTATAAATCAGAACATCGTCCCGGCATATAGTCCGGGACGGTCCGGTGGCGTCCGTAGACATCCGGATTCTTTGGGGGTACTTTTGGGGGTACGTAGATGGCAGATACCCCCAGATTGGGGGTACGAAAAGGCCAAAATCCGCGTACCCCCAAAAGTACCCCCAGCGCCGGAAGTACCCCCAGCCATGTTGACCGCGATCGAGGTCCGCAACGCCAAGCCCGCCTTGAAGCCGCGCAAGCTGTTCGACGGCGGCGGCCTGTTCCTCCTGGTAATGCCTGAGGGCGGCAAGCGTTGGCGGCTGAAGTACCGCTTCGACGGCAAGGAAAAGCTGCTGGCGATCGGCACCTATCCCGAGATCGAGCTGGCGAAGGCCCGCGAAGCCCGCGACGCTGCCCGCAAGTTGCTGGCGCAGGGCACCGATCCTGCCGACCATCGCAAGGCGACGCGAGATGCAGAGCGCGCCACACGCGAACACACCTTCGGCGTGATGGCGGAAAAGTGGTTCAAGAAGAAAAGCGGCGAATGGTCCCCCGCGTCGCACGACAAGGCCCGGCTGTATCTCGACCGCGACCTGTTGCCCGCATTGAGGGCGCGGCCGATCGCGGAGATCACCCGCCCCGAGTTGGTCGGCGTGCTGCGCAAGATCGAAGCCCGCGATGCTCTGGACGTGGCGAAGAAATGCCGGGGCTGGCTGAACGGCATCTTTCAGTTCGCGATGGTCGAGGGCGCGGTGGAGATCAACCGCGCAACCGATCTGCATGTGGTCGCGGCCGCAGCGCCCGCGCGCCGCGCGCATCCGCATCTGCCGATCGGGGAGCTGCCCGGCTTCCTGAAGGCGCTGGCCGACTATCGCGGCGATCGAGGGACCGCCATCGCGATCCGCCTGCACCTGCTGACAGCCGCGCGCCCCAGCGAGCTGCGCGCCGCACCGTGGTCCGAGTTCGACCTGGACGAAGCAACCTGGAGCATCCCGGCAGAGCGGATGAAGATGGGCCGGCCGCACGTCGTGCCACTGCCGGCGCAGGCCGTCGTGCTGCTGCGCGAGCTGCGCGCACTGAACGAGCGCAGTCCCCTCGCCTTCCCGTCCCGCGATCACCGCGATCGACCAATGAGCGAAAACACGGTGAACACCGCAATAAAGCGGATCGGCTATGGCGGGCGACAGACCGGACACGGCTTCCGGCATCTGATATCGACCGCGCTGAACGAGCGCGGCTACAACCGCGATTGGATCGAGCGCCAGCTGTCGCACGGCGATGAAGACGACATCCGCGCGATCTACAACGGCGCGCAGTACCTAAGCCAGCGGCGGCAGATGATGCAGGCATGGGCCGATGAAATCGACAGCCTGCAAGCGGGCGGCAACGTCACCGCGATACGGCGGCAGGCATGACTTAGACCGGCAAGCCCTGCGCCGGATCACGCGGGGCAATGAAGCGGGCCGATGGCGTGCTAGTGACACGTCATCGGCCCTGACTCGAAACATGGAGAAGCACCATGAAGCAAGCTGTCGAGAAGCCTAACAAAGCTGAGCCTGTCACCGGCCGCGACCATCATTTCTATGTGTGCAGCACGCCACTTGCAATTCCGGCCGGTATCACCGTCGACCAATGCTTGGCCGATTCTGGAATGTACGGATGTACAGCACGCGACATGCTTGAGCATGCTGTTTCGAACAGCATTCAC
Source organism: Nevskia sp. (assembly GCF_023266035.1). Classification (GTDB taxonomy): domain Bacteria; phylum Pseudomonadota; class Gammaproteobacteria; order Nevskiales; family Nevskiaceae; genus Nevskia. Next base: position 10,003 of record NZ_JAHFRY010000104.1, read on the forward strand.
GCGAGTATTGATGAGCGTGTTGTCTGGTCGGCGATTCATCTACTTGAGCTAAGCGAAGCTCTGCGAGCTGCCGCGCACATCGAATGGGCCAAAGCCCACGACGTCGCCTAGTACCTCAGTCAGCGGGTAGAACATGCAGGTATGAGCAGGACCGGCAAGCCCCGCGCCGGATCACGCGGGGCAATGAGGCGGGCCGATGGCGTGCTAGTGACACAGCACCGGCCCTGACTCGCAACATGGAGAAGCACCATGAAGCAAGCTTGTGCCGAGGTTGGCGGCGGTACAGAAGTGATGATCGGCGGGATACGAGCGATCTTTCCAGCGGGGCAAAGTCGCGAGGATATCGACTCGCTTCGGTCGACCTTATTGCATGGCGCTCGCACGCTTCTAAACGATATCGGGATTGGCAGAGTCAGCGACCCTGTAGACATGGAAAGCCTCCAATCGGCGATATTCATGCTCGATATTGCGCGTGGCCTGCCGGAAGATTGATGCGCGATGAGAGCACGGCGAGCGCGACGGACATCTTGTGAAACTGTGAATTGCCGATGATGCGTGGCAGGAGCGGCATCGATCATTCCGGCATGCGGACATTGAAGTTGTCCGACGCGGAACTTGATGCCGCTTTCTTCTCCATCTTATTCAAGCTTTTCCCAACGTGGCCTGAAGTAACTGCGCCACGATCGATTTTTGTCAAAGAGTGGATCGGGAGCGTCGAAAAGGCTGTAGAAGCTTTGCCGGCCGACGCGCTTCCTGATGCTCTCTGGGATCGCTGGCGAGGTCGCCGGGTGTACCTGTCAAAATACCGCGTTGACAGCTACGAACGCAGGCATCGTGCTCGCGTTCTCGGCATGGCGATCACCAATCGCGCTGGGGTTCGCTGCTTTGATTACCAAGCGTTCCTGCTCTTATTTGTGCTCTGGATGCTTTGCCAGTCGCTTCGCGAATTGGCGAAAGGCCGGACCGGCGAATACCTGTCCGTCCCGAAGCGCCCCCCCTGGGACGCCAATGAAGTGGTCGAAGTTCTAGCCCTAATCATTAGTGGGCACTCCGATCGCAGCATCGCAACGCGTCGTGTTATCTCGCGATCGAAGGTCGCCGAGCTTCGTCGTGGCTATGCCGCAGCGTTGCAAAGTCGGTTCATTTGTCCGTGAATCACACCCCGTAGGCCCCAGAGAATCCTTGTACCGAGGCGACCCGCCCGGCATCAGGGGGACTCTAGATGGTCAGTCAGCACAAACAATCGCTGTTGCGGCGGGATCAGGTCGAGTTACGCACTGGCCTATCCCGTTCGTCGTTGTATGCCTTGGTTCAATCCGGCGAGTTTCCCGCCCCGATCGAACTGAATGGCCGCAGCCGTGCATGGATCGAATCCGAGGTTGATACCTGGATTGCCGGGAAGATTGAGGCCGCCCGGCCAAGCGATCTGAAGCGCGCATGAAGCCCATTCCTCTGTTGACGGGCCGTCAGCTTGTCGCCGAATTGAGCCGGCTTGGGGTTGGCGATTGGAGGGCGGAAGCCGTGCGGCAGTGGATCCGCCAGCCGAATCCTTGCCCGATCAAAACGCACAGCGATCTATCGAACGGCGAAGGACACCTGTACGACCTTGCGGCCGTTCTCGATTGGCTCGCACACAAGGATGAGTCTCGGCCCGGTCTTGTTCACTGCCCTCGCTGTAAGCGCGAGAACGCGCGCGCAGCGCTCCAAAAGCTATCGGAGAGCCGATCAACACACGTCCTGATACGCGCGTTGCGCGCGGTCATTCGTGCACTGATCGGGATGCGGGCTTGATCGTGATAGACGGCGCGATTGGTGATCCGACGGAAGCCGATGCCGTTTTCTACACGGATGTGCTGGCGGCGCTGCGGGCGTGTGGCGATCCGATGCCAGTTGTACAAGTCACGTCGTGGGGCGGTTCTGCGCGCGAAGGCATCGCGATCTATGACGCCATCCGCTGCGATGGCCGCCCGACAGTGACCAGAGTTCGCAGGATCGCCAGTAGCGCGGGTGCATTGGTCGCGATGGCGGGTGACCGGGTTGAGATCGAGGCCGATGCCTTCCTCATGTTCCACGGCGCAATCGCTTATGTCGCTGGCGATGGGCCGGTCTTCGGCATCGCTGCCGATTTGATCGACCAGACGAACCAAGCATTGGCAGCAGCGATGGCCCGTATAAGCGGCCGGAGCGTGGCCCACGAACTAACGCAGTTGATCGCCGCAGGTGACCGCTGGCTGAGCGCAGATGAAGCGCTGCAAGCCGGATATGTGCACGCCATCGTCGCGCCGCATTACGGGGGGCTGCCATGAGACGGCTAATCGTCTGGGGCTGCCCCGGCTGCGGCACGGTCGCGCCTTTGTATCCAGTTTCACGCGTGACAGGTGGGCACGACTCGCGTTGCCTGACCGCCTATGTCTGCGCGGAATGCTTTTTCGAGTTGCTCGAAGGTGGCTCCCGTTGCGCTTCTCGCGTGTGGTCCCGAGTCGCGACGCGAATCGCTGCGAATCACGCCCTTTTCGTTTTTTTAGATCGGTCTCGTTCCGAGGCCATCACTCAAGGAGATGCACAAATGTCGAAGTTGATTCCCGAAGGCGCGTTGGAGTGCTTGAAGAAGAAACTTAAATCATTCCCCGAACAGGTGTTTGGGGTGCAGCAGATCGACCGGGATATGACGCAACGTTTGATCTGTTCGGAAGCCACGTTGGCGATGGCGCGCAACGGCATTCGCGTCATGAAAACTGACATTGAGAAATTGCGGCCACAAGTGCTGAAGCTGGCCGCTGCTGTCGATGTGCTTACAGCTCGCCGCAATGAGGCGGCAGACCGGCTAGCTTCATACCGGGATGACCGTGGCAGCGAAATCATCAACGCAGTTATTTCTGGCTTCGACGTGCCGCCACCGAAGGAAACACAATTGGCAATCGATGAGGCAGAACTATATTCCGCCTTGAAGCAAGCAACCGACCGTCATGTCGATATGGCACAAAAGCTACGGAACAAAGAGGCAGAGCTAAAGGAGAAAATACATGCCGCTTTGGATGCGCGGATCGACATTGCAATGGCAAAGAGGGTTTGGCTCGAAGATCAGATAGACGAGCTGAATTTTGAAGCCGGCCTATTGGAACGATCTAAGACATGGCCGGACGCCGTTCTCTCCAATTCAGATGAGTTCATAGATCAGAGATTGGTATTGCCGCGCTTCCGCGCAGAACTTAAGGATGTTTGGGACGCGTTCGCGATTTTGCGCTGACGGTGCGATCGGACACGTTTGCTATGCAGCTCTCCGAAGTCTTGGGGCAGTTCGGCCGCGCCATGCGCGCGGCCGGACTCGACACCGATGCGACGATCGACGCCGACGGCAAGCTGCACCGCTTCCGCGTATCAGGCGATCGGCGAGACCAGCGCAACGGCTGGTATGTGTTGCATGCCGATGGCCTGCCGGCCGGCGAGTTCGGCTGTTGGAAGCGCGGCCTATCCGAGACCTGGCACGCCAACATCGGGCGCGAGCTGGACGAAGCCGAGCGCGAGGCCAATCGAGCGCGCCTGGAAGCGATCCGGCGCGAGCGTGATGCCGAGGCGCAGCGGGTGCGCGCGGAGGCCCGGAAGAAGGCCGCGAAGCTGTGGGATGAAGCCAACCCGAAGCCGTCGGCCAAGCATCTGTACCTGGCGAAAAAGCAGGTACGCGGCTACGGCATCCGGCAGCTCCGCGAAGCGCTGGTAATTCCCGTCCGCGATGCCGACGGCGCGCTGCATGGCCTGCAATTCATTCAGTCCGACGGGTCCAAGCGCTTCACGTCCGGCATGGCAAAGGCGGGCCACTATCACGCGATCGGCAAGCCCGGTGCCGTGCTGCTGATTGCCGAGGGCTATGCGACAGCAGCAACGCTGCGCGAGGCCACCGGGCAGGCCGTGGCAGTCGCATTCGATACCGGCAACCTGCGGCCCGTTGCGCTGGCGCTGCGCGCGAAGTTTCCAGCGGCGCAAATCGTCATCGCAGCGGACAACGATCACCGCACCGAAGGCAATCCGGGCATCACGAAAGCCACCGAGGCGGCGCAGGCTGTAGGCGGAACAGTTATCGCGCCATCGTTCCCGGCAGGCGATGCCGGATCGGATTGGAACGACTACGCGGCCGTGCATGGCCTGGCCGCTGTACGCGCCGCATTCGAGACGGCAGGCGATGCCGAGACCAGCGCGCCGGCTGCGCCAGTGGCAACGCCTGAAGCTGCGCCAGCGGCCCAAGTATTGCCCCGCGCCAAGCCTGCCGAGGCGAGCGGCAGCGGCAGGCAACCCCGTTTCACTCGCGACGATCGCGGCATCTGGCACAACGCCACCGATCCGAAGGACGGCAGCCCGCTAGCGCCCTATTGGGTCTGTCCGCCGATCGAGGTTGCGGCTTACCTGCGCGATCTGGACGGGACGAACTGGGGGCGACTGCTGAGCTTCAACGATGCCGATGGCACCGAGCACCGCTGGGGCATGCCGATGCGGCTGCTGTCGGGTGGCGGCGATGAGATGCGCGCGGAGCTGCTGCGCCTGGGCTTCGACGTGCCGGTATCGATGAAGAATCGCAACCTGCTGACCGACTACATCCAACAATCGCGACCGGAAGCCCGCGCCCGTTGTGTGGAGCGTGCGGGCTGGCATGGCCGCGTGTTCGTGATGCCGGATCGCACCATCGGCGAGGCCGACGAAGCCGTCCTGTTTCAAAGCGAGACAACGGGCGGCCATGTCTACCGGGAGCGCGGCACGCTCGATCAGTGGCGCAGTGACCTGGCTGACCTGTGCCGAGGGAATTCCCGGCTGCTGTTCGCGGTGTCGGCCGCGTTCGCCGGCCCGCTGCTGCACTGGGCAGGCGAGGAATCAGGCGGCTTCAATCTGCGCGGCGCTTCGAGCACCGGCAAGACTACGGCTTTGCGGGCGGCGGCTTCCGTCTGGGGCGGGCCTGACTTCATGCGCCGCTGGCGTGCCACCGACAACGGGCTTGAGTCGATCGCCGCGCAGTACTCCGACGGCCTGCTGATCCTGGACGAGCTGGGGCAGATGGACCCGCGTATCGCGGGCGATGCCGCGTACATGCTCGCCAATGGCGAGGGCAAGGCCCGCGCCGGGCGCGGCGGTTCGGCTCGCCCCGTCATCACCTGGCGATTGCTGTTCCTAAGTGCCGGAGAACTGAGCCTTGCCGAGCACATGCGACAAGGCGGCAAGCAAGCGCAGGCCGGACAGGAAACCCGAATGGCCGACATACCGGCCGATGCCGGCGCGGGCTTCGGGATCTTCAATACCTTGGGCGGATACGACAGCGGCCCGGCCTTGTCCCGTGCGATCACCGATGCGGCGGGCGACGTGTACGGCGTCGCCGGCCCCGAGTTTCTCCGCGCGCTGTTGCCGCGCCTGGACACACTGCCGGACGCGATCCGCGCACTACGGCGAGCCTTCACCGATCGCCATGTCCCGAAGGGCATCGACGGGCAGGTATCGCGCGTGGCGGGCCGACTGTCCGTCATCGCAGCGGCGGGCGAGCTGGCGACGCAAGCCGGCATCACCGGCTGGGAAGTGGGCGAAGCCGATGCCGCCTGCGGCCGATGCCTGCACGCATGGATCGACACACGCGGCGGCACCGGCAACCTGGAACCCGTGCGCATGCTGGCGCAGGTTCGCCGCTGGCTTGAGAACGAGGCCAGCGCCCGCTTGCAGCACTGGGGCGAAGATTCGAGCAGCAAGGATTGGGTGACCGTGAAGCGCGCCGGCTTCCGCTGTACCGAAGTGTTCGGCGAGGACGGCGAGACCTACTACCTGCTGCCGGAGACGTTCGAGCAGGAAATCTGCACCGGCTTCGATCCGCGACAGGTGGCGCAGCTACTCGCCAGTGTCGGCGCGCTCAAGCGGCCGAAGGAAGCCAATCGGCTGAAGCGCAAAGAGCGGCTGCCGGCCCTGGGCTTGACCTGGTGCTATGTCGTGCTGCCTTCGATCTGGCAAGCCGTGCCGGGCGATGCCGAACCGAGCGCGTGAGGAGCGCGGAGCGCGACCCGAGTTTTCCGCGCGACACTTTCCACGAATCGCCGGGGACAACGGGGACAAGGCGAAGCTGAAGCGCTGGGAGGCCCGCTGTTGCTGGGCTTTCCGCTGTCCCCGGTCTATGTGTTCTTACTGGGGACACAACGGGGACACCGGGGACAATGACCGGCTTCAATCTTCGATTTGTCCCCGGTGTCCCCGGTCGCTTCCGTTACAGGATCCAGCACCGGGTACAGATTTTCCTCATATAAGTCAGTCGCTTGTATCGGTTGTCCCCGTTGTACCCGTTGTCCCCGGTCATTTGGGGATGGGCGCAGCCAGACTGAGCCGGAGCGGAAAAGGTACTCCCTGGCGTTTCCCTATGCGGGTAAGAAGACTCCGCGGATTTCTCGCATACACAGACACGCGCTAACCAGTTCACAGGTAAGACGTGAATCAAGCTTCGACCTGTGTTCACGGCTGCTCAGTCAGTTTTCGCTGGCGAAATGCCGGCCGAACAGTCGGCTGTTCCTTTCACGCAAGTTGGACGGACCTGTCATCGCTTTTCCTGGCGGTGCACAGCCGCTCCCGTCGTAGTTGAAGCATTGGTGAGCAATCCGACAGCGCACGCCAACTGAGCCAACCGGGCATCGCGAGGCAGGAACCCGACGACCTGACCCGCTTCATTGGTGAAAGCGCGGAAGACGTCGCGGAGGAAACCGGGCGCGCCGGCACCGCCCTATCCGACGCCTCCCCAGAACCGTACATTCGAGGGGGTACCGGTACAGTCTGGGGGTATTTTT
>NZ_JAHFRY010000105.1 GCF_023266035.1 Nevskia sp.
GGGTCGTATCGAAGAGAGTGAGGAAACCCGATTCGATCACGGCAGCGACTGACCGGTCCAGCCTCAGGACACCCAGCGCTTGGCCAGCTTGCGCGCCAGCGTGCGGCGATGCAGGCCGAGGCGGCGGGCGGTTTCCGAGATGTTGAAGCCGGTCTCGGCGAGCACTTCGTGGATGCGCTCCATCTCCAGCGTCTTCAGCGACGTCTGCCGACCGCTCATCGGCAGGTCTTCGGGTTCGATGACCGACTCGCCGGCGAACGCGGCCTCGATGTCGTCGGTATTCGAGGGTTTGACCAGATAATTGCTGGCGCCGAGCTTGATTGCTTCGACGGCAGTGGCGATGCTGGCATAGCCGGTGAGCACGACGATCACCAGTTGCGGATCGTGGCCGTGCAGATGGCGGACCACGGCCAGGCCGGATTCCTGGCCGAGCTTGAGATCGACCACGGCATGCGTGGGCTTGGCTTCGGCGAGCACGGCGATTGTTGCTTCAAGGCTGGCGGCGCTGTGCACGGTGTCGCCGCGACGCTCGAACGATCGCCGCAAGGTACGGGCGAAGGCCGGATCGTCCTCGACGATCAACAGGCTGCGTCCGCTCATGCCCCGCCCTCGCCTTGCTCGAACACCAGCGCGCTCAGCGGCAGTCGCAGCCGGACGATCGCGCCGCCGAGTTCGCCGTTGATGACTTCGACATGGCCGCCGAACTTGCGCAGCACGTTGACCACCAGGAACAGGCCCAGGCCGCTGCCGGGACGGTTCTTGCTCGATTGATAGGGCTTGCCGATGCGCGCCAGCATCGACTGCGGAAAGCCCGGGCCGTGGTCGCGCACGTCGATGGTCAGCAGGCCGTCGCGGCAGCGCACGCTGACGCCGACCCAGCTCGGCGAAACCTCGCGGGCGTTGTCGAAGACGTTGAACAGCACCTGGCGCATCGCCGAATCGGAGACCACCGGCGTGCGATGGAAGGCTTCGCGATCGAGCGGTTCCTCGACGATGTAATCGAGCGTTACGCCGGGCCACAGGCTGCGCCATTCATCGACCGTGTTGCCCAGCGAGTGGGCGACGGTGGTCAGCATCGGCCGTTCGCCACGCGCTTCGCCGGCCGACAGCAGGATGCCGTTGACGATGTCCTTGATCCGGCGCAGTTCGGCATCGACATCGTCCAGCTCCTGGCAAAGGTCCGGGTGCTCGCGGAACTCCGGCAGATGCCGCCAGTCGCCGATGATCACCGACAGCGTCGCCAGCGGCGTGCCCAGTTCATGGGCGGCGCCAGACGCCAGCAGGCCCATGCGGACGATGTGATCTTCCTCGGCGGCGTGCTGGCGCAGATCGGCCAGATTGCGATCGCGACGGCGCAGGTTGGTGCCGATCTGGCGGATGAAGACCACCAGCAGCAGGATGTCGAGCACGAAGCAGACCAGCATGCCGAGCACGTGCAGATCGAAGGCGCTGCGCTGCGCGTGCTCGCCGAACACCAGCGGCAAGTGATGGTCGATCAGCACGGCGAAGCACAGACAGGCGTAGGCGACCAGCACCCAGGTGGAGCGCACCTCCAGCAGGATCGCGCCCAGGGTCACCTGCATCAGATACAGGAACACGAAGGGGTTGGTCGCCCCGCCGCTGAGGTAGAGCAGCGCGCTCAGCGCGGTGATGTCGATGAACAGCCCGGCCATCAGTTCGCCGTTGTGGACTTCGCGATCGAGACGCGGCCGCAGCATGCTGTAGAGGTTGAACAGCACCAGCACGCCGATGACGCCGAACATCGTCGCCATCGGCAGCTGCAGATCGAACAGCACGGTGCTCAGCACGATGGTCAGCGCCTGGCCGAACACCGCGAGCCAGCGCAGCTGGACCAGCAGCATCGCGTTCTGATGGTTCGCCGTTTCGCCGAGCGAATCGAGCAGCGAAAAGCGGCGCGGCGGAGCGGGTAGCGCGGTCATGAGGCGGATGGTAGCAGCGGCCCCGTCCCGCTCCACTTCAAGGCGATTCGGCATTGCCGCGTGGTCTGCGCGGGAACCAGTCCGGGCGGATCACAAGCCACGCGCCGGCCAGGCTCAGCGCGGCGAGGCCGTACCAGGTCAGTGCATAGACCAGATGGCTGTTGTGGAAGCGCACCACGGTCAGACCGCCGATCGGGCCGCCGGGCACGCTACTGCCGGCATCGATGAAGTAAGGCGCAACGCGCTCAGACGGCAGGCCATGAGCCGCAGCGATTGCCGGAACATCGCGGGAGTACCAGCGGCCCTGTACTGGGTCATTGCGGCGCAGGAAGCCGCCGCGCGGTTCGCTGAGCCGCAGCAGGCCGTCGATGGCGACGACGCCGTCCGGCTGGCCGCCGGCACGGGTCGCCGGATCGCGTTGCGCGGGATCGACGAAACCGCGGTTGATCAGCACGGTCCAGCCGTCGACCGTTTCCAGCGGCGTCAGCACCCAGCAGCCGGGGCCGCGTACGGTGACCGCCTGGGTGCAGGTTTCCAGTTCGTGGCGGTAGCGGCCGGAGACGCTCACTCGCCGGTATTCGTCGTCACGGCCGATGCTGCTCCAGGCGGCAGGACTGGGCGCTTCAACCGGCGCGGCCTGCAGTTGTGCCTCGACGCGCTCGATCAGCGCCAGCTTCCAGGTCCGCCGTTCGAGCTGCCAGCTGCCGAGCGCCATGAAGCCGAGGAAGGCCAGCGCCAACCCTGCCAGCAGCGCGAACCTGGGCCAGCGCCGCTTCATCAGGGAACGTTGCGCAGCTCGTGTTCGTCCATCGGCATCATGTTGGCGTTCATGTGGTACATGACCCACAGCGAGCCCGAAATGGCGATCACCACCAGCACGATGGTGAAGATCGCCGCCAGCATGTTCCAGCCGGCCTGCGAACGAGTGTCGAGGTGCAGGAAGTAGACGATGTGCACCAGCATCTGGGCGATCGCGAAGACCACGATGATCGCGGTGGTGATGCGCTTGTCCGCGAACACTTCGCCGATCACCAGCCAGAACGGGATCGCGGTCAGGAATACCGACAGCAGGAAGCCGATCAGGTAATCGCGCAGGTTGGCGTGCGGCAGTTCGTCGCCATCGTGGTGACCATCGCCGGCATGCGCCTCTTCATGGCCGTGGACATGGCTCTGGTTGAGACGCGAATCGCTTCCATGCAGATCGGCGGCACTCATCGCAGGGCTCCCATCAGATAGACAACCGTGAAGACGCCGATCCAGATGACGTCGAGGAAGTGCCAGAACAGCGACAGGCAGGCGAGCCGGCGACGGTTCGCGGCAGTCAGGCCCCAGCGACCCAGCTGGGTGAGCAGCACCACCAGCCAGACGATGCCGAAGCTGACGTGCAGGCCATGGGTGCCAACCAGAGTGAAGAACGCCGACAGGAACGCGCTGCGCTGCGGCCCTGCCCCTTCATGGATCAGGTGGTGGAACTCGTACATCTCGATGCCGATAAAGGCCAGGCCGAACAGGCCGGTGACGGCCAGCCAGAGCATCGTCGGCTTGACCCGGTGGCGCTGCATTTCCAGCATCGCCATGCCGTAGGTGATCGACGACAGCAGCAGCATCGCGGTGTTGACCGCGACCAGTTCGAGATCGAACAGATCCTTCGGCGACGGGCCGGCCGCGTAATTGCCGCCGACCACGCCATACATCGCGAACAGCACCGCGAAGATCAGGCAGTCGCTCATCAGGTACAGCCAGAAGCCGAGCATCGTGCCGTTGGCGGGATGATGCTCGCCGGCCACCAGGTAGCGGTTGCCGGTCTCTGCCGGCGGGGACATCGTGTGAGTGCTCATGCTCCGGCCTCGGCGAGCTGACGGCTGCGCAGGTCTTCGACCGCGGTCACCGTTTCGACCGGCACGTGGTAGTCGCGGTCGAGGTTGAAGGTGTGGACGATCGCGGTGCCGATCAGCGCTGCGAACGCGGCGCCCGCCGCCCACCAGATGTGCCAGATCAGCGCGAAGCCCATGACGCCGCTGATGGCCGCGAGGATGATGCCGGCCGATGTGTTCTTCGGCATGTGGATGGCCAGGAAGCCGGTGGTCGGCCGCTGGTAGCCGCCGCGCTTCATGTCCCACCAGGCGTCGACGTCATGCACGCGCGGGGTGAACGCGAAGTTGTAGTCCGGCGGCGGTGATGAGGTGGCCCATTCCAGGGTGCGGCCGTTCCAGGGATCGCCGGAGTGATCGCGCAGTGATTCGCGCCGCACATAGCTGACCCGGAACTGCACCAGCATCGCGACGATTCCGCAGCCGATCAGCACCGCGCCGAACGCGGCGACGATGAACCAGGGCTGCAGGCTGGTGTCCTCGAAGTGGCTGACCCGGCGGGTGACGCCCATCAGGCCGAGGATGTACAGCGGCATGAACGCCAGCAGGAAGCCGATCTGCCAGCACCAGAACGACACCCGGCCCCAGAACACATCGAGCTTGTAGCCGAACACTTTCGGGAACCAGTAGCTGACGCCGGCGAACACGCCGAACACCACGCCGCCGATGATCACGTTGTGGAAGTGGGCGATCAGGAACAGCGAGTTGTGCAGCACGAAGTCCGCCGGCGGCACGGCGAGCAGCACGCCGGTCATGCCGCCGATCACGAAGGTGAACATGAAGCCCATGGTCCAGAGCATCGGCACTTCGAAGCGGATGCGGCCGCGATACATGGTGAACAGCCAGTTGAAGATCTTCGCGCCGGTCGGGATCGAGATGATCATCGTGGTGATGCCGAAGAACGAATTGACACTCGCGCCCGAGCCCATGGTGAAGAAGTGATGCAGCCACACCAGATACGACAGGATAGTGATGACGATGGTCGCGTAAACCATCGAGGCGTAGCCGAACAGGCGCTTGCCGCTGAACGTCGACACCACTTCGGAGAACACGCCGAACAGCGGCAGGATCAGGATGTAGACCTCGGGGTGACCCCAGATCCAGATCAGGTTCACGTACATCATCGGGTTGCCGCCGAAATCATTGGTGAAGAAGTTGGTGCCGACCGTGCGGTCCAGCGCCAGCAGCACCAGCACGGCGGTCAGCACCGGGAACGCGGCGACGATCAGCACGTTGGTGCACAGCGACGTCCAGGTGAAGATCGGCATCTGCATCAGGCCCATGCCCGGCGCACGCATCTTGATGATGGTCACCAGCAGGTTGACGCCGGACAGCAAGGTGCCGACACCGGCGATCTGCAACGCCCAGATGTAGTAATCGACTCCGACCCCCGGGCTGTACGCCGCGCCCGACAGCGGTGGATACGCCAGCCAGCCGGTGGTCGCGAACTCGCCGATGAACAGCGACAGCATCACCAGCACCGCGCCGACGGTGGTCATCCAGAAGCTGAAGTTGTTGAGGAACGGAAAGGCCACGTCGCGCGCGCCGATCTGCAGCGGCACGATGTAGTTCATCAGGCCGGTGACGAAGGGCATCGCCACGAAGAAGATCATGATCACGCCGTGCGCGGTGAAGATCTGATCGTAGTGATGCGGCGGCAGATAGCCGTTGGCATCACCGAAAGCCATGGCCTGCTGGGCGCGCATCATGATCGCGTCGGCGAAGCCTCTGAGCAGCATCACGAAGCCGAGCACCATGTACATGACGCCGATCTTCTTGTGATCGATGGTGCAGAACCAGTCCCGCCACAGCCAGCCCCAGGCGCGTGCGCGGGTGATCCATACCAGCAGCGACAGGCCGAGCAGCCCGGCAACCGCGAAGGTCAGCAGGAGGATCGGCTCGTGGTAGGGAATTGCTTCCAGGCTCAGGCGACCCAAGAACACGGAATCGTGAAGCTGCGCTGGCGCGGAATGAGGTTCGGCGGCGATGGTCATTGGCTTATCGAGGCTTGAATTCAGGGCGCGAGACGGCGGCTGCCGTAGAACGCCGGATCGACCGGCGAGGCCGTCACGTCGGACGGCACCGAGCAAAGTGCTGCGACGTAATCGCTGGTCGCCGGCGTCAGGCTGTGGCTGCGGTCGGCGTCATGGCGCAGGCGCGTGACGTTGTAGACATTGGCCAGGCCCAGGCCGCCACGGGCGTCGATCGCCGCCATGTCGCGCTGGCACATCTTGGTCGGCTCGACACACAGGTTGAGCACGGCGTCATAGAGCCCGGCCATGGTCTTGCCGTAGTGCCGTACCGGCTCGCGGGCGCTCGGATTTTCCAGCTGCAGGTATTCACCGCGACCCAGCTCGGTATTCGACTCGCGAACTTGCGCGACCCAGCGATCGAAGCCCTCGCCATCCATGCCCTTGAAGTTGAAGCGCATGTGCGAGAAACCGGCGCCGCTGTAGTTGGCGGAGAAGCCTTCGAAGTCGCCAGCCTTGTTGATCACCGCATGCAGCCGGGTTTCCATCGCCGGCATCGCGTAGATCTGGCCAGCCAGCGCCGGCACGAAGAACGAGTTCATCACCGTCGACGACGTGATCTGGAATTCGATCGGCACATCGACGGGCGCGGCCATCTCGTTGACGCTGGCGATGCCGTAGTCCGGATAGATGAACAGCCACTTCCAGTCCAGCGCCACCACCTGCACCTTCAGCGGACGTACGCCCTCCGGCACCGGCCGCCCCTCGGCGATGCGATCGAGCTTGCGGAACGGGTCCAGCGTATGGGTGGAGATCCAGGTCACCGCGCCGAGCATGATCACGATCAGCAGCGGCGCCGACCAGATCACCAGTTCCAGCGCCGTGGAGTGATGCCAGTCCGGATCGTGGTTGGCTTTCTGGTTGGATGCTCGGAAATGCCAGGCGAACCAGCCGGTCAGCACCATCACCGGCACCACGATCAGCAGCATCAGCACGGTGGAGACGATGATCAGGTCGCCCTGCCGGGCGGCGATGTCGCCCGACGGCGCCAGGGTCACCATGCCGCAACCGGCGAGCGGCAAGCTCAGCAGCAGCGGCAGCAGCAGGGGATGCAATCGGGGCAGGCGGGCAGGCATGGACAGCGTCCGGTTCGGCGTACGGGTCTGCGTACGGAGGGCAATCTAGGCCCCGGGCCGGCAATCCGCGATTGGACCTTTTGTCCCATCGGCGCGGGCGAGCAATCGTGAGAAGGTACGCAGCGTTGGCCGAACCGGGCCGGCGCGATCGATCGGGAACAGATGATGTCCAGCCCTACCCAGACCCCCTCCCTGACAGCCTCTCCAGCAAGCATGACGGCTAAGGCCAGGACGCACGCGTCGGTTGCGCCCGGCGAGATCGCCATCGGCGTGGTCATCGGCCGTCTGTCGGAGATGTTCGACTTCTTCGTCTTCGGCATCGCTTCGGTGCTGGTGTTTCCGTCGGTGTTCTTCCCGTTCGTCGACGCCAAGACCGGCACCTTCTATTCGTTCGCGATCTTTTCGCTGGCCTTCATCGCCCGTCCGTTCGGCTCGGCGCTGTTCCGCCTGATCCACAGTCGCTACGGCCGCGGCAGCAAGCTGACCATCGCCCTGTTCGTGCTCGGCACCTCGACCGCCGGCATCGCCTTCCTGCCCGGCTATGCCGTGCTCGGCGAGTGGGCGATCGTGGTGCTGGCGCTGATGCGCATGGCCCAGGGCGTGGGCATCGCCGGCAGTTGGGATGGCCTGCCGTCATTGCTGGCCTTGAATGCGCCACGCAACCGGCGCGGCTGGTACGCGATGCTGCCGCAGCTGGGCGGGCCGATCGGCTTCTTCATCGCCGCCGGTCTGTTCGCCTTCCTGGTGTCATCGCTGACGCCGGCCGACTTCCTCGACTGGGGTTGGCGCTACCCGTTCTGTGTCGCCTTCGCGATCAATGTGGTGGCGCTGTTCGCCCGTCTGCGCCTGGTGGTGACACCGGAGTTCACCGCGCTGCTGCAGACCCGCGAACTGGAACCTTCGCCCACCGGCGAACTGCTGCGCACCCAGCGCGCCGGCATCGTGCTCGGCGCCTTCGCGCCACTCGCGAGCTTCGCGCTGTTCCATGTCGTCACCGTCTTTCCGCTGTCCTGGGTGACCTTGCTGACCCAGGAGAAGGTCAGCGTCGTCGAATGCCTCACCGTGCAGATGTTCGGTGCCCTGCTGTGCATCGTCGGCATGCTGCTGTCCGGCCAGATCGCCGACCGCATCGGCCGCCGCGCCACCCTGGCGCTGGGCGCCGGCCTGATCGCGCTGTTCAGCCTCGTGGGCCTGCTGCCGATGTTCCTGCACGGCAGCCTGATCGGCGCGCTGCTGTTCGTGCTCGGCGGCTTCGTGCTGCTCGGCTTCAGCCACGCCCAGGCAGCCGGTGCGATCAACTCGACCTTCCCGAGCCGCTACCGCTACAGCGGCGCGATCATCACCTCGGATCTCGCCTGGCTGGTCGGCGCAGCCTTCGCGCCACTGGTGGCGCTGTTCATCGCCAGCCGCTTCGGCGTTGGTTATGTCGGCCTGTATCTGCTGTCCGGCGCAGTCGGCACCCTGATGGCGCTCGGCATCAACCGCAATCTGGAAATGCGCGAGGACTGAGGGCCGGAGCTCAGTAAGTTTCGAGGTGCAGGCGCCCTTCCGCCTTCAGCTTCGGGTGCAGCGCTCGCCAATCCAGGCCGTGTTGATCGGCGGCATAGCGCAGCGCATCGATGACCCCGTCTTCCATGCCCTTCAGGCCGCAGACGTAGACATAGGTATCGTCGGACTTCAGCAGCGCCGCGATGTCGCCCGCGCGGGCACGCATCAGATCCTGCACATAGGTGCGCGGCTGGCCCGGCGTTCGTGAGAACGCCAGGTTGATGTCGATGAAGGTCTTCGGCAGCTTCATCAGCGGCCCGAAGTACGGCAGTTCTTCCTGGCTGCGAGCACCGAAGAACAGCATGAGTTGACCATCGCCATCCTGATGCAAACGCCGTCGCCGCTCGGTCATGCCACGCATCGGCGCAGAGCCGGTGCCGGTGCAGATCATCAGCAGATTGGCCTTGGGCTCATCCGGCATCAGGAAGGTACTGCCGAACGGGCCGATGACTTTCACCTGATCACCCTTCTGCAGATCGCAGACATAGTTCGAGGCGATGCCGCGCACCGGCTGGCCGCGGTGATCGACGAGCACGCGCTTCACGGTCAGCGACAGGTTGTTGTACTTCGGCCGCTCGCCATCGCGCGGGCTGGCGATCGAATACTGGCGGGCGTGATGCGGCCGGCCGTGGGCATCGGTGCCCGGCGGGATGATGCCGATCGACTGCCCTTCGAGCACCGGGAACGGCTGCGAACCGAAGTCGAGCACGATGTGGTGGGTGTCGCTGTCGTGATCGGTGGCGGTGACCCGGAAATTGCCGACCACGGTCGCCACCGCCGGCTGCCTGATGGTGTGCAGATTGATGCTCGGCGTCGCCGCCGATTTCGGCGCCATCGTCGAGCCGCGTGCAGTATCGAGCGGCGGCGGCGCGAAGCCGGGCTCCTCGTCGGCTATGTTGCCAGCGGCGATATCCAGCTCCAGTTCCTCCGGCAGCTCGTCCCAGCCCAGCTGCGCATCGAGGCTGTAGGCCTCGGCCTTGATCACGTTGCGCCAGTTGTCGATCGAACCGGTCGGGCATGGCGAAATGCAGGCGCCGCAGCCGTTGCAGATGTCCGGGTCGACGACGTAGTTGCGCGAATCGTGCGTGATCGCCTTGATCGGGCAGGTTTCTTCGCAGGTATTGCAGCGGATGCAGATGACCGGATCGATCAGATGCTGCTTCAGCACGGACGGTGCGGGTGCGTTCATGGCGGGCACTTGAAGAATGCTGTGCGCTTCAATTGAAGCGCACGTATTCCATGTCCGTCGGCTGCTTGTTGACGCCCACCAGCGGCGCCGAAATCCAGTTCGCGTACTGCCCCGGCGTGTTGACGCAGCCCATCAGGCTGGTCACGTAGGCGCGGTCGGCGACCGTCGGCAGCCATTTGGAAACATTGGCGTCCCACTGGGCCTGGCTGATCGGCGAACCATCCGGTGCGACACGGGCACCGGACAGCGAACCGATCTGGCGATTGAAGGCCTTGTGCGGCACGGTCAGCCGGAACGGCAAGCCGGCCTTCTCGATGACCTTGTTCCAGCGGCCGATGCCGGCTTCGGAATCCTTGATGAAATCGTCGCGCAGTACTTCGTTCAGCGCATTCAGCATCGGCACTTCCTTCTCGACCAGCTTGCCGTCGACGACTTCGAGAATCTTGTAGCCCATGTCCTTCAGCACATGGTCATCGACCCGCCGGCCCTCTTCGTAGCGGCCCTTGATGCCCGACGAATAGAAGGTCGCCGCATTCGAGGATTGATCGGCGCCGAACAGATCGAGCGTCACGCTATAGTGGAAGTTCAGATAACGCTGCAGGGTGCCGAGATCGATCGCGCCGAGCGCGCGCACCTGGTCCGGCGCTTCGACCTTGTGCTGCTTCATCAGCTCGCAGCTGCGGGCGATCACTCGCGACACACCGCTCTCGCCGACGAACATGTGATGCGCTTCCTCGGTCAGCATGAACTTGGTCGTGCGGGCCAGCGGATCGAAGCTCGACTCGGCCAGCGCGCAGAGCTGGAACTTGCCGTCGCGGTCGGTGAAGTAGGTGAACATGAAGAAGCTCAGCCAGTCCGGCGTCTGCTCGTTGAAGGCACCGAGGATGCGCGGATTGTCTTCCTGGCCGGAGCGGCGTTCGAGCAGCGCATCGGCTTCCTCGCGGCCATCGCGGCCGAAGTAGCGATGCAGCAGGTAGACCATCGCCCACAGATGGCGGCCTTCCTCGACATTGATCTGGAACAGGTTGCGCAGGTCGTACTGGCTCGGCGCGGTCAGGCCCAGGTGACGCTGCTGCTCGACCGAGGCCGGCTCGGTGTCACCCTGGGTGACGATGATGCGGCGCAGGTTGGCGCGGTGTTCGCCCGGCACTTCCTGCCAGACATCGTCGCCCTTGTGCTCGCCGAAATGGATCTTGCGCTCCTGCACCTGCGGCGACAGGAAGATGCCCCAGCGATAGTCCGGCATCTTGACGTGATCGAAGTGCGCCCAGCCGCTCGGCTCGGCCGACACCGCGGTGCGCAGATAGACATCGTGCTGATGCGAGCCGGCCGGGCCCATGTCGCCCCACCAGTTCAGAAAGTTCGGCTGCCAGTTTTCGAGCGCGCGCTGCAGGGTGCGGTCACTGGACAGATTGACGTTGTTCGGAATCTTCTGGCTGTAGTCGATCGTGGACATCGTGCGGCTCCGAAATGGATGAATAGGGGAATGGAGTTCAGACGCGATTGCGATCGAAGACCGCTTTTTCGCCCTTGCCGTAGACCTTCAGCGCACCCTTTTCGCCAACGGCATTGGGGCGAATGAAGATCCAGTTCTGCCAGGCGCTGAGGCGGCCGAACACGCGGGTCTCCATGGTTTCGCCGGGGCCGAAGCGCAGGTTCGCTTCGAGGCCGGTCAGGGCATCCGGCGACAGCGCTGCACGCTCTTCGCAGGCGGTGCGGATTTCATCGTTCCAGTCGATATCGTCCGGGTTGGCGGTGATCAGGCCCAGGCTCAGTGCTTCGGCGGAATCGAGCTGCTGGCCGATCGCGCGCTTCGCGGCTTCCATCGGCGCCGCTTCTTCGTAGAAGCGGCGTGCCAGACGGGCCTTGTGACTGACCATCGGATAAGCGCCGAAGTTGAGCGCATTCAGCTGGATCACCGGCCCGTTCTCCGGCAGCAGCTGCATGTAGCTGCGGTCCGCCGCAAAGGCGATTTCGGCCAGGGTGCCGACGAAGCAGGAACCCTCTTCGATCAGCGCGAACAAGCTGCGCGACGAGACATCGAGCCGCGCCAGGCAACGGCGCAGCAGGCCGCGCGTTTCGCGCACGAACCAGTTTGCGGCATGGGCTTCGAGCGCGGCATCGCAGGCCAGTACCGCGGCCTGATCGCCTTGCGCGCGCAGCAGCCAGGTGCCGACGTCCAGTTCGTTGGTCCGCAGATGCAGAATCGCATCGTCCAGCTCGCGGCCCATCTGCAGCGGCCACCAGTCGGCACCGGCTTCGAGAATGCCGGCGAGGTCCGACGGCTGTGCCGTCTTCGGCGCACGCACGGTGAGATGAGCGAGACGCTTGGCGCGGTCGATGCGGATAGCCACGTTGCCGTACTCGACGCCGTCCGCCGTGAGGCTGCGCTTGATCGGCGTCAGCGCAACGCCCTTGGCATCGGCAGGGCGATCGCTCTGGGCGCTGAGCTTGTCGACTTCCGTCTTGATCGCCGCTTCGAAAGCCGCCGGCTTGGCGATCTCGTCGACCAGCCGCCAGTCCTTGGCGCGCTGGCCACGCAGGCCTTCGACACTGGTGCAGAAGATGTCGGCATGGTCATGGCGAACCTTGCGCTTGTCGGTGACGCGGGTCAGGCCGCCGGTGCCCGGCAGCACGCCGAGCAGCGGTACTTCCGGCAGCGATACCGACGACGAACGATCGTCGACCAGCAGGATGCGATCACAGGCCAGCGCCATTTCGTAGCCGCCACCGGCGCAGGCACCGTTCACGGCGGCCAGGAACTTCAGGCCCGAATGACGGCTGGAGTCCTCGATGCCGTTGCGCGTCTCGTTGGTGAACTTGCAGAAGTTCACCTTCCAGGCGTGCGTCGACAAGCCGAGCATGAAGATGTTGGCGCCCGAGCAGAAGATGCGGTCCTTGCCACTGGTGATGACGACGGTGCGCACTTCTGGGTGCTCGAAGCGGATGCGGTTCAGCGCATCGTGCAGTTCGATGTCGACGCCGAGATCGTAGGAGTTCAGCTTCAGCTTGTAGCCGGTCTTGATGCCGCCATCCTCGGCAACATCCATCGCCAGCCGCGCGGTGCTGCCGTCGAAGCTGAGCTTCCAGTGCCGGTACTGCGAAGGATCGGTCTGATAGTCGACCTGCAGGTCGACAGCAGCGGGCGGCGTGGCTGGCAGGCTCATCAGGACATCCTCGTGGCGCGACGGTGATGCATTATTGTGCATGCACTATCATGCATGTCAATCCGCCCTACTTCACGCCCCACGTCAGATGAGCTTGGCGAGCGCCTCACTCAGTTCCGCATGGCAACGTTCCAGCGCCTTGCCGCTGGTATCGAAATGCAGATCGGCCTTGGCATAGAACGGCGCGCGTTCGTTGAGGATCAGTTTGAGATCCGCCATCGCTTCCCGGTTGCCGGACATCGGCCGTAGATCGCCCTGGGCGACGACCCGGTTCATGTGCTCGTCCGGCTCGGCGGTCAGCCAAACCGTGTAGCAGTGGGCCAGCAGCACGTTGAAGGTGGCCGCTTCGGAAACGATGCCGCCGGGCGTAGCGATCACCGCGGCGGGATGCGCCTTCAACGCTTCGTCGAGCGCGCGACGCTCGTAACGGCGGTAGGCCGCCGGCCCGTACAAGGTGTGGATCTGCTCGGGCTTGCAGCCGGCGATGCGCTCGATCTCGCGATTCAGTTCGACGAAAGGAATGCCGCGCTCGGCGGCCAGCATCCGTCCCAAGGTCGATTTTCCTGCCCCGCGCAGACCCACGAGCGCAATGCGCTGCGCGCGCTGATCGGCCGCGCCGTCGACGCCGAACAGCTCGGTGAGCCGTGCCCGCGCCAGCGCCAGCTCGGCCGGCGTGCGCTCGTGCAGCAGATCGCGGATCAGCAGCCAGTCCGGCGAATCGGTGGTTTCATCGCCGAGCAGTTCGGCGATCGGGCAATCCAGCGCGCGGGCGACCTGAGCCAGGATCAGCACCGATGGATTGCCGTCGCCGGCTTCGAGATTGGCCAGGTGGCGCTCGGAGACATCGGCGATCTGCGCCAGCGTTTTCCGGGTGATGCCGCGCCGCGCGCGCAGGCCGCGCACCCGGGTGCCGAGCGCCACCAGCAGCGGCGCGCGGCCGTCTTCGGCTGAAGCTTCGAGAGGGGCTTCGACGGGGACTTCGGCGGGTCGTTCGCGACTCATCGGCGGGGTCGAGCAGGCATTCTGGCAAGGCGTCGGGCTTGACGCTGAGATGCATTATGTTGCATTTTCGTCGCGCCTTCCATGAGGCAGTTGTTCTCGTACCGGGCGCGGACCGTCATGCGCCCGGACATTGCGCAGGAGGAGCAGCACCGATGCAAGCCTCGATGTCCCGACCGATAAATCCAGCGATCGAGCGCCCGCCCGAGCAATTCAATTTTGCCGCGCACCTGCTGGCGCTGAACGCGTCGCGCGCGGCCAAGACGGCGTACATCGACGACAGTCGGACGATGAGCTACGGCGAACTCGCCAGCCGCGTGCGCCGCTTCGCCGCCGCCCTGCCCGCGCTCGGCCTGCGCCGTGAAGAACGGGTGCTGCTGCTGATGCAGGACTGCGTCGACTGGCCAGTCGCTTTCCTCGGTTGCCTGCATGCCGGCGTGGTGCCGGTGGCGGTCAACACCTTGCTGCCAGCGACGGACTACGCCTGGATGATCGGCCACAGCGGCGCGCGCGCCGTGTTCACGTCGATGAATCTGCTGCCGACCGTGCAGGCTGCGCTGGCTGCGAGCAGCCCGCTGCCAGTCTTTGCATCCGACGCGAACGAAGCTCTGCTGCCAGCTTGCGTGCAGCCGTTCTCTGCCCTCGCCGATCATGGCGACGAAGCGATCACGGCCGCCGCGACTCATCGCGACGACATCGCCTTCTGGCTCTATTCCAGCGGCTCCACCGGCAAGCCGAAGGGCACGGTGCACACGCAGGGCAACCTGTTCATGACCACCGCGACCTATGGCCGGCATGTGCTGAAGCTCGTTGAAAGCGATGTGACCTTCTCGGCCGCCAAGCTGTTCTTCGCTTACGGTCTCGGCAATGCATTGAGCTTTCCGCTCAGCGTCGGCGCCACCGTCGTGCTGCTCGGTACACGGCCGACTGCCGAAGCGGTGTTCGACAAGCTCACGCGTCATCAGCCCACGGTGTTCTTCGGCGTGCCGACCTTGTACGCGCTGATGCTCGCCTCGCCCGCCCTGCCCGCACGCAGCGCCTTGCGCCTGCGCCGCTGCACCTCGGCCGGCGAAGCGCTGCCCAAGGACGTCGGCGAGCGCTTCACCGCGCATTACGGCGCGCCGATCCTCGATGGCATCGGCTCCACCGAGATGCTGCAGATCTACCTGTCGAACAGCGATGAATACCTGCGCTACGGCAGCAGCGGCAAGCCGGTGCCCGGCTACGAGATCCGCCTGATCAACGAGGACGGTCTGCCGGCTGCCGATGACGAGATCGGCGAACTGCAGGTGCGTGGCGACAGCGCAGCACTGATGTACTGGACCCATCGCGACAAGTCCCGCGCCACCTTCATCGGCGATTGGCTGAAGAGCGGCGACAAGTACGTGCGCGATGCCGAAGGCTGGTACACCTACTCCGGCCGCGCCGACGACATGCTGAAAGTCAGCGGCCAGTACGTGTCGCCCTTCGAGATCGAAAGCGGCTTGATGGCCCATGGCGCGGTGCTCGAAGCGGCGGTGATCGGCACCGTCGATGCCGATGGCCTGACTCGCTGCAAGGCCTTTGTCGTGCTCAAGGATGGCCAGGTGCACAGCACGGCCCTCTGCAGCGAGCTGCGCAGCTTCCTGAAAGCCCGGCTGGCACCGCACAAGGTGCCGCGCGATCTGGTGTTGATCGACGAACTGCCGAAGACGCCGACCGGCAAGATCCAGCGTTACAAGCTGCGCGAACGCGATGCGGCCGCATGAGTGCATCTCTGTTCGCGGCGATCAGGCATCGCGGCCGCGACCTGGCGCTCGAGTACGTCTGGATCGAGGCCGACTCGCCCGACGCGCCGCTGCTGGTGTTCCTGCACGAAGGCCTCGGCTCGGTGGCGATGTGGCGCGACTTTCCAGCGCAGCTTTGCGCCGCCACTGGCTGCAGAGGCCTGGTCTATTCGCGCCCCGCCTATGGCCGTTCGACGCCGAAGCCGCCCGATGAACGCTGGGGTCCGGACTTCCTGGAAATCCAGGCGCTGGAAGTGCTGCCGGCCTTGTTCGCGGCAGTCGGCGTCGATCTGCAACGCGAACGGGTGATCCTGTTCGGCCACAGCGATGGCGCTTCGATCGCGCTGGTCCACGCCGCGTATTTCGGTGCGCAGCTCGCCGGCATCATCGTGCTGGCACCGCACATCATGGTCGAGCCGATCAGCATCACCAGCATCGAGCGCGCCCGCGTCACCTACCAGACGACCAACTTCCGCGACAAGCTCGCCCGCTTTCACGACGACGTCGATTCCGCTTTCCGGGGCTGGAACGATGTCTGGCTCGATCAGCGCTTCAAGGCCTGGTCGATCGAAGCCTTGCTGCCGCGCATCGCCTGTCCGGTGCTGGCCGTCCAAGGCATCGACGACGATTACGGAACGATGGCGCAGATCGACGGCATCGCCGCCGCTGCACCAAAAGTCGAGCTGTTGAAGCTCGACGCTTGCGGCCATTCTCCGCATCGCGATCAGCCGCAGGCGGTGACCGCGGCCGTGGCCGCCTGGCTCGCCGACAAGTAATCGATCTAGCCAAGCGTAGCCCGCGTGCAACCCCTGGGCTTCTTCTGCTGAGAACGACCCCGGATTTCATCCAGCTACGCTATGCCGATCTGCCGGCAGGCTTGCGACTGGTTCGTCTGCCTAAAGATATTTGCTTAGTACCTTCGTTGCTGTGGAGACTTGCTCACGCGAATCACATGGAACCGGAGAGCAGACAACATGGCGCAAGCCGAAAATTTGGCGACGGTGCAGCAGGCCGATTTCGATATTCGGGCTGTTTCCGATCTGGTGACGAAGATCCAACAGCGGCCCGATGTGGCCCAGACCACCTGGCGGGCGGATGTGCGTTGGACAGGCGCATTGCGTTCCGAAGTGCGGATTCGCAATTTCTCGCCGCTGCCTTCGGATGAGCCCCTGGCGCTGGGGGGC
>NZ_JAHFRY010000192.1 GCF_023266035.1 Nevskia sp.
AGCTGATGGCCGAGACGCACCGATTCACCGGGATAGTTGGTGAGGCCGTTGTACTGCAGCCAAGCCTCGTCGAGCTTGACAAAGCTCTTGACCTTGCGCTGCTGGTTGATCTGGGTTTCGGCCGTGTCGACAACGCTGCCGGTCGGCAGGAAAGCGCGTCCGCGCAAATATCCCGTCCAGGAATTGTCGATCTGGATCAATACACGGGGCGCCACGTCGAGGAAGAAATTATCGTCCGACTTGCCCCCGAGGAGACCGAGATCGGCAGGGCCGTCAAGCTGATACGAGCCGATCGCGCGGACGGCGGCATTGATGTCGACCGCTGAAGCTTGCTGATGAATGCCGGAACCGGCGGCCAGTACGCAGACCAACACCCGCTTGTTTTTTTTTCTGTTCATGGTTTCGACACACCTGCATAGACATCGGGACGAACCGGACGTTGGACCACCGGGAAGGCTTTGCGCTCGGCTTCATACAGCGCTTCTGCTCGCGCCAGTTCGTCTGGCGTGAACTCGGCGCGTAGTCGATCGAGCAGCTTGTAGGCCTTGACCACTGCACCTGGAGTGGCCTCCTTGGCCCCTTCCATGCTCGGCGTTGGCGGGTCTCGCTGAACCACGCGCAGACGCAGAATCAACGGACGTCCGGAGTCTTCAGATCGGCGCGCAAAGGCATAAGCGTTGATCCGATCAACTCGAATGCCGTAAGCAGCCGTAAACATGTAGGCCAGTGAATAATAGGCTCGGCCATTACCACTACGCGCGGCCTGAAGATAGTAGTTCATCGCCTTCGTCGGCTGCGGGTTGCCCAGTTCGCTGCGCGAATACATGCGTCCCAAACGGTAATTGGCGCCGAGTACGGTGGAACCGAACTGCAAACAGGCCAGATAATTCTTCTCGGCTTCCTGTGGGTTCAGGACCGTGCGCTGCCCGGCCAGGTAGTAGTCACCAAGTGCGAACTGCGCCGCGTGATTGCCTTCGACAACGCCCTTCTTCAGCAGGCTGCCGATGTCGACGTCCGGCAACAGAAATGGATACGGAACCGCGAAGATCGCCGCATTCAACGGAAAATCGCCAGGCTGCTTGAGCATCCAACGCAGAATGAGATCGGCTTTCTCGATGATGGCGGCCGATGAGGCCTTCGCCGCCGGCTCATCCGGCGGCGGTGGCGTAGGGCTGATCTGGGCTTCGGGAAGATCGGCACTCTCGTCAACACCCGCATCGTCGTTGTCGACGCCGTCGTCGTTCTGGGACTGGCTTTTGAACGTCTCGAAGAACTCGACTTCATCGGCCAGTTCGACGTGCTCGACCATCGCCGCCGCCAGGCGCCCCGCCAGTCGCTCGACCGGTTCCGGGACCGCATACAAAACAGCCGGATCTGGCGGCGGTGTGCCCTTGGCGAACACCTTCAGCGAATGATCGACCAGCGCATCGAGTTCCGGCCGTTCATTGCGATAGCGATAGAAGTGCGCCAGATCGATGAAGCAGTTCAGATGGATATCGAGGTTGGCCTTGCACAGCTCGAACAGCCGCGCGGCATGGTCGTTGTCCGCGATGTATTCCCGATACCAAGTGATCGCCGCAATCCGATCCGCCGGCAACGGTGAGCGGCTAAGCTTGTCAGCCAGCGCAGGCGCTTCCTTGTTGACGTCGAAATCCGGCCTTGTCATGTAAAGGAACAGCAACGTCGAATTCGCGGCGGGATCGTCGCGCCGGTCGCGAGCACGCAGGATCAAACTTTTCGCTTCAACCGAAGCCACACGATCGCCGGTATTGATCAGCGCACGCGCAAGTGAAAGATCGATTTCCGGCCGGCTAGGCAATGCCGCGCGATACCAGAGGATGGCATCGCGGTTCTTATCGATGCGATCCATCTGGACATAGGTTGCCGCTAGATAGACCTGCGCATCCGGGTAACCCCGTTCTGCAAGCGGTTTGAGATTCCGTTCGGCGTCGTCCAGACGTCCCGCCAGCCTTGCCTGATTGCCACGAGCAATATCCGGCAAGCCCTCTGCTTTGCCGATGATGGCCGCATCCTGCGGCTTCACCAGAATAGGCAGTCCCGAGTTGAATGTGGTGCTCGAACACCCGCTCATAACCAGCAGCAACGCCGCTGCGATAGGCAGACGGTTCATCAGACGATTACCGGAAGCGATCAAAGAACGGATCGATCAGCACTTCGACGGGTTCGTCGATATGGCTGATCTCGATCGGGTCCTTGGGCTGGATCACGGCAATCACGTCAGTGATCGCAGCGTTGGTGTTGAGACCGTTGAGATCGTTGAGGCCGTTGGCGTCGATCGTCTGTGCCGGCAGGATGCGCAGATCGCTGATGGTTCCGAAAACCGCTTTGGAAGCACCGTTGATGCGCATGCTGATTTCGCGGCCGACCGGCAGGTGCTTCATCTGGTCGTAATGGAAGCGCGCCAGCACGTAGGGTTGCGTGCCGGCCGGAACGAGTTCCATGACCGACTGGTTGCGCAGCACATACTGACCATCAGTCACGAACAGCTTCTGGATCGAACAGTCACACGGGCTGGCAACCGAGCCTTTGAGCTGCTCGCCTACCAGTTGGCCAAGCTGTTCAGGCGTCAGCTTGAAAGTGCCGGAGACGCCTTCGACCACTTCCAGCAGCGCGGTCTGGAACTGCCCGATGGCCTGACCCTTCTTGACCGTTGCGCCTAGGGCAACCGTAGGAAAGATGGTGCCGTCACGGGGCATGGTGATCGTATAGGTTGTCGAAGCCACCTTGGCCGCCGTGGCGTGGGTGACGAACACCAGATCGTAGAGCTTGAAGGTGGCGAAACCAAACGCCACTGCGCCGACGGCAAGGGCGATCGTCGTGCCAATCAGGGCGCGGAGCTTGCCGCCGACGCTCAGCCCGCCGCCGCCAGCGCCACGGGCGCGAACAAAGTTTTCGCGCGAAAGCGTCGACAACATCTCGCCGGCCGACACCAATTCCCCGCCAAGGAAGGCGGTGATGATCTGGCGTAACGCCGAGATTTCCTTGGCACCGAGATCTTGAAACACGCAGCCGATCCGGCCTGATTCTGCATCGATGGTCTTGGCTTCGAAGCTGACAGGAATCGTGAATCCGACCGAGTCGACATTCAGCAATACGTGACCGCTGTAGGTCACTCCGATCGGCAGCTTGTCCCCGGCCGGATCGAAGCTGAAACCTCCAGCAGACACATCGTGCAGTCGATAAGACTTGCGGTTGCCATCGACAGAAAACTGGATCGTTGCGGGCAACTTCACGCGGACGAACTGTCGCTGAGCCTCGGATTCATGAACGATTTTGCTGTTGCTGGTCGGCGAAGCCATGCGATTGATTCCTGTAGCGGGAAAAGGAGTTGGGTCAGCGAAGCTCAATTAAACGGAGACTTGAGCGTCGCGATGATCATGACAATGGCTGCAAAAACGCTGCAGGCCGAAAACAGCATGATCTGCGAGGAAAGTGCATTGAAACGAGCGTGAAACGGATCGAGATTGCGGGCCAGCGTGGTTTTCTGCCGCGTCCATGACTGCCGATCGGGGAAGAACAGCACGACGATCTTGATCAGCGATCCGAACACCTGGTTGTAGTACATCAGAATCGGATAGGACGGTCCGACGCGATGTCCGGCCAGCAGCAGCATCAGACACATGAGGCAGCGCGTGATACCAATCCAGACCAGATACAGGATCAAGTAATAGAAACTGAACCGGACGCTCGCGACCAAGGACGCACTCAAGCCCAGCAAACCGGTCCACATCTGTACGCGTTGATCCTGCAGCACGTAATAGGTGAACCAGCCGAGCTTGTGAGGCCCCAGATTGCGGGCACGCGAGTTCTGACGCAGCGAGTTGCCATACCAGCGGAACATCAGCTGTCGGCTGCTCTGCAGCAGACTTGGATTCGGCGGATGCTCGATCGTATGGATCACGGCATCGGGCAGATAGAAGGTTTCCCAGCCATGGCGTACCACGCTGAACCACGATGACTTGTCGTCGCCGGTAAGAAATTTCACCCGACCGAGCCGCCAGTGCATCGTCGAATCATTCTCGACATCGGCGATGAATGAGGACTGCGTGACGATATGCGCCCGGAATACCGACATACGCCCGGTCAAGGTCAGCACGCGGTGGCTTAGTGCCATCGAACACATGTTCAGATGCCGCTCGGCGAATCTCAGCTTGTGCCACTCGCTCATCACCCGCGAGCCCAGCACAGTGCAATACTCGTTGGTCGTCAACGCGCCGACTTTCGGCAGCATGTGGAACATCTGCGCGCACTTGCGCATCACGCCCGGCGTCAACACCGAATCGCCGTCAATGACTGCAACTAGAGCCGTGTGATCCGGGGTATCGCGAGCAATGGCACGGAAACCAAAGGCCAAGCCATCGCGCTTTCCGGTGCCGGGAATGCGCACGATGCGCAGCTTGATGTGCTCGGGCGGGTTGTAGCTTTCCCACAAGGCTCGGAATAGCAGTTCATCACCGTACTCGACGATCGATGCGACGATCGTCGACGGATAGCCGCAATCGACGGCCTGCTCGATAACCGCGCGGTAAACGCGAGCCGTCGTCTCGACATCGATGCGGAAGCTAGTGACGAGAAAATAGGCATGCGACGGATCTGCCGCGCTACCAGCCCGCTCGGCACGCTCACGAAGCCTCGGATAAGACACGTACAAAAACCACATTGCACGTGCGAAGTGAATGGCACGTAACGCGTATCGCCAGAGACCGACGAAGCCGACGGCAATCAGAAAGTGCGGCTCACCGGGCTGTAACGTATAAGAAGGCAGTAGCAGCGCCATGCAGCCCAGAACGCCGAGCAACATCAGCCAGCCGGCGGTGTCCCACCAAGCCTGCAGCGCCGGCCAGCCATCGCGTGCATCCGTGAATTCGTGGTTCATGTAGGTGCGTGTTCCCGACCGAGGCAGCCGAACTACCAGCAGATACCCTGCGCATCCTCGGTCGACGTCGAGCTCATGAATCCGACGAGGTCGACGAGCTTGACACCCGGCTTGAGCTTGGCGACGACGTCAGCAAACTCGGAATCCTTGTTGCCCAGCACAATGACGTCGGAACCACTGACCACATCTTCAAGCGTTGAGCTCAGCAATTTGGACACGTGAGGGATCTTCGAGTCGATGTAGTCCTTGTTGGTACCCATGACTCGAGCATGGTCGACATTACGGTCGAAGATCTTCAGCGAGTAGCCCTTGCCGATCAGCAGTTCTGCCAGATCGACCAACGGGCTTTCACGCAGATCGTCGGTGCCGGATTTGAACGCCAGACCAAGCAGACCGATGTTCTTCTTGCCGAATGCGGAAATCAGGTTGAACGCACGATCGACCTGAGCAACATTGCTGCGCATGATCGCGGCGAGCATCGGGTTGTCCGATTCCACCTGCGATGACCGGTAGTTCAACGCACGCAGGTCCTTCGGCAGGCAGGAACCGCCGAAGGCGAAGCCTGGCTTCATGTAATAGGCCGACAGATTGAGCTTGTCGTCTTCGCAGATCAGCTTCATGACTTCGCGACCATCGACGCCGCAAGCCTTGGCGATGTTGCCGATCTCGTTGGCGAACGTGACCTTGGTGGCATGCCAGACGTTGCAGGTGTACTTGACCATTTCAGCCGTTTCGATCGGGCGGCGGAAAACGGCCGCCGGCAGCACCGAGTAGATCGAGGCCAGACCTTCACCCGAGGCGGCATCCAGCTCGCCGATGATGGTCATCGGCGGCTCGCGGTAATCGTCGATCGCGGTGCTCTCACGCAGGAATTCCGGATTGACCGCAACGCCGAAGTCAGTGCCGGCCTTCTTGCCGGACGACTGTTCGAGCGCCGGAATCACCACATTCTTGACCGTACCCGGCAGCACCGTGCTGCGCACGACGACGGTATGCCGCGCTGCTTTGTTCTTCAGAATCGCGCCGA
>NZ_JAHFRY010000193.1 GCF_023266035.1 Nevskia sp.
ACGGACTATGCGGCACCTGGCATATCTGGAAGCCGATATTGCCGCTGCTGGAGAAGCACCATCGAATCATCGCGCCGACCTTGCCCGGGCATCCGGGTGGCCCGGCGATTCCCGAAGGCGTCACGCCCACCGTCGATGTGCTCGCCGATCTGCTGATCGCCGATCTCAAGGCACGCGGTATCGAGCACGCCCACGTCGCCGGCAATTCCCTGGGTGGCTGGCTGTCGTTGGAACTGGCACGGCGCGGTTTTGCGACGTCGGTTACCGCCTTGTCTCCTGCTGGCGGCTGGGCAACCCAGGACGACTACAAGGCAATCGCCAAATTGTTCCGCATCATCTTCGCGATCTTGCCGATCCTGATCTTCCTGACCGCGCTGTTCCTGCGTTTTGCCTGGCTGCGCCGGATGCTGAACAAGCAGGCCATGGAGCGCGGCGATCTCCTTTCGGCCGAGGAAAGCAGCCGGGCGATGAAATCGATGCGCGACACGACGATGCTGCCGGCGCTGCTGGTCAGCATGAGCCAGCGCGGCGGCATTGCGCCGTTCAAGGTCAACCCGCCGCTGGTACGCATCGCCTGGTGCGAGCTCGACAAGGTCATTCCGTTCGCGCGCTACGGCAAGCCGCTACAGACCTTGGTGCAGGGCTCGGAAAGCCTGTTCCTGCCCGGCTGCGGCCACGTGCCGATGTATGACAATCCTGAACTGGTGACGTCGGTGATTCTCGCCACCACCGCGCGTGTCGATACGCCGGCCGCAGGAAGTGTCGCAACATGAATCTGATGACCCTCAACCCGGTGGTCGCCGCGACCCTGATCCAGCGCCGTCAGGTGGCCCGGCAGGTCTCGCGCAGCGAACGCTTCGTCGATCAGATCGCCAAGCTTGCCGCACAGCTGAAGTTGCCGGTCGACAAGGTCGCCGCCGAAGCGCTGAAAGGCCTCGAAGAGATCGTCACCGTGCAAAGCCCGGCGTTCGCGGCGATATTCGATTACGGCCTTGGCCCGCTGCACACGCGGGCCTGGACGGTCGATGCCGATCTCGACGCGCTGGCCAAGCTCAAGCAGCTCAACGAGACCAATGCGCTGGTCTATCTGCCGACCCATCGCTCCTACGCCGATGCCTTCATCCTGTCGCGCCTGCTGCGCGACAACGGCCTGAAGCGCAACCACATCCTCGGCGGCAACAACCTCGGCTTCTGGCCGCTCGGCACGATCATCCGCCGCTCCGGCGGCATCCTGATCCGGCGCAGCTTCCAGGACGACGAAATCTACAAGCTGGTGGTCCGCGAGTACCTCGCCTGGCTGGCGTCGCAGCGCAAGAACCTCGAGTGGTACATGGAAGGCGGGCGCAGCCGCACCGGCAAGCTCCGGCCGCCGAAGTACGGCCTGCTGAGCTATCTGGTGTCGGCGATCGAAAGCGGCGGTGCCGACGACATGCTGCTGGTGCCGGTGTCGACCACTTACGACCAGATGCACGAAGTCGGCCGCATGGCTGCCGAGGAAGCGGGTGCCGCCAAGGCCAAGGAAAATCTGCTCTGGCTGGCCGGCTATGCCCGCACGCAGCAGAAGCTGATCGGTAGCGCTTACGTGCGTTTCGGCGAGCCCTTGAGCTTGAAGGAAGCACTGGCGCGCGCCGATGCCGATGGCTCCGGCAAGTGGACGGTCGCCAAGATCGCCTTCGAAGTGTTCCAGCGCATCAACCGGGTCACGCCGGTCACCGCACCGGCGCTGGTCACCCTGGCGCTGCTTGGCGTGCGCGATCGCGCGCTGACCCTGGCCGAAGTGCACGAGCTGGTGCTGCCGCTGCTCGACTACGCCGATGCCCGCGGCCTGCCGAGTTCTCATCTCGACGAGCTGCGCAGTGCCGAAGGCATCGAGCAGACCTTGGCGACGCTCAAGGATAGCGGTGTGGTCAGCCGCTATGACGCCGGCACCGAAGTGGTGTTCGCGATCGAGCCTGGCCAGCATTCGGTGGCCGCGTTTTATCGCAACAGCGCGGTGCACTGGTTCATCAATCGGGCGATTCTCGAAGTGGCGCTGCTCGACACCAGCCAGGATGAACTCACCGGCCCGCTGGAGCGCGCCTGGCAATCGGCGTTCGCGCTGCGCGATCTGCTGAAGTTCGATTTCTTCTTCAGCGACAAGGCCACCTATCGCGAGGAACAGAAAGCCGAATCGCGAATGTTCGACGTCAAGTTCCGGCAGAAGGCGGTCACTGTCGAGGGCCGGCGCGGCATCCTGCTGAACGCTTCGTTCTTGATTGCCCATCGGGTGCTGACGCCGTTCATCGAAGCCTATTTCATCGTTGCCGATCGTCTCGCCGCGCAGCCGGTGGACGCCAAGATCGACAAGAAGAAGCTGACCGAGGAATGCGTCAGCGTCGGCCGCCAGTACGTCATGCAGAAGCGCTTGAGCAGCCCCGAATGCGTGTCGCGCGAAGTGTTTGCCAATGCGCTGTCGCTGGCGGCGAATCGCGATCTGCTGAAGCCGGGCGCGCCGGATCTCGCCCAGCGTCGTCGGGATTTCGCCGACGAGCTGGCCTCGGTCGTGCAACGCCTCGCGGCGATCGAACAGCTGGATGTGGCACGCCGTGCCCCAGCGCCGGAACTCGCCGCTGAACTCCAGGAATCCGCTTCCGCATGACCGCACTCGAGCAGCAATTGCAGCGCATCGCCGATGGTCCCTCGGGGCCGAAGATCGGTGCTTTCTTCGATTACGACGGCACCTTGATCGACGGCTATTCGGCGGCGGCCTATTTCACCGATCGCATCAAGCGCGGTGACATGGGCGCCAAGGAGCTGATCGAGACCGTGAAGATGGCCCGCAAGGGCGATCTCAGCGATGCCGAGTTCAACGACATCATCGGCAAGGGCATTCTCGACTGGGCCGGCCAGACCGAAGCCGAGATGCGCGCGCTCTGGCAGCGGCTGTGGCTGGCGAAGACGGCGACGACCCTGTTCCCGGAGTCCTGGAAACTGGTCGACGCCCATCAGAAGAAAGGCCACACGGTGGCCATCGCTTCGTCGGCGACGCTGTATCAGATCGAGCCGCTGGCGCGCGAGTACGGCATCGAACACATCGTCTGCACGCGGGCAATGATCCGCAACGGCCGGCTCACGGGTGGCGTCGAAGGTTCGCCGGCCTGGGGCGATGGCAAGGCTGCTGGCGTTCGGGCGTTTGCGAAAGCCAATGGCGTCAACCTGAAAGCGAGCTATGGCTACGCCAACGGCAACGAGGACATCGCGTTTCTGAAAGCGGTCGGCAAGCCCAGTGCGGTTCAGCCGAAGCCGGAGCTGGAAAAGGTCGCCATCGACGGCGGCTGGCCGGTGCTGCGCTTTCCGCGCCGCAGCCGTGGCCCCGCGGAAGCGGTGGCGCGCACCGTCGGTGCCTACGCCGCGATGGGCGCCAGCTTCGTCGCCGGACTGGGGCTGGAAAAGCTCACCGGTGATACCCGCCGCGCCGCCGATTTCATCACCGCCACGGCGGGGGATGCCGCATTCGCCGTGCTCGGCGTCAAGGTCGATCTGGTCGGCGCAGAAAACCTGCACAAGTATCGGCCCTGCGTGTTCATCCTCAATCATCAGAGCAAGTTCGATCTGTTCCTGATGATGAAGCTGGTGCGCGGCAAATTCAGCGGTGTGGCCAAGGCCGAAGCGGCGAACGTGCCGGGCTTCGGCCGCTATATGAAGATGACCGATATCGCTTTCCTCGATCGCGCCAATTCGCAGAAGTCGATCGATGCACTGAAGCCCGCCGTCGACCGCCTGAAGGCCGGCCTGAGCATCTGCATCGCACCGGAAGGCACGCGCTCCTGGACGCCGAAGCTCGGCAAGTTCAAGAAGGGCGCCTTCCACATGGCGATGCAGGCCGGCGTGCCGATCGTGCCGGTGGTGATCCGCAACGCCGGCGAGATCATGGGCCGCAACGATCAGACGATGCGCGCCGGCACCTTGCAGGTGACCGTGCTGCCGGGCATCGATGTCTCGAAATGGAAGCTTGAAGAGCTGAACGAACGGATCGCCGAAGTGCAGCAGCAGTACGTCGACACGATGAACCACTGGCCGACTTCCGAAGGGCAGGCAGCATGAGCCGGAAGATCCGCATTGCCGTGCTCGGTGCCGGCTCCTGGGGCACCACCGTCGCGTCGCTGGCTTCGCGCAACACCCAGACCACGATCTGGGCGCGCAAAAGCGACACTGCCGACGAGATCAATCGCGAGCATCGCAACTCTGCTTATCTGAAGGGTCTGCCGTTGTGCTCGCGGCTGCTCGCGACCTCGTCGCTGCATGAAGCGGTGCATGACTGCGACGTGCTGGTGGTCGGCGTGCCCTCGCACAGCTTCCGTGACAGCTTGCGCGCGGTGGCGCCGCTGCTGCGGCCCTGGGTGCCGGTGATCAGCCTCGCCAAGGGCCTGGAGCAGGGCAGCCACATGCGGATGACCGAGGTCATCAATCAGGAACTGCCCGGCCATCCGGCCGGCTTGCTGGCCGGCCCGAACATCGCCCGCGAAGTGCTGCAGGGCATGGCCGCTGCGGCGGTGCTGGCGATGGCCGACGAACAGGTGGCGCGCGCGCTGCAGCCGCTGTTCTCCAGCGCTGTGTTTCGCGTCTACACCAACAGCGATGTCATCGGCTGCGAACTTGGCGGGCCGCTGAAGAACGTCATCGCCATTTCCGCCGGCATGGCCGAAGGGCTTTCGGTTGGCGAGAACACCCGGGCGATGGTCATCACCCGCGGCCTTGCCGAGATCACCCGGCTCGGTGTCGCGCTCGGTGGCTTGGCGGAAACCTTCTCCGGCCTGACCGGCCTCGGCGATCTATTGACCACCTGCATGAGTCCGCTGTCGCGCAATCGCCAGGTCGGCGAGCAGTTCGCGAAGGGCCGCACGACGGCGGAAATCGTTGCTTCGATGAACATGGTCGCCGAAGGCATCAAGACCTCCAGCGTGGTCATGGAGCTGGCGGCGCAATACGGCGTGGTGATGCCGATCGCCGCCGAAGTGGCCGCCGTGGTCAAGGGCGAGCATGGCGCCGTGCAGGCCTTCCGCGGCCTGCGCCGGCTGGCCGCCGGTGCTGAAAACAGCGCCGGCTGATCCGCGCAGCCTCTCGCAGCAAACACGAACACAGGGATACCCGCGACATGAGCAAGCCGGACAACATCGACAACGCAGTGCTCGACGAGCTGCGCGCCTGGGGCGGCCCCAACGAGATGAGTGCCTTCGAGGCGGTGATGTGGCTCGCCGAAGTCGATCCGCGCCTGCGCTCGACGATCGTCTCGGTGATGGAACTCGACCGCGTGCCCGACTGGGAGCGCTTCAAGGCTGATCACCGCTGGCTGGTCAACGCCGTGCCGCGCTTCCGCCAGAAGGTGGTGGTGCCGAAAGGCGTCGGCAATCCGGTCTGGGTCGAGGACCCGGATTTCGATCTCGATTACCACCTGCGCCGCACGCGGCTGCCGGAGCCGGGCAGCGATCGGCAGATGTTCGATGCCGGCGCCTTGATCGCGATGGCGCCTTTCGATCGCGCCCGCGCGCCCTGGGAAGCGACCTTGATCGAAGGCCTGTCCGGCGGCCGTGCTGCCTATGTGTTGAAGATGCACCACGCGACCACCGACGGCCTCGGCATCGTCCAGCTGATGAGCCGCGTGTTCAGCCGCGATCGCGATGCCGATCAGCGTCCGGAGCCGGCCCCGGTCTACGCGCGCCGCCGTGCGGCGACAGCGGCCAATCTCGGCTTCAAGGCGCTGCGCAAGCAGTTGATCTCGCTGCCGCGCCGCGCCGTCGAAAGTGCCGGCCAGCTTGGCCGCCAGACTGCGGCCTGGATCAAGTATCCGGAAGACGCGCAGACGACGATGGACTATCTGAGTTCGGCGAAGCGGATGCTCGGCATCAAGCCGGTGGCC
>NZ_JAHFRY010000242.1 GCF_023266035.1 Nevskia sp.
TTCCACGGCCATGAAGACGGAGATCAGCGCCACTGCCCACAGGGCGAATACGATCTCGACCTCGGCCAGCGAGTGGATCAGGCCGGCATGGTGCGGAAAACGGTGGGCGATCTTCGCGACGAAAGCGACCGAGAAGGTGTGCAGCAGCGCCATGGCGAAGATGGCGGCAGCAAGGAGCTGGAAGAGCGTCGGTGTCATCGGGCGCGCGGGTCCGGTCGGTGCTGGATCGGGATTGATTCCGGGTGGTGACTATACGGATTCAGGCTCATTGATGGACCTTTCATCGGCGGCTCACGAACCGTTGACGAAGAGCGGCCAAGCGCCCGGAGCCCGTTTGGGGGCCGACCACGCCTCTGCGAATGGGCCGGCGCCATCAATGCCGTGCGACGCGCAGCAAAAGCCGTTCGTCGTCCGGTGAATGGCACGCTCCGTGCTAAACCTGACCGGCTGTTTGCAGACCCCAGCCTGCACCAGCGCCAGGGCGGTTCGCCGCCGACGATAACCAGGAGTTGCGTGCATGAAACTGATCACAGCCATCATCAAGCCTTTCAAGCTTGACGAGGTGCGTGAAGCCCTGTCGGAGATCGGCGTCGCCGGCATCACCGTCACTGAAGTCAAGGGCTTCGGCCGCCAGAAAGGCCATACCGAGTTGTACCGGGGAGCGGAGTACGTCGTCGATTTCCTTCCGAAAGTGAAGATCGAAGTCGCCATCGACGAAGACAAGCTCGAATCCGCGATCGAAGCGATCACCAAGTCGGCACACACCGGGAAGATCGGTGACGGCAAGGTTTTCGTGACTTCGCTCGACCAGGCCATTCGCATCCGCACCGGCGAAACCGGGCGCGACGCGCTCTGAACGACGGCTCAATACTTTTAGGGGACCCCCGATGATTTCTCTTGGCAAGCTTTCCCGAGCACTGTTGTTCGCCAGCCTGACGGCTGCGGGCGGCATTGCATTCGCCGAGGAGGCCGCAGCACCGGCCGCCCCGGTTGCTGAAGCGACTGCGGCACCTGCGGCCGAAGCCGCAGCTCCTGATGCAGCGGCTCCGGCCGCCACCGAAGCGGCAGCTACCGAAGCCCCGGCCGCCGATGCGGCTCCGGCCGAAGCGGCCAAGCCGCCGGTATTCAACGAAGGCAACATCGCCTGGATGCTGGTATCGACAGCCTTCGTGCTGCTGATGTCGCTGCCTGGCCTGGCCTTGTTCTACGGCGGCATGGTCCGCTCCAAGAACATGCTGTCGACGATGACCCAGACGTTCGCGATCTTCTGTCTGATCGGCGTGCTCTGGGTGGTCTACGGCTACTCGGTGGCCTTCAGTGGCACCGGACCGTTCTTCGGCACGCTCGACAAGATGTTCCTGAAGGGCGTCGTCTATGACGCCAACGGCTTCTTCACGGCGACCGCGACCTTCTCCAAGGGTGTCGTCATTCCGGAACTGCTGTTCGCGGTGTTCCAGATGACCTTCGCCTGCATCACCGTGGCCCTGATCGCCGGTGCCTACGCCGAGCGCATGAAGTTCAAGGCCGTGCTGATCTTCTCGGTGATCTGGTTCACGCTGTCCTACCTGCCGATGGCCCACATGGTCTGGTGGTGGGCGGGTCCGGATGCGTACACGAGCGCCGATGTCATCGACGCCACCAACGCCACCGCGGGCTACCTGTGGCAGCTGGGCGCGCTGGACTTCGCAGGCGGTACCGTCGTCCACATCAACGCCGGTGTTGCCGGACTGGTGGCGGCGATCATCCTCGGCAAGCGTTCGGGCTACGGCAAGGTGCCGATGGCGCCGCACAGCCTGGTGATGAGCATGATCGGTGCCTCCCTGCTGTGGTTCGGCTGGTTCGGCTTCAACGCCGGTTCCAACCTCGAAGCCAACGGCTACGCCGTACTGGCCTTCGCGAACACCGCGTTCGCCACGGCTGCTGCCGGCGTGTCCTGGTTCTTCGCGGAATGGCTGTTCAAGGGCAAGCCTTCGCTACTCGGCATCATCTCCGGCGCGATTGCCGGTCTGGTGGCGATCACCCCGGCTTGCGGCTTCGTCGGCATCGGTGGCGGCCTGATCATCGGCCTGGTCTCCGGCGTGGTCTGCTTCTTCGCGGTGGCCTACCTGAAGTCGATCCTCGGCTATGACGATGCACTCGATGCCTTCGGCGTCCATGCCGTTGGCGGCATCATCGGCGCCATTCTGACCGGCGTGTTCGTCGATCCGGCCAAGGGCGGCGTCGGCGTCTACAACAACTGGGTCGACCTGGTGCCGGGCTACTCCTCGGGCCAGATCATGATTCAGGTCAAGGCGGTGCTGGTCGCCGTGGTGCTCAGCGCCGTGGTTTCCACGGTCACGCTGCTGATCCTGAAGTTCACGATGGGCATCCGCGTCTCGGAAGACGCCGAAGCCGAAGGTCTGGATCTCGCCGAGCACGGCGAGAAGGCCTACAACCCGTAAGCGTTCTGCCGTAAGCGCCCAAGCCTGCCAGCGGAACCATCCGCTGGCAGGTGGCGCAAAACGAGTTCTCCAAGGGAAGTTGTCATTGGGCGGACCTGTCGCCGGGTCCGCCTTTTTTATGAGCGTGTACATCCTGTACAAGACCGCGCCGTCCTTGGCGCGGACTACTCAAACAAGCAAGAATCTTTACACTCGCGCAGTGCTTCAGGAACGAGAAACCCAAAAATGAAAATGCTGATCGCCATCATCAAGCCCTTTCGCCTCGACGCCGTGCGTGAAGCGCTCGCCGAAGCGGGCGTTCAAGGAATGACGGTGACGGAAGTGCGCGGCTTCGGTCGCCAGAAAGGTCATACCGAGTTGTATCGCGGTGCCGAATACACCATCGATCTGTTGCCGAAGATCAAGCTGGAAGTGGCGCTGACCCCCGATCAGGTCGACAAGGCCGTTGAGGCGATTGCCCGTTCCGCGAAGACCGGACAGATCGGCGACGGCAAGATCTTCGTCTACGATCTCAATCAGACGGTTCGTATCCGCACCGGAGAATCGGGCGTCGACGCGGTCTGACACGCTAGCGTCCCCCAGTCCCGGACCGCCGCCTGCAGATCCACAGGAGGCTGTCCCATGAAACTGCACCGTGCGTTGTCGTTGAAAATCCCGCTGGCAGTGCTGTTGCTGATTCTGTCGACAGCAATACCCGCAGTGGCCCAAAGTCGGGTCTACCAGTGGAAAGACGCCAACGGCGTGGTCCACTACGGCGATAGTGCCCGCGGACCGGCGAAATCGATCCTGATCAAACCAACCAGCAGCGGTCTCGACGGCGGAGCCAACAGGCCTGCAATCGATGAGGCTGCCTGTGCCGGTAAACGCGAGCAGCTCAAGCGCTACAGCAGCGCCAGCCGGGTCACCGAAACCAATGCGCTCGGCGAAACCCGTGATTACGATGACGCCCAGATCAAGAAACTGATCGAAACCACCGAAGCGGCCGTTCGCAGTACCTGCGGCGAAAACTGACGGCACGACCTTGCCCACGCTCCCGATCATCGCCGTGCTGTTGTTGACTGCTGCGGGCACAGCCGGCATCGCCCATGCGGCCGGCGCCTACAAGTGGGTCGATGCCCAGGGCAACACGCACTACGACGACCAGAACAGCCTCAAGCAGCGGCTGACCCTGAAGTACCTCAACGAGCGAAACGTCCCCGAACAGATCGAAGCCACAACCCCGCGCGACTTCATCGAAGCTGTGGCCAGGGATTGCGCCAATGCCCGCGATCGCGCCGCCGTGTTCCGCGGCGCTCGAAAGGTCTACGGCCGGGATCCGGTCGGCAACAGCTATCTGCTGTCGGCCCGTCAGCAGGCGCTGGAAGTGGAGACGGCTGAACGCAACGTTCGGCGCTATTGCAGCGCTGGCGCCGCTGCCAGCTTGTATCGCGAGCAGCGGCTGGCGGCGTCAGCGCCGAAGGCCAGGAAAATCGAGGTTGAGCAGCGTCCTTAGTCAGCGTTATCCAGCAATCGCCTTACTTGACGAAAGTCGGCAGCGCAAACGCGGCAGGGTCGCCGTCGAGATCACCGCGCCGGCGCAGCCAGCGCGCAAGATCGAGCGCGGCGAGCACCATGCCGAGCGCCGCTACTTCGATTAGCCAGCAATCGCCTTACTTGACGAAAGTCGGCAGCGCAAACGTGGCAGGGTCGCCGTCGAGATCACCGCGCCGGCGCAGCCAGCGCGCAAGATCGAGCGCGGCGAGCACCATGCCGAGCGTCGCTACTTCAATTAGCCGGCAATCGCCTTCTTGACGAAAGTCGGCAGCGCAAACGCGGCATGGTGCGTATCGACGTTGTAGAACTGGCAATCCATCGCCTCGATCGCTTGCTCGTCGAGTCGCGCCGCCAGCGGGCCAGCCGTCTTCTGGGCGATCGAACCGCTCCACCAGCCGCTCGGATAGATCGTCTGCGGGAAGTGGATCAGGCGGGTCTGGGCGAAGCCGGCCTGGCGCATGAACTTGTGCATCTCGGTGATCAGCGGCAGATGCAGGATCGGTGATTCCGACTGCTGCACCAGCAGGCCGCCCGGCTTCAGGGCGCGCAGGCAGTCGACATAGAACTTCGCGCCGAACAGGCCTTCTGCCGGGCCGACCGGATCGGTCGAGTCGATGATGATCACGTCGAGGCTGGCCGGCGCCACGTCCTTCATCCAGGCCAGACCGTCGCCGAAGAACAGCGTGGCGCGCGGATCATTGTTGGCAATGCACAGCTCGGGGAAGTACTGCTCGGACAGGCGCGTCACGCGCTCGTCGATCTCGACCTGGGTCGCGGTCTTCACTTCCGGGTGCTTGAGCACTTCGCGCAAGGTGCCGCAGTCACCACCGCCGACGATCACCACGTGCTCGGGCGCCGGGTGCGAGTTCAGCGCCGGGTGCGACATCATCTCGTGGTAGAGGAAGTTGTCGCGGGTCGACACCATCGTGCAGCCGTCGATGGTCATCAGCCAGCCAAAGGTTTCGGTCTTGAAGATTTCGATCTTCTGGAACGGCGTCTGCTCGCTGTGCACGCGCTCGCCGAGTTTCAGCGAAAATGCCGTCCCCGTCGCATCGACGGGCTCCGAAAACCAAGTGTTATCCAATGACATTTGTCGCGCTCCAGAAATGACGGGCGAGTATACGGTTTGGAGTATTTGAATTGAGTGACGGCCTTGAGTGACGGAATGAAGCAGCCCAACTGGACCCCCGCCGATTCGGTCGACCTCTACAACATCGCCAAATGGGGCGATGGCTACTTCGACGTCAACGATGCTGGCCATGTGATCGTGCGGCCGCAGGGTGCGGGTTCGGCTGTGACCATCGATCTGCACGAGCTCGCCGAGCGCCTGCCACGCGAAGGTCTGGACCTGCCCGTGCTGGTGCGCTTCACCGACATCCTCAAGGATCGTGTCGACGTGCTGACGGGTGCCTTCGCGTACGTCATCAAGGAGCTGCATTACAGCGGCCACTACACGGCCGTGTACCCGATCAAGGTCAATCAGCAGGGCTCGGTGGTCGAAGCGATCGTCGAGCACGGCGGCGAGCGGGTCGGCCTCGAAGCCGGTTCGAAGCCGGAACTGGCGGCGGTGCTCGGCTTGGCGCCGCCCGGCAGCATCATCGTCTGCAATGGCTACAAGGATCGCGGCTACATCCGCCGCGCACTGATCGGCGCCAAGCTCGGTCACACGGTCTATATCGTGGTCGAGAAGTTGTCCGAACTGCCGCTGGTATTGGCGGAATCGGTGGCGCTCGATGTCGCCCCGATCATCGGTCTGCGAGTGCGACTGTCGGCGGTTTCCGAATCGACGCAGCAGAACACCGGCGGCGAGAAATCCAAGTTCGGCCTGACCGTGCCGCAGGTGCTCGAAGCAGTCGAGATGATGCGCGCAGCCGGCAAGCTCGATGCGATCCGCATGGTCCATTTCCATCTC
>NZ_JAHFRY010000194.1 GCF_023266035.1 Nevskia sp.
CGGATCGCCTGAGCCTCGTCCGGCACGCAGGCTGACGATGAAGCGCGCGCCTTGGGCGCGCTGCGAGGCGACCTCGATGCAGCCCGCCACGCGGCCTGACTGCACGAAGGGCTCGAACATGCGGCTGAGCGGGCGGTAGCGCATGCCTTCGCCGCGGACTTCGATGCGGATCGCGTCCTGCCCGGCGACGATGCGGCCGTGGTCTTCGAGCCAGCAGCGGAAGGTCTTCAGCAGGGCAACTTCGGCATCGACGACGAGCGTCCGGTCTCGGTCTCGCCATCCCCAACGGCACCCTCGATTGGCGCGATCAAGAGCGCCATCCAGCTCGCGAGTGGCCGAATGTATTTCTTGCATTTTGCCCGCT
Organism: Nevskia sp.; assembly: GCF_023266035.1. Lineage (GTDB taxonomy): Bacteria > Pseudomonadota > Gammaproteobacteria > Nevskiales > Nevskiaceae > Nevskia. The sequence continues at coordinate 365 of NZ_JAHFRY010000194.1, forward strand.
TGGATCGACGACATCTTGCAATCCATCCCGAGCATGGTCCGGCGGATTAGCACAAGCTTTTGAAAAATAACAAATAAATTTCTGGCACGAAGCATGAGATGTATTGGGTACAGCACGCCGATTGGCGGTGTGCCGGGACTGCCATCGAGAAGGCGGGCCTGATCCAGACCGATCGCACCGGAGTTTTCTCATGCTGCATTACGCCGTCGTTTTCTTTGTCATCGCATTGATTGCGGCCCTGCTCGGATTCTCCGGTATTGCCGGCACTGCGGTCGGCATCGCGAAAGTGCTGTTCCTGGTTTTCATCGTGCTGGCCATCGTGTCTCTGATCTTCGGCCGCCGCGCCAAGCTCTGATGCCTTAGCTGCAAACGCCTCAAAACCCCTTCCCTCAAAAAGTCTCTAAAAATTCATCTCTAGGAAAACACCCATGAACTTCAATATCCGTAGCAACTCGAACCCGCTGATTGTCGCCGCCGTCGTCGTCACTTTCGGTCTCGCCGCCTGCGGCAAGTCGGTGCCGCCGGGCCAGGTTTCCGATAGCGCGGCTGCTGATGCGCCGAAGGAAAGCGCCACGCTGGGCAAGGCGATCTCCGATACCGCGATCACCGCCTCGGTGAAGGGCCGCCTCGGCAGCGATGCCCGGGTTTCCGATTCGGATATCTCGGTTGAAACCAATAACGGCATCGTCACCCTCAGCGGCACGGCCAAGGGCAGCGATGCCAAGAACGCAGCTGAAGAACTGGCCCGCGCCACGCCGGATGTGAAAGGCATCGACAACCGCATCGCCGCGCCGACCGCGCTCGATTCGATCGCCAAGAACGCCGAAGGCGTTGCCAGCGATGCCGGCGAAGCGATCAGCGACACGGTGATCACCACCAAGCTGAAGGCCGCGCTGATCGCCGACGAGACGACCAAGGGCACAGCGATCAATGTCACCACCCAGGACGGCAAGGTCATCCTGAGCGGCGAAGTGGCCAGCAAGCGCGAGCGCGAGAACGCCATCGCCATCGCCAGCGGCACCGGCGGCGTCAAGAAGGTCGATGCCGACGCGCTGAAGGTTGCCAGCCGCTGAGTCTCGGCTCCGCTACCCATAAAACCCCCCATCGAAAAGGAAATTCACATGAACGAAGACATCATCAAGGGAAAGCTCAAGCAGCTCACGGGCAACATCAAGGCCAAGTGGGGCGAATTGACGGATGACGATGCAGCCCTGGTCAACGGCAAGCGCGACGTGCTGGTCGGCAAGCTCCAGGAGAAGTACGGCCTGACCAAGGAGAAGGCCGAGCAGCAGATCAAGGAACTCGAAGACGCGAACTGATCGGCCACCTCCGGACTGAAGGCTTCCCCGAAGCCTTCACGGCTGATCCTCCGGTCAGCCAAGCCGGTGACGGCACGGTCGAGCAAGCTTGCGATGGGCGATCCGGCAACGGGTCGCCCATTTTTTTGGTCGACGCATCGCCGGGCCGAGCCGGCCGGGCAGGGCGAACCGGTATCCTTTGCGCGCCCTTCGCCGACGCCTATCCGTGACCCCCAAGTGACGCGTATTGATTTCTACATCCTGTCCGACGACTTCGCCGCCGCGACCAGCCACGTGCTGACCGCCTGCAAGCTCTGCGACAAGGCCACCGCGGGTGGCAAGCGCGTCTACGCCTACGTGCCGGATGCCGCCGCGGCCGAAGCACTGGACAGCGCGCTGTGGAGCTTCCGCCAGGGCGGCTTCATCGCTCATGAACGCCAGGGCACGAGCCTCGAAGAACCGCTGCCGGCCGTGCTGATCGGCGCCGGCGAACCGCCGGCCAGCTATGACGGCGTGATGATCAACCTCGGGCTCGACGTGCCCGATTTCTTCAGCCGCTTCGAGCGGGTGCTGGAAATCGTCGACGCCGATCCGTCCGCGCGCAGCAAGTCGCGTGAGCGCTACAAGTTCTACCGCGATCGCGGCTACGAACTCGCGACCCACAATCTCTGAGAGCCACCATGTCCCGCATTTTTCAGGTGGCAATCCGCTGCGCCTTGCCGATCAGCCTCGCGCTGCTGCTGCCGGCCTGCAGCCTGTTCAGCACCACGCCGTCGCCGGCCAAGCGCCAGGCCGTTCGGGATGCGCTGCCTTACGGCATGGACATCGCGCAGGCCCAGTCGAAACTCTCCGGCCTGGGCTTCGCCTGCAGCCGCCGCACCGGCAACTACACCGACGAAAGCGGCGCCGAGCACAGCAGCGAGCGCTTCCTGTTCTGCGAACAGCGCCCGAACACGATCAGCTTCGCCTGCGAGAACCGCGACCAGGTCACCGTGATCGACCGCGACGGCACCGTTGCCGGCATCGAGGTCACCCGTGGCCCGTCCTGCCAGCCGGCTTCGCCACCACCGGTAACGCGGTTCAAGTAGCCGGCCTGAAGACGCAGTTCAGGCCGGCGCACGCCAAGCCTTACAATCCCGCTCCCGTTTACTCATGACCCAGTGCCGCTGCGCCCGACGCAGCCGGCACCGAAGACCCGACGACCCTGACATGGACAAGACGTTCGACCCCAGCCGCGTGGAAGCCCAGTGGTGCCAGACCTGGGAAGCCGATGGCTGCTATCAGCCGAGCGGCAGCGGCAAGCCGTACTCGATCATGATCCCGCCGCCGAACGTCACCGGCACCCTGCACATGGGTCACGCGTTCCAGCACACGGTGATGGACGCGCTGACCCGCTATCACCGCATGGCCGGCTTCGACACGCTCTGGCAGCCGGGCACCGATCACGCCGGCATCGCCACGCAGATGGTCGTCGAGCGCAATCTGAAGCTCGCCGGCGAACCCTCACGCGCCGAACTTGGCCGCGAGAAGTTTCTCGACAAGGTCTGGGAATGGAAGAAGTACTCCGCCGGCACCATCAGCCAGCAGATCCGCCGCATGGGTTCCAGCGTCGACTGGAGCCGCGAAGCCTTCACGATGGACCCGGCCTACTCGAAGGCGGTGGTCGAGCACTTCGTGCGTCTGCATGAAGACGGCTTGATCTACCGCGGTAAGCGCCTGGTCAACTGGGACCCGGTGCTGCAGACCGCGATCTCTGATCTCGAAGTGGTGCAGGAAGAAGAGAACGGCAAGCTCTGGCACTTCCGCTATCCGCTCGCCAACGGCGCGACCTACGTCAACGCCGAAGGTGAAACGCTGAACTACATCGTGGTAGCGACCACGCGCCCGGAAACCATGCTCGGCGATACCGCCGTCGCCGTGCATCCGGAAGACGAGCGCTACCAGCATCTGGTCGGCAAGACCGTGATGCTGCCGCTGTGCAATCGCGAGATTCCGATCGTCGCCGACGACTACGTCGACCCGGCGTTCGGCACCGGCTGCGTGAAGATCACGCCGGCGCATGATTTCAACGATTACGCGCTGGGGCAGCGGCACAAGCTGCCCTTGATCAATGTGCTGACCAAGGCGGCGGCGATCAACGATGACGTGCCCGAGCCTTATCGGGGCCTCGACCGTGTCCTGGCCCGCAAGAAGGTCGTCGCCGATCTCGAAGCCCTGGCCGACAGCACGGCGTCCGCGCCGATCACCAGCACCGAAGAAGGCAAGCCGGTCTATCCGCGCGGCCTCGTCGACAAGATCGTCGACCACAAGCTGAAAGTGCCGCGCGGCGATCGCAGCGGTGCGGTGCTGGAGCCTTACCTCACAGATCAGTGGTTCGTCGATCTGATCCGCGAAACGCGCCATGACGGCCAGCCCGGCAACGGCGGCTTGCGGGCGATCACCAAGCCGGCGATCGACGCGGTGGAGTCCGGCCGCATCCGCTTCGTGCCGGACAACTGGAAGACCACGTACTTCCACTGGCTGAACAACATCCAGGACTGGTGCATCTCGCGCCAGCTGTGGTGGGGGCATCGCATTCCGGCCTGGTATGACGGTGCCGGGCAGGTTTATGTCGGCCGCGATGAAGCCGAAGTGCGGGCGAAGCACGGCCTGGCTGCGAGCGTTCCGCTGAAGCAGGACGAAGACGTGTTCGACACCTGGTTCTCGTCCGACATCTGGCCGATGGCCACCCTCGGCTGGCCTGAGAACACCGAGTCGCTGAAGAAGTACTACCCGAGCAGCGTTCTGGTCACCGGCTTCGACATCATCTTTTTCTGGGTCGCCCGGATGGTGATGATGGGCCAGTACTTCCAGCAGGACGTGCCGTTCAAGGACGTATTCATCACCGGCCTGGTGCGCGATCCGGAAGGCAACAAGATGTCGAAGTCGAAGGGCAATGTCCTTGACCCGCTCGACGTCGTCGATGGCATCACGCTCGATGCGCTGATCGCCAAGCGCACCACCGGCCTGATGAACCCGGCGACGGCGCCGAAGATCGAAGCCAAGACGCGCAAGGATTATCCGAAGGGCATCGAAGCGGTCGGTGTCGACGCGCTGCGCTTCACTTTCGCAGCACTCGCGACCAATGGCCGCGACGTGCGTTTCGACGCTGCGCGTGCCGAGGGTTATCGCAACTTCTGCAACAAGATCTGGAACGCCTCGCGCTTCGTGCTGATCAATGTCGGCGCGCTCGACGCCGAGACCGGCGAGGCGACTGCCGCGGTCTCGCTCGATGGTGAAGTGACGCTTTCAACTGCTGACCGCTGGATCATCTCCAGGCTGCAGAAACTCGAAGCCGAAGCTGCTGCGCACTTCGAGGCCTATCGCTTCGATCTGCTCGCGGCGAGCCTCTATCAGTTCATCTGGAACGAGTACTGCGACTGGTATCTGGAACTGACCAAGCCGGTGATGCAGGGCAGTGACGAACTGGCCAAGCGCGGTGCCCGCCGCACCTTGGTGCGGGTGCTCGAAGTCTGGCTGCGCCTGCTGCATCCGATCATGCCGTTCATCACCGAAGAGATCTGGCAGAAGGTCGCGCCGCTGGCTCAGAAGACCGGCAAGACGATCATGCTGGAGCCGTATCCGGTCGCCAACCCGGAGCGCATCGACGAAGCCGCCGAGGCCGATGTCGAATGGCTCAAGGGCTTCATGCTCGGCGTCCGCCAGATTCGCGGCGAGATGGACATCCCGCCGGGCAAGCCGGTGCCGGTGCTGATCCAGAACACCAGCGCAGCGGATGCCGAGCGCATCGCGCGCTTCGAGAGTTCGGTCAGCTTCCTGGCGCGCCTGGAATCGATTCGCGTGCTGGGCGCGGCCGATGAAGCGCCGCAGTCGGCCACCGCGCTGCTCGGCAGCATGAAGATCCTGGTGCCGATGGCCGGGCTGATCGACAAGGCTGCGGAACTCGCGCGTCTGGCCAAGCTGAAGGCCAAGCTCGAGAACGATCTGAAGATGAACGAGGCGCGGCTGGCCAGCGACAAGTTCGTCAACGGCGCACCGGCCGCGGTGATCGACAAGGAGCGGGCGAGAGTCGCTCAGCAGAAGGCAGAACTGGCGACGCTTTCCGAGCAGGAAGCGCGGATCAGCGCACTCTGAGCTTCGTCACTCGCCCGGCCGAGAGCTTGGGCGAGTGACAAAGCTCAGAGTGCGCTGATCCGC
>NZ_JAHFRY010000195.1:0-1457 GCF_023266035.1 Nevskia sp.
TCGGCTCGGGACTCAAGATCTTCGCTGGACGAGGCGGGGCACCGTGCCAGACCTCCGTGCCAAACCTCATGATTCAGTGCCATCACCGCCAGCAACAGCAGCGGCGCACCGGCGTTGTGGGCATCGGCCAGCCATAGCGGCAGCTGCAGATGGATCAGCCCGATACCGATAAACACCTGCAGCGCCAGCGCACCCAGCAACGTCAGCGCCAGTTGCCGGTAGGGCGCCCGCTTCAGGCTCAGCAGATAGGCGGCGATGCCGATCAACACCAGACTCAAGATCAGTGCCCCGTAGCGATGCACGAGATGGATCGTCGCACGGGCGGCGACATCGAGAATGCCGCCTTCGTAATCGATGCCGAGGCCGTGCCACAGCTTGAAGGCCACACCGAGTTCGCCCTTCGGCGCAAAGCTGCCGTGACAGGCCGGAAAGTCCGGACAGGCCAGCGCGGCGTAGTTAGTGCTGGTCCAGCCGCCGAGAAAGATCTGGCAACAGAGCAGCAGCAGCGCGGCGATCGACAGCGGCTTCAGCAGGGCGGCGCGCAGCGGAGCGACCTGAGGTTCATCGGACGGTGCCCGTCTACCCAGCCACATCCAGAACACCAGCGACAAAGTCGTCAGACCCAGCAGCAGATGGGTGGTGACGATGATCGGCTTGACCTTCAGGGTGACGGTCAGCGCCCCGAAGACGATCTGCACCAGCACCACGCCGACGGCAGCCGTCGCCAGGCCACGTGGCAGATGTCGGGCGCGATCACGCCAGGCGAGCACGGCCAGCGCCCCGATCAGCAAGCCGACGATGCCGGCGAGATAGCGATGGACCATCTCCTTCCAGGCTTTCGGTGCCTGCACGGGCCGATCCGGATACGCGGCTTCGGCGGCAGCCACTTCATGCGCGGCATCCGGCACGCCGATGTGGCCATAGCAGCCCGGCCAGTCCGGGCAGCCGAGGCCGGCGTTCGACAGGCGCACATAAGCACCGAGCACGATCAGGCAGAAGGTGAGAACCAGGGTCAGCAGGTTCAGGCGGTTGAAGGTCTGGAGCATGGGGTGTCGTGTTTCGAGCCGCGCATTTTACTACTGTGATGATCCTGCGATTTCACGGCATCCATGCCGCAGCATTGCCTTGGTTCGACGGCCCCGGCCCGGCCATCCGTGGCCGGGCGTGAAACCTTCTGCGCGCGGTGCTCGCAGAAGGTTTCACCCAATCGACGACAGCTTCAGCAGCTTCTTCAGATCGTCCAGCAAGCCGCGCTGCAGCTTGTCGGCATCGGCCTGATCCTTGTAGACCATCAACCAGTTGCCGTTCGGATCGATCAGATACAGCGCCAGAGGGTCGCTCGGTTTGAACACGTCCTCGGCACGCTGACCGGCAGGGCCGACGTCGGCAACGATGTGCAGGATCTTGTGTATCTCGCTCAGCTGCGCGGCTGCGGCAGTGGCGGCCACCGCATCGGG
>NZ_JAHFRY010000195.1:1467-5846 GCF_023266035.1 Nevskia sp.
GATGTAGACGAGTTGCAGACGGTCCTTGTTGATACCCGCGGCACCGAGTGCAAGACGCGTCTGGCGGCCCAGCACCAGACGATCGCTGCAGGCGGCGTCGCAAGTCGCGGTGCCGAGCTGGACGAGGCTCCAGCGGCCGGTCAGCAGTTCCGGCAGCGGCTCGCCACCGACATTGCGAAGTTCGAGCTTCGGCAGCGGCTGGGTCGGCAGCACCAGCTCGCCATAATTGGTGGTCAGCGTCGGCCGCATGCCGTTGCTGTAGAGCACCCAGGCGGCGATCAGAGGCCCGATGAACAGGGCGCCGAGCAGCACAAGGGTCAGACGGGATCGGCGCAGTTTTGCGGCTTGCGGATTCATGGACGTCGTTTCAGGTTGAGCTTGAGGAAAATCACCAGCAGGGTCGCGGCAAACGCGAACCACTGCGCGGCATAACCGTAATGGCGTTGTGGCGGAAAGCGACGATCGCCCTGCGACCATTCGCGCAGATAGCCGTCCGGCGCTTCCGGCGCCAGCAGCAGCATGCCGGCGGCCGTGTCGGCACCGTACAGGCAACGCAGATCGTCGGAGGTCGGATATTCGACGATGCGCGGCCAAGGCTGATCGGCGCCGGCGCAATTATCGGTCTTCAGCCGCAGCGCCGGTTGCGGCAGCGAACGCCAAAGGCCGCTGAGCGTCACCGCCCCCGTGGGCACCGGCAACTGCGGCAGCACGCGACGATCCGGATTCTGCGGCAGCCAGCCCCGATTGATCAGCGCGATGCCGCCCGACTCCAGCCGGATCGGCGTCAGCACCTGATAACCGGGCGTGCGGTCATGGACCTGGTTGTCGAGCAGAATCTGTCGGGTGCCGTCGTATTCACCGGACGCTGTGGCCAGTACGGCGTCGGCGCCGTCCGGCACTGCACTATCAATGCGCAAAGCTTCCGGGGGCTGTGCGCCAGCGCTCAGGTATTGAGCATCGAGCGCTTCCCGCGCCAGGCCGCGATGCCACTGCCAGAGGCCGAGCCGGATGGTCAGCGCACAGCCGAGCACGGTGCCGAGAATCGCCCACCAAGGCGGGCGGAAGCTCCAGCGCGAGCTCATGGCTGGCCGGCTCGGTATCGAAGCTGCGCGCCGCGCCTTACCATTCCGGCAATCCCTTTCCAGACCTTGCCATGCTCGCCAAGCTGATTATCGCCGTGCTGCTGATCGCCATCGTCGTATCGCTGTTCTCGGCACTGTTCTTCATGCTGAAGGATTCCAGCAAGAGCAAACGCACGGTGCGGGCGCTGTCCATGAGAGTCGGCCTGCAGGTGGCGTTGATCGTGTTCCTGCTGGTGGCGACGATGATGGGCTGGATTCATCCGCATGGGTTGACGCCTTAGGACAACTGTCCTAAGGCGTCAACGCCCGGCCAGGGATGGCCGGGCCGGGGCAGTCCGAGAAGGACGCCGCTGCGCCAAGGACGGCCACCCGGCCGCAAGCCTCAAAAATCCCGGCGGTTCAGCGGCCAAGCAAGCAGGCCCAAAAAAACAAAGCACGCGGACTCTCGTACGAGTCCGCGTGCCGTTGGCCATCTGATGTCTGGCTTACAAGATGTAGACGAAGATGAACAGGCCGACCCAAACCACGTCCACGAAGTGCCAATACCAGGCCACGCCTTCGAAGCCGAAGTGGCTTTCCGGTTTGAAGTGGCCGGCCATCAGGCGACCGGTGACCGAGATCATCATGATCGTGCCCAGAGTCACGTGCATGCCGTGGAAGCCGGTGAGCATGAAGAACGTCGAACCGTAGATGCCGGAGTGCAGCGTCAGGTTCAACTCGTGATAGGCCTCGATGTACTCGGTGACCTGGAAGTACAGGAAGGTGGCGCCGAGCGCGATGGTCGCCCACATCCACAGGATGGTTGCCTTGCGATGGCCTTCCTTCAGCGCGTGGTGCGCGAAGGTGATGGTCACCGACGAGGTCAGCAGCAGCAGCGTGTTGATCAGCGGCAGATGCCACGGCGAGATAGTCTTGAACTCACCACCGATGGCGGCCGGGCCGTTGGTCGGCCAGATGTTCTCGAAGGCCGGCCACAGGAACTCGTTGGTGCTGACGCGGGCACCTTCGCCCGACAGCCACGGCACCGACAGTTCGCGGGCGTAGTACAGCGAGCCGAAGAACGCCGAGAAGAACATCACTTCCGAGAAGATGAACCAGCTCATGCCGAGACGATAGGTACGGTCGACCTGCTCGCTGTACTGACCGGTTTCACTTTCCTTGGCAACGCCGCGGAACCAGGTGAACACGATGTAGACGAACAGCGCGCCGCCGAGCACGAACGGAATCGGCCCCGGGTGACGCTCTTCGAGGTACATGCTGACGCTGTACAGGATCGTGCCGAGCGCGATCGTCAACAGGAACGGCCAGACGCTCGGCTCCGGGACGAAATAACGACGGTGGCTGGACTCGCTTGCTGCGGCATGGGTTGCCATGACGGGTTCCTTATCTGTCTGCTTTGAATCTGCTTTGAATGGCGGTACGGCTAGCTTTTCGGTACGGCTACGGCTTGTTTCTGCACCTCTTCGACCCTGCCGGCCGCCAATGCGGTGGCATCGAAGAACGTGTACGACAGAGTCACCACCTCGACATCGGCCGGCAATTCCGGATCCAGCATGAAACGGACCGGCATGCGCTTCTCTTCATTCGCCGCGAACGGCTGCTGACTGAAGCAGAAGCATTCGGTCTTGCGCAGATGCCGGGCCGCATTCCACGGCGCAACACTCGGCACTGCCTGACCGATCACCGCTTCGTCCCGCTCGTTGCGTGCCACGAAATCGACTGTGTACAGCTTGCCCGGATGCACCTGGACCGACGGCTGCTCGGCGCGGAAGCTGAACACGCGACCACCGTTGACGGTCGTCACGAACTCGACCTTCACCGTGCGCGTCGCATCTTCGCGCTCGACGACATCCTTGGCCGAGACCAGCATCGCGCTGTCCTTGCCATTGAGGTTCACCAGCTGGCAGATCGCGTTGTACATCGGCACCAGCACGAAGCCGAAGCAGAACATGCCGGCGACCACGACCAGCAGTTTCCAGAGGCCTCGGCTGTTGCTGATGACCGGCTTCTTCATCGAATCATCATCAACCGCGGTTGCTGACGGCGATGAAGAAACCGACATAGAAACCGACGGCGACGAGGGCCAGCAGCACCGCCAGACGCCAGTTGCGGCGTCGGGTCGGCTGTTCGGCAGGCTTGACCATCGTCGTCATCGTTGTCCAGATCTGCTCAGGTCAATCAGTGTGCGGCGGCCGGCTCGTCGCCAACGTGCGGCGGATCTTCGAAGGTGTGGTACGGCGCCGGCGACGGCACCGTCCATTCCAGACCATGCGCGCCTTCCCAGACCTGCGCCGTCGCCGGGACCATGCCCTTGCGCCAGATGGCGCAGCGAAGGAAGTTGTAGATCATGATGAACTGCGCGATGAAGTACAGGAACGCGCCGTAGGTCGAGATCACGTTGAAGTCGGTGAACTGCACTGCGTAATCCGGGATGCGGCGCGGCATGCCGGCCAGACCGACGAAATGCTGCGGGAAGAAGGTGACGTTGATGAAGATCGCGCTCAGCCAGAAATGCAGCTTGCCGAGCTTCTCGTTGTACATCACGCCAGTCCACTTCGGGATCCAGTAGTAAATGGCGGCAATGATCGAGAAGATCGCACCCGGCACCAGCACGTAGTGGAAGTGGGCGACCACGAAGTAGCTGTTGTGGTACTGGAAATCGACCGGCGCCAACGCCAGCATGATTCCCGAGAAACCGCCGATGGTGAACAGGAACACGAAGCCGATCGCGAACAGCATCGGGGTTTCGTAGGTCATCGAGCCGCGCCACATCGTCGCCAGCCAGTTGAACACCTTCACGCCGGTCGGCACTGCGATCAGCATCGTCGAGAACATGAAGAACAGTTCGCCAGCCAGCGGAATGCCGACGGTGAACATGTGGTGCGCCCAGACGATGAACGACAGGAAGGCGATCGACGCAACGGCATAGACCATCGAGTCATAGCCGAACAGACGCTTGCGGGCGAACGTCGGGATGATCGTCGAGACGATGCCGAACGCCGGGAGGATCATGATGTAGACCTCCGGGTGGCCGAAGAACCAGAAGATGTGTTCGAACATCACCGGGTCGCCGCCGCCAGCAGCATTGAAGAAGCTGGTGCCGAAATACTTGTCGGTCAGCAGCATGGTCACCGCGCCGGCCAGCACCGGCATGACCGCGATCAGCAGATAGGCAGTGATCAGCCAGGTCCAGACGAACAGCGGCATCTTCAGCAGAGTCATGCCCGGCGCGCGCATGTTCATGATCGTGACCACGACGTTGATCGCACCGGTGATCGACGAGATGCCGAGCATGTG
>NZ_JAHFRY010000196.1 GCF_023266035.1 Nevskia sp.
GACATGCCGACGATGATGGAGACGTTTCCGGACGCCACGATCGTCCATTGCCACCGAGACCCGCGGCAAGTAATTCCGTCGTTCGCCGCCCTGATCAGCGCGGGGCGAAGGATCGGCAGCGATCACGTCGATCCGGTCGAGGTCGGCCATGACATGTTGCGCTACTGGGCGGATCAACTGGATCGTTATCTGGAGATACGCCGACAGCATCCTAAAGATGCCGTCCTGGATCTGCGCTTCGACGAAATCAGAAAGGATGTCGTCGGAGTCGTCGAACGGATCTACGCCAAGGCGGGACGGCCCCTGACGCCGGAAGCGATTGCCGCATTCCGCGAGCACGAAAGAAGCCGCCCCGAGCATCATTTCGGGAGTTACGACTACAACGCCGAAAGCCATGGCCTGAGTCTGGCTGCGATTGACGATCGGTTCTCCGAATACTGCAAGACCTTCTCCGAATACCTGTGATGAGCACCTCAATCACGATCGACCCATCTGTGATTTCCCTTTCCGGCCTTGGCTTCGGCAACTCGCAGATCTGGCGCGAAATGACCCGCGCCATCGGGGCGCTGGAGCGCGTGGTCTGGGACGACCCGCTGATTCAAGACGATCTCACACGCGCCGAAGGAGTGCGATATCTGACACGCCTCCTTGCGGGCGCCATGCCGATGACTCTCGATATGGCATCGCCGCAACACCCGAAGTTCTTTCACTTTCTGTCCACCCGTATCCATTGGGGGCTGCCGGCCACCGATTGCAACTACCAATGGGCGGCAGTACACGGCGATCACGTGTACCGGATTACGGGCGACAAAGGGTCGGCACACATCTTCGATATCGAAGTGCGCAGGGGACGCATCGCACGCCTGGCGCAGTGGGAGCTGTTCGACCGCCGCTGGGATTTCGAGGTCAACGCCAACAACCAAATCGAGATCGTGCTGAGCCGCGAAGAGCAGCCGGGCAACTGGATCCGGCTGCCGGAAGGGCCCGCCGACATCGTATTCCGCCAGTATTACTACGACTGGAATACGGAAGAATCGGCCCGTTTGAAGATCCGCTGCGAAGGTGCCCACTATCCGCCGCCTCACCTGACGACCGCGGAGATAGCAGAGCGCAGCCAGCTCTTCGTCGACTGGCTGCGCTACGTTCCTGACCTCTGCGCGCAAGTAGCGCGCTCCTATCACCAGGCGACGGAGAACGCGCTCGTTTTCGACTCGATCGCGTTTGGCTGGAAGGATCTGAAGTACGGCAAGGGCACGTATCGCTGCGCGCCGGACGAAGCTCTGGTTCTCGAGGTGAAGCTGCCGGAGGCGCCGTACTGGAGCATCCAGCTCAGCAGCCACTTCTGGGAGGCGCGGGACTGGCATCTGCGTCAGACATCGTTGAACGGGCATCAGGCGCACATCGACAACGATGGGGTCTTCCGCGCGGTGTTGTCGCATCAAGATCCCGGCGTCCCGAACTGGCTGGACGCGGGCGGCCATGAGCGCGGCCTGATCGCCATCCGCTACTTCCGCGCGCCAACCACGCCGATCCCGGCCATCAAGCGGATCAAGGTGTCCGAGCTTCGACAACACCTGCCTGCGTCGACGCCGACGGTGAGCGCAGAACAGCGGCAGGCAGCGCTGCGCGCCCGCGCCGATTCCGTCACCCGTCGCGGCATCGAATAGAACGATTAGAGGAGATATATCGATGAGCGACATTGACGAACTGTTTTCGATGAAAGGGCGCGTGGCGCTCGTCACGGGGGCCGCGTCTGGCATGGGCGATCGTTTCGCACGCACTCTGGCGAAAGCCGGTGCCAAGGTGATCTGCGTGTCGCGTCGCACCGAGCGGATCGAAAAGTTGGCCGCAGAAATCCGGCGAGACGGCGGACAAGCGGCGGCTGTGCAGATCGACATCGCCGATCGCCGAAGCGTGATCGAAGGGTTCGAGGCGGCAACGAAAGCTTTTGGTCTGATCGACGTACTGATCAATAACGCCGGCCAGCTCAGCTTCGAGACCATTCCGACGATCGACGAAGAAAGCTGGCAAAACCTGATCAACGTCAACATGACGGGCACCCTGCGGATGACGCAAGCGTTCAGCCGGCGGCTCATCGAAGCGAAGACGCCGGGCGTCATCGTCAACATCAGTTCCATCACCGGGATGGGGGTGATGCGGGGACTCACGCCTTACGGCTGCGTCAAGGCGGCCCTCAATCACCTAACCAAGCAGACCGCAGCCGACCTGCTTGATCATGGAATTCGCTGCAACGCGATTGCGCCAGGCTATTTCCACACCGAGATGTCGGCCGATGTGTTCGCAACGAACGCGGGAAAGGCTATTCAAGCAGGCCTGCCGCCCAAGCGCGCGGGCAAGGTGGAGGAACTCGATGGCGCGCTGCTGCTCCTCGCCAGCGGGGCTTCTTCCTACATCAATGGCGCCGTGCTCCCCGTGGACGCGGCTCACGTCGTACTCCTGACCTGACCTGACCTGACCATGAACTTGGCTACGCTTTCGTCTTCCAACCCCTACCAGTACGTCCGGGTCTGCGCTTGGGCGGGACCCTTGGTCCTGGTCATCGCTGTGGTCTTCTGGGCCGCTCTGGGTCAGAACATCCCACCATATTCGGCAGCGATGGAGGTCAATGCGTTTGCCGAGGCTTTTCGGGCTAAGGCGCACCTAATCCGCGTGGGCATGGTGGGGATGATCATGGGAGGCGTGCTCTACATGGTCTGGGGGTTGGCTATCAGCAAGGTCATGGAGTCGATCGAGCGCCACAACAACGTGCTCTCGACTCTCCAGATGTGGGGCGCGGGGCTCACCACGCTGTTCTTCATGATCCCGCCCGGCATCTGGTTGACGGCGACGTTCCGTGCAGAGTCGACGGCGCCGGAAACGCTGCAGTTACTATATGACCTGGGCTGGATGCTGTTCGACATGACGGTGCCTGTCACAATGGTGCAGTTCGCAGCCTTCGGCGTATGCGTGCTGGGCGATCGTCGTCGCATGCCAGTGTTTCCGAAATGGTTGGGATGGATGGCTCTCTATCTGGCGGGCTCGTTCGCATTGTTCGCCTTGATGCCCTTCTTCAAAGCCGGTGCTTTCTCGCGAAGCGGTGCCGTGAACTTCTGGGTCGAATTCAACCTGTTCTTCTTGTTCATGCTGCTCACGAGCGTCTTCGTGCTCAGGGCGATCACGCGACTAGAAGCGGAGCACGCGGCCTCACACCCGGCTTCCTGAGCGATGTCATCGACACGAGGAAACCCGGCGGCAGTCGATGAGCTGAAAGGCGAGGGCGACACCTCAGCCGACCCTCCGGCCATCTGGACCTTCATCGTCCTCGACTCCGCCAGCTTTGCCGTGTTCTTCGCCGTCTTCATGGCGGAGCGTCTTGCACAGCCTGCTCTCTTCGATGCTTCGTCGCGTTTGCTCGATGTGCGCCTAGGGCTCACCAATACGCTGATCCTGATCACCAGCAGTTGGCTCGTCGCGCTTGCGGTGGCTGCAGGACGGCGCGGCGATCTACGCCGGCTGCGCGCGGGTTTGCTGGGTGGCATCTTGGTCGGATCAGCATTCGCGGTGCTCAAGCTGATCGAGTACATAACGAAGCTGGCCGGTGGGATCACCCCTCAGACGAACGATTTCTTCGGATACTACTTCTGCCTCACAGGGATCCATTTCGTTCATTACTTGGCGGGCATGATCGTCCTGCTCGTGCTCCTGGCTCGTGCCAGGAAAAGCCAGGCTGTGGATCCGGAACTGATGGGCTGGGCCGTCTCGGGCGGCATTTTCTGGCACCTGATCGATCTGCTCTGGGTGTTTCTTTTTCCGTTGCTCTATCTTCTGGGGCGAGTGAAATGATGCCTGCAGGAGTCGCCCCTCGACGCTTGCACATCACTTGGGCTGTTCTCGTCGCAGCTACGCTCTGCGGCCTGAGTTCGACCGAACTCTTCAGGCAGCCCGTCGTCGCAGTCGGGGCCATCCTGCTCGTCGCCGGAATCAAGGCCCATCTGATTCTTGGAACATTCATGGAGGTCAAGCAGGGCCCGACCGCCTTGCGCATCTTCTTCGCCTCTTGGGTGATAGCTTGCGTCATCTCCATCGTCCTGCTGTATGCCTTGGCGCCGGCGCGTTAGCATCCACTGCTGAAAGAGCGCGCCGCCGTCGATGCTGCGTTCAACGCCGTTCTGGCCACGGGTAGTGCTTTGGACCTCAAGCGCCAGAATTTCTGGGTCGACAGCGATATCCAGCGGAGCAGGAGTGCCGGGCCGAGCTCATCTATCTGGACGATATCAACTCGGAAATGTACGGCTACAAGGACTGCGCCTGACCGAAGTTCACTGCCGTAGAGGCAACTCAAAAAACAAGCGGAACTCCCCACTGCACTGGCCAGCGATACGCTTACCCCGACCTGGCAATTGTCGAAGCCAGATCTCAGCTCTGATCATTAAGCGCGAAGGCCTTACAAGCGATAGGTTCATCGTCGGCCGGGGACATCGCGCTCCGCAACTTTATCTGGCACTTTTGCTTATCGAGGTGTGAACCGGGAATAGGCTGCTTGCGCGTGGGTTGGGGCTGGGGACGAGTGGAGTGCATCCATGGTCCAGGGATCCCGATCAGAAGGGGCGGCCGCCGAAGAAGGCGCGGGCGACGCGGTTGAACTCCTCGGGCGCCTCGTACTGCGGCCAGTGCGCGCCGTCGGCCTCCATCACATACAAGCGTCCATTCGGAAAGCGCTTCACGGCCGCTTGCGCGCACTCGAGGTCGTGGATGGGGTTGTCTCGTGTCCACAGCAGCAGCGTTTCCTGGCGAATTTGTTCGAGCGGCAGCAGGAACTCGTCATGGCGGGGCAGCATGCGGTTGACCTGCGGCGTCACGTCGCGGCCTTCGGCCATCAGGTAGTAGTGCAGGCGCAGGTTCACCAGTTCGTCGGTGACCAGATGATGATTCTTCGGGTGGATCAGCCACTCGATGCGGTGCTTCACGATGTCGAATGTGGGCGCCATGCCCGCCGCCTTCTTGGATCGCTCCATCAGGTCGAGCAAGTCGGCGCGCCCTTTTTCACTGACGATGGGAATGCCGGCACCGGTATTGAGCATCACGCGGCCAGTCCGCTCCGGATAGAGCACTGCGAAGAAGCCCGAGACCCAGCCGCCGAGCGATTCTCCAGAAAGATGGGCGCGTTCCAGCCCCAGCGCGTTCATGAGTTCGTGGACCTGCTCGGCCAGGACGGGCGGGGTGTATTCCATGGGCTTGCGGGCGGACATCGCATGACCGACGTAGTCGAAGGCGATGCAGCGAAATTCGTCCGACAGCGGCACGAGGTTCTTGGAGTAGGCCTCGAGATGGCCCCCGATTCCGTGCTGGAAGAGGATCGCGGGCGCGTCCTTGGGTCCCGCCTCTGCAACACGAATGCGCCCGAAGCTGGGCGTCTCAACGTAACGAATCTCACAACCGACGAAGTCGAGCCACAGGCTCATGGAAGTCTCCTTTGTTGCTAAGGGCCGCCTCAGGCGGTCAGGGTGTAGTGCTGCGCTAGACAAGCTGCAGCCCGGCACTCAAGGGAATATCGAAGCATTCGCCACAGTCGTCGCAGACGACGTCCATCTGGCCGCGGGGATCGCAGTAAAACCCTTCAAGCGCGGCCTCGCAGCACGGGCAGTGGAACCACACGCGCGCCGGCTCGACCTGCACCCGCATCACGCAGAGACGAGCCGGCGCTTGCTGCGGCGAGCGCACGGGTTTCATGACGCCCTCGCGGACTCGAGCAACGCCGGGAAGTCAGTTTCGAAGTGCTCGTGCTGGCCCCGCTGTCCCGATCTGCGACGCTCGGCCTCAGTCGCACGCAGCTCGGTGCGACGG
>NZ_JAHFRY010000106.1:0-11432 GCF_023266035.1 Nevskia sp.
CCCGGCTGAACTTCTCAAACCCCGTCGAGGCTAGCGATATCTGCTTCATGGCGTTGAGTCACCTTGCTGTTTCCGATACCCGAATTTTATCGCAGCAGAACGGGGTTAATCAGAGAATCCCTATATGGTGAATTCAGGCTTGACCCGCGTAGTGATATCGGGTTTTTATTTTCTTTCTCGTTACTCGACGTAAAAGTCCCCACCTTAGCCGTAGAGATACCGCCGTCTTTAAGCTTCTGAACGTTGGTCAACGATGCCGTGTATTGCGGAGCCGTCAACGAGCAGCCGGCAATAAAGCAGGAAGCAGCAAGCAACGAAATAACACGAAACATCGAATACATGAGTTCTCCCTTTTAATTATCAGGAATTAATGACTAGCACCTGTACCCTGATTTCGACTCGCACATCGAAGTCTGCCTAATGTGCTGTTGACTGGCAACCGAAACCGGGGCGATTGATAGGCCACCGCAACTTCGCAATTGGCCAGTACGGCCCGAGGTTTAAGTAGAGCATCCGCGCTACGTCTAAAGCTCCAGCAACCGCCGACTCGCGGCATTGTGTCGTGCCACCAGTTGCAGCAGATCGACACCGAGCAGCACGCCGTCGTCGACGACCACCCGGCCGTTGATCACCGAGGTCCAGGCGCGAACCGGTGAGCAGGTCAGCAGCGCGGCAACCGGATCGCCCTGCGCACCAGCGTGTTCGAGTCCATCGACCCGGAACGCGACCATATCTGCCGCCATGCCCGGCTGCAGGCTGCCGATGTCGTCGCGGCCGAGCATGCTGGCGCCGCCCAGGGTCGCCAGCTCCAGCGCTTCGCGCGCGGAAAAGTGATCGGCGCGTGACTCGAAGCCCGGCCAGCCGACCCGCTGCAGCAGCATCGCCTGCCGCGCTTCGCCGAGCATGTGGTTGCCGTCGTTGCTCGCCGAGCCATCGACCCCGAGGCCGACCCGAACCCCGGCATCGACCATCGCCCGCACCGGCGCGATGCCGGAGGCCAGGATCATGTTGCTGCTCGCGCAGTGGCAGATGCCACTGCAGCTGTGCGCCATCTTGGCGATGTCGGCCGGTGACGGATGGACCATGTGCGCGAACCAGACATCGTCGCCTAGCCATTCCACCGACTCCGCGTAATCGAGCGGCCGCATGCCGAATTTCTCGACGCAGTAGCGATCCTCGTCGGCGGTTTCGGCGAGGTGCGTGTGCAGGCCAACCTTGCGATGCGCGCGTGCCAGCCGGGCGCTTTCGCGCATCAAACTGCCGCTGACGCTGAACGGCGAGCACGGCGCCAGGCCAATCCGCAGCATCGAATAGCGCTCGGGATCGTGAAAAGTTTCGATCGCCCGCAGGCTGTCGGCGAGGATCGCGTCTTCGCGTTCGACCAGCCGATCCGGAGGCAGACCACCCTGCGATTCGCCAACGCTCATCGAGCCGCGCGTCGGATGGAAGCGCACGCCGAGTTCCTGCGCGGCGGCGATCTCGTCGTCGATGCGCGTGCCGTTCGGATACATGTAGAGATGATCGGCGACCGTCGTCGCACCGCTCAGCAGCAGTTCGGCGAGGCCGATCTTGGCGCTGACATACACCGCTTCCGGGTCCATGCGGCCCCAGATCGGGTATAGCATCTTCAGCCAGTCGAACAGCACCAGGCCGCCGCCGGTGCCGATCGCACGAGTCAGGGTCTGATACAGATGATGGTGGCCGTTGATCAAGCCCGGCAGCAGCACGCAGCCGCGCAGGCTGATGGTCCGCGTCGGATTGCGTGCCGGATCGGCGGCAATCCAGGCGCCGACTTCGGCTTCGTCGCCGACACAGGCAATGATGTTGTCGTCGATGACGACGCTGCCGCCACGAATCTCGCGGCGTACAGCGTCCATGGTGACGACGACATCGGCGTCGCGCAGCAACAGGATGGCCATAAAGCAGTGTCCAGTGGCTAGTGGTCAGTGGCTGGTGACGCAAAAGCGAAAACAGCCGTGAGCATGCTTTTTTTCTCTGACGACTGATCACTGGCCACTAGCCACTGCTTCACTTTGGGATCGAACCGTCCACGCCTTCGACATACCACTTGATCGACAGCAGCTGCTCGTCGAGCAGCGCCTTGCCGGCTTCGACCTTGACCGCGCCGGTGTTGTCCTTGAGCGGTCCGGCGAACGGCAGCAGCGTGCCGTCGATGATCGCTTTCTTGCGTTCCTCGAACAGCTTGACGACATCGGCCGGAACGGAGGGATTCAGCGGCGACAGCACCACCAGGCCTTCCTTGATGCCCCAGCGGGTGTTGCGGTTGCCGGTCCAGGTGCCGGCCAGCTGCTTGTTGATCTCGTCGATGTAATAGACGCCCCAGTTTTCGGTGTTGGCGGTCAGGTGCGCGTGCGGGCCGTACTTGCTCATGTCCGAATCCCAGCCGAAGGCGTGCACGCCTTTCTCTTCGGCCACCTGCACGGCGGCCGGCGAATCGGTGTTCTGGCAGAGCATGTCGGCGCCCTGGGCGATCAGCGTCTCGGCCGCCTGGCGCTCCTTGCCGGGGTCATACCAGGTGTCGACCCAGATCACCTTGGTCTTGATCTTCGGGTTCACGCTGCGGGCGCCAAGCGTGTAGGCGTCGATGTTGCGGATCACCTCAGGGATCGGGAACGAGCCGATGAAACCGAGCGTGTTGGTCTTGGTCATCTTGCCGGCGATGACGCCGAGCAGGTAGGCGCCTTCATAGAAACGCGCTTCGTAGCTGACCGCATTGGCCGCGCTCTTGTAGCCGGTGGCGTGTTCGAAGTGCACCTTCGGGAACAGCTTGGCGACCTTCAGGGTCGGCTCCATGTAGCCGAACGAGGTGGTGAAGATCATGTCGTTGCCGCCGGCTGCCAGCTGCCGGATCACCCGCTCGGCATCAGCGGTTTCCGGCACGTTCTCGACGTGAATGGTCTTGACCTTGGCGCCCAGGGATTTCTCCAGCGCCTGACGGCCGAGATCATGCTGGTAGGTCCAGCCGCCATCGCCAACCGGGCCGATGTAGACGAAGGCCACTTTCAACGGCTGCTGCGCATCGGCGACCAACGCCACGGCGGCGAGGCAGGCGCCGGCCAGGGTGGCGATCCAGCGGTTGTTTCCGGGCTTGTTCTCGTGGGTCATCGTTTGCATGCTTCCTGGTGGCTAGTGGTGTTGCTGCTGGGGGCAGTTCGCTGATCGGCCATGCACGAACTGTGCGAGCAAGCTGTGGCGGCGGTCTGCAGGATAGCGTCTGGAGACGCCCAATCCAGACGGCGGTGGTGACAGGGTTGTACATGATCGCCGTGCAAATTTGTCGACAATCTTCCTCAAATAACCCCGGCAATGGCATGTGTATTGCCTTGAATGCCGGGCCATAGAAGCCCCGAGAGCGGGACTTCCGCAGGATTCACCACACCGGATATTCATGGGCAAGCTGACGACACATGTGCTGGACCTGCATGCGGGCACGCCGGCCGCAGGCGTCAAGATCGAGCTTCATTCGCTCGATGCCGCGCTGCCGGAATTGCTGGTGAGCACCGAAACCAATGGCGACGGTCGCTGCTCGAGCCCGCTGCTGGAAGGCGACACGATGAAGGCCGGCCGTTATCAGCTGAGCTTCCACGTTGCCGATTACTACCGCGCGCGCAATGTGCCGATGCCGACACCGCCGTTCATCGACGTGGCGGTCATCAGCTTCGGCATTGCCGCGCCTGCCGAGAACTACCACGTGCCGCTGCTGGTTTCGCCGTGGAGCTATTCCACGTATCGCGGCAGCTGATTCGCTGCAGCCCGATTCGCTTCGGGCGCAAAGGAGAAACACCATGCAATCGCAACAGACCGCGGCGTCGCTGCACGCCTTCATCGAACGACTGCCGAAGGCCGAGCTGCACGTGCATCTCGAAGGCACGCTGGAGCCAGAACTGAGCTTCGCGCTGGCGGCGCGCAATGGCGTGGCGCTGGGGCATGACACCCCGGAAGCGCTGATCGCCGCCTACAACTTCCACGATCTGCCGTCGTTCCTGAGCATCTATTACAAGGCGATGGAAGTGCTGCTCACCGAGCAGGACTTCTTCGACATGACCTGGGCCTATCTGGCCAAGACCCGCTCGCAGAACGTCCTGTACTGCGAGATGTTCTTCGATCCGCAGGCGCACACCAATCGCGGCGCGGCTTTCGACACGGTGATCCAGGGCATTCATCGCGCGCAGGTGCAGGCCGCCGCCGAGCTGGGTGTCGAATCGCAGCTGGTGATGTGCTTCCTGCGCGAGCTGTCCGCCGAATCGGCGATGCAGACCCTGCTGTCTTCGCTGCCGTATAAGGACTGGATCATCGGCGTTGGTCTCGATTCCGACGAGAAGAACAACCCGCCGATCAAGTTTGCCGAAGTGTTCGCGCGTGCCCGCGCCGAAGGCTACCGGCTGACCATGCACTGCGACGTCAACCAGCAGAACACGCTGGTGCATATCCGCCAGTGCCTCGACGACATCGTCGTCGACCGCATCGATCACGGCGTGAATTCGCTGGAAGACCCGGAAATCTGTACCGAGATCGCTCGCCGCGGCATCGGCCTGACGGTCTGTCCAGTGTCGAACCGCTTCGTCGTGCAGAACCTCACCGGCGACGAGATTCGCAGGATGCTGGCGCTCGGCATGAAGGCGACGATCAACTCCGACGATCCGGCCTACTTCCGCGGCTACATGAACGAGAACCTGATCGCGCTGCATGAAGACGCCGGCTTCGAGGCCGCCGAAATCACCCAGCTGGTGCGCAACAGTTTCGAAGTCGCCTGGCTCAGCGATGCGCGCCGCAGTCACTACCTCGGCCTGCTCGATCAGAGCCTCGCCGCCAACGCTTGAATCAACCCGGATCTCCCATGTCGCTTCGACTGCTGCTGTCCATTGCTCTACTGGCCACCCTCGCCGCCTGCTCGAAACTCGAAAGCAAGCTAGCCGTTGCAGTACCGATCCCCGTCAAGGTGGTCGTCGTCAGCATGTTCGAGAAGGGCAAGCCTACCGGCGACGAGCCTGGTGAATTCCAGTTCTGGATCGAGCGCCAGAAGCTCACCGAACTGCCGTTCCCGATGGGCGAATACCCGATCTACGTCAACGAGGCCGGCCTGCTGGCGATCTGCACCGGTGGCGGCATCACCAATGCCGCGACCTCGGTGATGGCGCTCGGCGTCGACCCGCGCTTCGATCTGAGCAAGGCCTACTGGCTGATCACCGGCATCGGCGGCGGTGATCCGCAGGATGTGTCGCTGGGCACCGCGGCCTGGGCGCGGCATGTCGTCGATGGCGATCTGCTCTACGAGATCGACGCCCGCGAAATCCCGAAGGACTGGCCCTACGGCCTGCTGCCGCTCGGCGCCAAGAAGCCGAACGACAAGGCCGATGGCTGGACCGTCGACACCATCCATTTCCCGCTCAACGCAGCGCTCACTGAGTGGGCTTACGCGCTGACCAAGGATCATCCGGTGGCCGACAGTCCGGGCATCGCCGCGTTCCGCAAGCAGTTCGAGGGCTATCCAAACGCGGTGAAGCCGCCGTTCGTGACCATCGGCGACACCATGTCGTCGAGCACCTATTTCCACGGTGATCTGCTGACCAAATGGGCCAACGACTGGATGCAGTTGCAGGCCGGTCCGGATGCCAACTTCATGATGTCGGCGATGGAAGACAGCGGCTCGCTGACGGCGCTGCGCCGGCTGGCTCGCAACAAGCTTGTCGATCTCGATCGGGTGATGGTGCTGCGCACCGCGAGCAACTACAGCATGCAGCCGCCGGGCAAGGAAGCGGCCTGGAGCACCACGGCCGAATACCCGGAGAACGGCGTGCCGGCGCTCGAAGCGGCGTATCAGGTCGGCAACATCGTGGTTCAGAAACTCATCACCGAATGGCCGAGCTATGCCGACCATGTGCCGGGCGCGTCCGAGAAAACCAAGTAGCCCATCATGAAAATCCGACACAAGCTGATCGCTGTCCTCGCCCTGCTCTCCGGCGCCGCGCAGGCGCTCGATGCGCCCGACAAGCCGCTGCACTACAAGCCCAGCGACACCATCCTGATTCTCGGCGCGGTGCCGCAGGAAATTCCGCCCTTCGTCGAAGCGATGAAGGACGCGAAGAAGAAGGACCTGCAGGGCATTCCGTACTGGCAGGGCCATATCGGGGCTAAGCCGGTGGTGGTGGCGATCACCGGCATCGGCAAGACCTACACGGCGATGACCACCACCCTGTTCATCGGCGCGTTCAAGCCGCGCCTGGTGCTGATGAGCGGCACCGGTGCACGCACCAATCTGGATCTGCGTACCGGCGATGTCATCGTCGCCACCGTCATGCACGAACATGACTACGGCAGCCTGACGGCTAAGGACATGGTCTTTCGGCCGATGAACAGCCCGATCGACGGCCACGAAGTCGACAACGCCTTCTCGCCCTCGCCCGCGCTGTTGAAACTCGCCGACCAGGCGATCGCGACTTACCAAGGCCCGGAAGTCACCGCCAATGACGCGACTTACAAGATCAAGGTGCGGCGCGGCGTCGTCTCTTCATCGGACCTGTTTGGCGTCACCGCGGCGCGCATCGAGATCCTGCGCGCGCAGTTCCACAACGACATCATGGAAATGGAATCGGCCCCGCTGGGCCATGTCTGCGAAACGCTGGGCGTGCCTTACATCGTCGTCCGCGCCGGCAGCAATGTCGCCCAGGAAGCGCCGAATGACGACTACCTGCGCCTAGGCCCGATCGCCGCCAGGCAGGCGGCGTATTTCAGCCTGTATCTGCTCAAGTACCTCTGACCGAGATCGCCATGCGCAAGTTAGCGACTGCCCTGCTGGCCATCGGCACTTTGTTCGGCTCCGCCACGCAGGCGGCCGAACCCTGGTTCGAGAAGTTCAAGGCCGAGGCCACGCCGGAGCAGCTCTATCGCTTCCTGTATGCGCTGCCGAAGGGCGGCGATCTGCACAACCATCTGTCTGGCGGCGTGCGTTCCGAGTGGATGTGGGACGCTGCGATCGCGCAGGGCGAGCACGGCTACAGCTACTACACCAAGGTACGCATCAACAATTGCGCCGGCTACGGCAGCAACGAGTACGGCCAGCACCCTTATTTACTGTTATTCGTGAACATGCAGACCTCGAGCTACGACCAGCTCGATGCCTGCCAGAAGTCCGAGTACAAGCGTCTGCAGGATCTGACGCCGGTCGAGAAGACCGCCTGGCTGGACAGCATCCGCCTCGATCGCAATTACGAAGGCCGCAACGAATTCTTCGGCCACTGGGCTCGGCTGAACGATCTCTGGCGCAACCCTTACGTCACCGCCGACATCCTCTATCGCGACATGCAGGCCTTCGGCAAGGAAGGCGTGGTCTACCTCGAACTGCAGGACGCTCCGCTCGGCTACATCAAGCCGGATGGCAGTGCGTTCCCGCCGGACGAGATGCTCGACATCATCCGCAAGCGGCTCTCGGCGTCCGATGCCAAGGCCACCGGGGTCGAAGTGCGCTTCCAGTCCACGGTGCTGCGTTTTGCAGGCGATGCCGAAGATCAGCTGAAGGCGCTGTATCCGTTCACCGATCAGCACCGCGATCTCTATGTCGGCATCAACCTGGTTGGCCGCGAGGACAATGACAAGGGCTATCCGCTGCGCTTCCTGCCGACCTTCCGCGAACTGCGCAAGCATTATCCGGACGTGCATCTGTCGATCCATGCCGGTGAAGTCGACGAGCCGAACGAGCACATTCGCGACACTTTGCTGCTCGGTGCCGAGCGCATCGGCCATGGCGTCAACCTGATCAGCGATCCGGAAACCATGCTGCGGATGCGCAACGGCCCGTACATGGTCGAGATCAATCTGATCAGCAATCTGCTGCTCGAATACGTGCAGAACTTCCAGCAGCATCCGTTCCCGGAATACCTGCGCACCGGGATCCCGGTCGCCTTGTCGACCGACGATCGCGGCATGTGGGATTCGAACATGACTGACGAGTATTTCGTCGCCGTACGCGAGTTCAATCTGTCCTGGGAGGAGATCGTCCAGCTCGGCCGCAACTCGCTGAAGTTTTCCTTCGTGCAGGAGCCGGTGAAGCAGAAGCTGCTCAAGGACTACGAAACCAGAGTCGAACGCTACAAGGCGCAATTCCAGAGCCGCGGTTTGAACGGGCTCAAGAGCGTCAAGCCGGTGAGCTATTCATTCACCTGCAAGCGCTATCAGCTGTGTTTCCCGCAGGAATGATCCGGTGATGTCGAAACTGATTCTGACCCTGTGCCTGATCGTCTGCAGCCTGCCGCTGCGAGCAGCCGAACCCTGGTTCGAGAAGCTGAAAGCGGAAGCGACGCCGGACCAGATGTACCGCTTTCTCTATGCGCTGCCGAAAGGCGGTGATCTGCACAATCATCTGACCGGCGCCGGCCTGTCCGAATGGTGGTGGGATGCGGCGATCGCCCAGCAGGCGCGCGGCTACACCTATTACACCAAGATCCGCATCAACAACTGCCTGCCCTACGGCAGCAATGAATACAGCTTCGCGCCTTATCTGATCCTGTTCCGTACCTTGCAGAAATCGAGCTACGACCAGCTCGATGCCTGCCAGCAATCCGAGTACAAGCGCTTCCAGGATTTGACCGCCGTCGAGAAGCAGGGCTGGCTCGACAGCATCCGGCTCGACAAGAGTTACGAAGGCCGCAACGAATTCTTCGGTCGTCACTGGGAACGCCTCAACGAACTCTGGCGCAACCCTTATGTGGTCGCCGAGATCCTGTTCCAGAACATGCAGGCCTTCGGCAAGGAAGGCCTCGCCTACCTCGAAACCCAGGAAGGCCCGGAAGGCCAGCTCAAGGCCGATGGCAGTGTCTTCAGCGACGACGAAACGGTGGCGATCTACCGCCAGCGGCTGGCCGATGCCGACGCCAAAGCGACGGGTGTGACGGTGCGCTTCCAGTCGTCGATCCTGCGCTTCCTGCCTGGCGCCGAGCAGGATCTGAAAGACCTGTACGCATTCACGGCGAAGCATCGCGACCTCTGGGTCGGCGTCAACATGGTCGGCCGCGAGGATGACGACAAGGGCTATCCGCTGCGCTTCCTGCAGACGCTGCGCGAACTGCGCAAGCAGTATCCGGACATCCATCTGGCTATCCACGCCGGCGAAGTCGACGAGCCGAATCACCATGTGCGCGACACCTTGCAGATCGGCGCCGAGCGCATCGGTCACGGCAACAATCTGATCACCGATCCGGACACCATGCTGCTGATGCGCAATGGGCCGTACATGGTCGAGATCAATCTGATCAGCAATCTGCTGCTCGAGTACGTGCAGAACTTCCAGCAGCACCCGTTCCCGGAGTATCTGCGCGCCGGCATCCCGGTCGCGCTATCGACCGACGATCGCGGCATGTGGGATTCGAACATGACCGACGAATACTTCGTCGCCGTGCGCGAATTCAATCTGTCCTGGGAAGAAATCGTCCAGCTCGGCCGCAACTCGCTGAAGTATTCCTTCGTCGAAGAACCGGTCAAGCAGAAGCTGCTCAAGGACTACGACACGCGTGTCGCGCGCTACAAGGCGCAGTTTCAGAGCAAGGGGCTGGATGGCTTGAAAGCGATCAAGCCGGTCAGCTACTCGTTCACCTGCAAGCACTACCAGCTGTGCCTGCCGCGCGACTAGCGCTGGCCTGCCCCGGCGGGATTTCGACCGCTTCGTCGGCTGCAATTAGCGTTCAAAGCCTGGAGTGATATCCTTACAAAATCGCATCTTGTAAGGAATCACGCCATGTCCGAAGCGACCCTCAGCAGCAAAGGCCAGATCACCATCCCGGCCGATATCCGCGCAGCGCTCGGCCTGGTCGTCGGTGAAAGAGTGGTGTTCACCCAGCTCGATGACGGGACGACCGTGATGCGCGCCAAGACCCGCTCGATCAACGACCTCAAGGGCATGCTCAAGCCGCCCCGCAAGGGTCGAAAAGTGGCGATCGACGAGATGAACATCGGCCGTCGGTAATGGCTGGACTCGATACCAACGTGCTCGTGCGTTGGCTGGTCGATGATGATCAACAGCAATCCGATCAGGTCGACGCCCTGTTCAGATCAGTGACGGCACGTCAGGAGCGCTTGTTCGTTCCCTGCACCGTCCTTCTCGAATTGGAATGGGTGCTGCGCTCCCGCTACGGCTTCGACAAGCGCGCCATCCTGCAGACCATCAATGCCTTGCTGGAAGCGCGTGAACTGCAGATCCAGTCCGAGGCCGCAGTCGAACGAGCGCTACACGCCTACAGACAAGCACAGGCCGAATTCGCCGACTGCCTGCACGTGGGCTTGTGCAGTTCCGAGGGGCAAGCGCCGATGTTCACCTTCGATATCAAGGCTGCGCGTCTGGACGACGCTGAGCTGTTGAACGGCTGAGGCGACTTCAGAGAGATTTCGACGGCAGGTATCGGGTTCAGCTACCGAGATAGCGCTCGGGCACCGGCAGCTGATTGAACCGGAAGAACGACAGCTGATCGAAGTAGCCGCGCTGAAAGACGATGCTGCCCTGCTGCACGTGGAAGAAGCCGCAGCCGCGCAGGCCGTTCGGATCGCGCCATTCCAGGATCGCCCACTCGCCGTCCTCGAACAGATTCTCGATCAGACAGACCATCTGCGCCCGGCCGAATTCGGTCTGGAACATCTGCCGGATCGCCTCGCGACCATGCAGCGGTGCCATCACCACTTGATGGTTGATCGCCTGCTCGGCGTAGAGCGCTGCCAATCCTTCGATGTCGGCAGCGTTGAATCGGCGGACCCATTCCTGCACGAGCTGTTTCGGTGCCATCGGCAAACTCCTTACGGTGCCGCGTACGAGGCCTTGCGATCGACTTCGGGCAGGTCGTCGGTGCTGCCCGGCGCCTGCACGTGTATCGAGTTGCCGATCTCGATCACCATGCGGTCGTAGCCCATTTCCAGCGGGCCGTCGTAGCCGGCCTTGCGCACGCGCTGCAGGATCGTCTTGTCGCCATCGCGTCCCGGCAACTCCTTCTTGACGATGTGGGAGAACACGGCCAGACGAGGCTGGTCCTGCTGGAACACCTTGGCAGCCTGCTCCGGCGTCGTCAGCTTGCCGAGCACCGGTCCCATCTCCGCGGCATCGCTGAGACGTTTGCTCATTGCCACGACGTTGTGGACGATCAGATCGACGCCGCGTCCGGCTTTCACCAGATTGTCCGAGTACGTGGTGTCGCCAGACAACAGCACCGAGCGGCCCTGGTAGCCGACGCGATAGCCATAGGCCGGATTGCCATCGTCGTGCCAGACCGAGAAGGCGCGGACTTTCACGCCGCCGCGATCATAGATTTCGCCGTCCTTGATCTCGGTGACGGTGACGCCGAGGTTCTCGACCTTGTTGAAGGCATTGGCGCGATGGGCCACGTCGAACTGGTACATGGCGCGCATGCCCGCGATCATCGCCGCGGTGCCGGTAG
>NZ_JAHFRY010000106.1:11442-16398 GCF_023266035.1 Nevskia sp.
GGTAGGCCCCCAGACCTCCATCGGCCGGTCGCGTCCGAGCAGGAACCAGGGCGTCATCCACAGCGAAGGCAAGCCCTCGATGTGATCGTTGTGCAGATGCGTGAGGAAGACCTGGGTCACGCCGGTGACCTTGACGCGCGATTCGTAGAGCCGCTGCAGCACACCGCGGCCTGCGTCGAACAACAGTTGCTGCCCACCGGCCTCGACCAATGTGGCCATGCCTTGGCGATCGGCTGTCAGCTCCGGCCCGCCGGTGCCGAGCAGGATCACGCGGATGGTGCCGTCTTCAGTCGATTCGCCCTGGGCAGCGGGCATGAGCAACAGCAGCAACAGCAGCAACAGCAGTGGAATGACCCACTTCATCGATTGGTCATCGGATCAGCCACCGTAGGTCGCCGCGAACCGTGACTGCAGGTAGTCGTAGGCGAGGATCGGCGGATATTTCGCGGCACTGCCGGCTGGCACGCAGCTCGGGATCGCGCTGACCAGCGCTTGCGGATTCGGATCGAGGAAGAAGGCGATCGAATAGCGTTCGGCCGGCGGCGGCAGAACCCGATGCGGGGTCGACAGGTAGACATCGTTGGACCAGCGCATCAGGCAGTCGCCGATATTGCAGACGAAGGCGCCGGGCAGCGCCGGCACGTCGATCCACTCGCGGCTGCCGCGTGGCTGCACCTGCAGGCCGGCAACGCCATCGGTCGCCAGCAGGGTCAGGTTGCCGTAGTCGGTATGGGCGCCGGCACCGACTTCGCCATCGGCCATGCCATCCGGGCGCTGGCCCGGGTAATGCAGCATCCGCAGTGTCGCCATCGGCTGGTCGATCTTGTCGGCGAAGTGCTGCTCGGGCAATGCGAGATCCAGTGCGAACGCCCGGTGCAGGTGGTGGCCCACGGCCAGCACGGCGTCGAAGTAGGCCTCGGCCATGTCGCGCCAGCCCGGCAGCGAGGGCCACAGATTCGGCGGCCGCTGCTGGCCGTCGGTCCAGATCAGGTTGTAGGCCTCCTTGAGATCGGGCGCGGCGTGTTCGTCCAGCGCTTCGTCGCCGTAACCGGCGTAGCCGCGGTTATGGCCGTGCAGTTTCATCGCCAGCGCGCGTTTATCCGCCAGCGGCAGCGCGAAGAAGGCATGCGCGGCGGCGAACATGGCCGTGATCTGTGCCACCGCGATGCCGTGGCCGGTGACGGCGAAGAAACCGATGCCGCGACAGGCCGCGCCGATCTCGCTGGCGACCTTGCGGCGGGCTTCGAGATCGCCCGACATCAGCGCTGCGATGTCGATCAGCGGGACAGAACTGGTGGAATTCATGGCGCGCTCAGGCGTTGCGATAGGCCCGCGCCCTCGCCGTCTGGATCGGGTTGGCATCGGCGACCAGATCATTGAAGCGGGCGTTGGCGATGCGGGCAATCTCGATCAGACCGGCGGCGCGTTCCACCGCCAGGGCATTGGCCATCCGCGACCAACCTTCGAGCACGGTGCGCTGGTAGCGTTCGCTGTCGCGTGCACAGATGATCAGCGGAAAGCCGAAATGGCTGCGATAGGCCTGCGCCATCTCGTGCACTTCGCGTCGCGCATCGGCGTCGAGGCCACCGGCACCGGCTTCGGCGGGATCGAGCCGGTAATCATTGTGGGCATCGGCAGCACTGCCGAGATCGGCGAAGGAATTCATCAGCTGCAACTGCTCCTCGCTGCTGCCAGTGATCAATGCGTTCTGGAACGCTGCGCGCAGCGCCAGGGTGTCGGCGAATGGCCGCATCGCCCAGGCCCGTTCGAGCACCCAGGGCGTGTTCTCGACCAGCCCGCCGAAGGTCTCCTCGAAGGCTTGCGCATCCATCGCGTTGACGGCATCGAGACCGATCAGGCCGCCCGGCCTTCCGGCTACCGCGGCCGCAGGGCTGAGGCCGCCACGGCCGACGTGATTGAACAGCAGGTTGAGCAGGATGGCGGTGATCGCCGCCAGCGTGATGCCGCTGCCGAACACGGTCTGCGCCCAGCCGGGAAACGCGGCAGCCAGATTCGGCTGGGCGGTGACCAGCATGCCGAGCCCGAGGCTGGTGCCGACGATGACGATGTTGCGATGGTCGTTGAAATCGACCCGCGACAACGTCTGGATGCCGACCACGGCGACGGCCGCGAACATCGCCAGGGCCGCGCCGCCGAGCACCGGATGCGGGATCGCCGCCACCACGGCCGCCGCCTTCGGCATCGAACCGAGCATCAGCATCACCACACCGGCGGCGACCACGACCCAGCGGCTCTTGATCTGGGTGAGGCGAACCAGGCCGACGTTCTCGGCAAAGCAGGTGTAAGGGAACGAGTTGAGGATGCCGCCGAGAAACGTGGCCGCACCGTCGGCACGAATGGCACGGGCGATGTCGTCCGGCCGGATGCGCCGCTGCACGATCTCGCCGGTGGCATAGACGTCGCCAGTGGTCTCGATCATGGTGATCAGCATGACGATCAGCATCGACAGGATCGCGAACAGGTTGAAGGTCGGCAGGCCGAAGTGGAACGGCGTGGTGTAGCCGAAGGCCGGCGCTTGCAGCACGGAATCGAAATGGGCATCGCCGCAGACCCAGGCCAGCAAGGTGCCGGCGACCAGGCCGAGCAGCACCGCGATGGTCGACACGAAGCCGCGGAAGAAGCGCTGGATCGCGACGATCACGCCGAGCGTCGCCAGCCCGTAGAGCACGTTCTTCAATGCGACCGGGTCCTGCATCCGGTGCGGGCCGACACCGTTGACGACATCGCTGGCGGCCACTGGCAGCAAGGCGATGCCGATGATCAGGATCACCGTGCCGGTCACCGCCGGCGGGAAGAAACGCAGCAACCGCGCGAAATGCGGCGCGGCAAAGAAGGTGCAGGCGCCGGCAACGATGACGCTGCCGTAGATCAGCAGCAGACCCGGCACGCCGCCCCCGGCCGACAGGCCGATCGCGATCATCGGGCTGACCGCGGTGAAGGTGACGCCCTGCAGCAGCGGCAGCCGCACACCGATATTGCCGATGCCGCCCGCCTGCAGGATCGAAGCGATGCCGCAGGTGAACAGATCGGCGTTGATCAGGTGGATCAGCTGTTCGTGGCTCAGGCCCAGCGCGCCGGACAGGATGATCGGAATCAGCACGGCGCCGGCATAGAACGCCAGCACATGCTGGATGCCGTAAGTCACCAGCTGCGGCAGCGGCAGGACCTCGTCGACCGGATCGACAGCGCCCTCAGCCCTGGCAGGCGGCCGATTCATGGGGCGGCGGGAACCTTGTCCTTGTAGACGTCCCAGTGGCTGACGATCTCATCGACCACTTTGGAGCCGACCTGATAAGCCGCTTCCACCGAGGCTGTCAGCCCCGAATAACCCTCTTCACCATGCTCGCCGAGCAGGCTTTCGGCAGCGGTGATGCCCGGCGACTGCATCGTGTAATTGCTGGCCGTGCGCAGCACCATCACCCGGTTCATGTCGACCTTGCCGGTCGGCGACAAGTAAGTCAGGGACTGGAAGCTGCCGGTGTCTTCCATCGCCGAGGAGACGAACTCGCCCTTGTCGTCGGTCCAGTACTTGGTCCAGCCGTTGGCCCAGTCGTTGAGCAGCTTGCCGTGCCAGTAAGTCATGCCGGCGAGGTTGTCGCCCTTGAGCACGAACGGCGGCTTCTGGGCGTTCGGATAGCCGACATACAGCGCGCGGCGCTTCTGCAGCGCTTCGCTGTCAGCCAGCGGCACATCCTTGGTCAGCTGGTAGGCCCATTCGGTCAGCGCGCCATTGAGGTGGAACACCTCGCCTTCGGACTGCGGATGCGGCTTCATGTACGGGCCCTTGCTGCCGCGCGCGAAATAGCCGGTGGGCCAGTCCGCCGGCATTTCGCGGGCATCGATCTCATGGGCGAGATCGGCATCGACCAGATACTCGGCCCAGGCCGCCGAACCCAGCGACGCATCGGCGGGATCGAAACCGGCGATGCCGGCGACCAGCCAGTAGGCATGGGACAGATCGAAGCGCGGATCAAGGCCGAGCGCCATCACCGCGGTCGCCGAGTTCGCAGTGCCCATGCCGGTGACCATGCCGAGCACGCCGGTCTCCGGATTGAAGAACAGATCGTGGTGGTGGGCGAACGGAAACTTCTGACTCAGCTTCTGGCGCTCGTACCAGAGCTGGAACTCGCCGGCGGTATCGCCGCTGTCCGTGCCGATCTCGAACATCGAAACGACGACGACCTTCACCTCGATCGGTGGCGGTGGCTTTTTTGCACAGCCGCCGCAGATCAGTGCCAGCGGCAGTAACAGGCTCAGCAGAGCGCTTTTGTTCATGGCTTTGTCTTCTTTTCGGTAGCCGGAACGCTGGTCATCTCCGGATGGAAACGCAGGGCATCGCCGACTCTGGGAACCTCGTCGCCGATCGCAGCAGCCTTCGGAATTGCCGCCAGCACGATGCGCAGGCTCAGCGGATTGATGCGCGGATAGACCGCCTTGATGGTGTCCCAATCCCAGCTGCCGACACCTTCGGCCGGGTTCGAGATCGACACCAGCGCGGCGTAGTTGATGCCCATCATCCGCGCGTAAGTCATTTCGGTGCCGATGCTCATGGTCACCAGATCAGCGCCCCATTGCCCCATCATCTTCACTTCGCTGGCGGTCTCGAAACGGCCGCCGCGCGACTGGATGACCACGCCGCTTTCGTGCAGGCCGATGTCGTCGTAATCGTGGCTGGCGCGAATGGCCTTAGCCGTTTCGTCGATGAGGATTTTCTGCAGCAGCGGATCCATCGCCGGCACATAACGCGGGATCGGGATTGCATCCGGATCCGCGTACGCCTCCTTCGGCATGGCCAGAGGACGGGTGATGTTCATGTCGATCAAATCGTGCGGCACCACGTAGTCGTAGAGCTTCAACGATGGATTGATGCCGCCGGCGGTAGCGCCGCCGATCGCATCACGGACCCCGAGCTGCGCCAGCGCTGCCCAGGTTTCG
>NZ_JAHFRY010000107.1 GCF_023266035.1 Nevskia sp.
GCTCTCGGCCGAGGTGCCCGCCGTGGCCGACTGCGCGACGATCACCCAGGCGCTGCCGTTCTTGCGCTGCAGATAGAGATCGAAGTTGCTGGCGGCAGGACCGGCGAGGGTGCCATCGAGCAAGGTCGCCGCCGTCAGCGTGAAGCCGGCGTCGCCGGGATGCGCGGCGAGCGCGCCCTTCGCCGTCAGTTCACCCGGATAGGCCGTGAAGCCGGTCGGGCACAGCGGCGGTGGCGGCGGTGGTTCGATGATGATGCCGCCCTGGACGTAGGCGACCGCCGCGGCTGCATCGACGATGCCGGCGCCGCAGCCCGAGCAGGTGGCCGGGAACGCGCGCGCGGTGGAGGTCAGCGCGGTCTTCACTTCGGCGGGCGTGATCGTCGGCTTGATGCTGTACAGCAGCGCGACCACGCCGGCGACATGCGGCGTCGCCATGCTGGTGCCCTGATAGAGCGCGTAGGCGTCCGCGCCCGGCCCTTTGCTGCCGGCGTTCAGGGTCGACAGCACGCCGTTGCCGGCGGCCTTGCTGTCGCCGCCCGGCGCGGCGATCGCCACCACGCTGCCGAAGTTGGAATAGCTGGCGCGTCCACCATTGCGGCCGACCGCGGCGACGGCAATCGCTCCCGGACAACTGGCCGGGCTGTACTTGCTGGCATCGGCATTGCTGTTGCCGGCGGCGACGACGACCGTGGTGCCGCGGGCGTTGGCACC
This sequence comes from Nevskia sp., assembly GCF_023266035.1. Classification (GTDB taxonomy): domain Bacteria; phylum Pseudomonadota; class Gammaproteobacteria; order Nevskiales; family Nevskiaceae; genus Nevskia. The sequence continues at coordinate 712 of NZ_JAHFRY010000107.1, forward strand.
TTCGATCGCGAGTTTCGTGGTGGTGTCGCAGGCGCCAGTGCCGCCCAGGCTCATGTTGATGACCTGGGCCTTGTTCGGGTTGGCCGGCACGCCCGGCACCGTGCCGCCGGAGGCCCAGATGATGCCGTCGGCGATGTCCGAGGTGTAGCCGCCGCACTTGCCGAGCCCGCGTACCGGCAGCACTTTCGCGCCGTAGGCGACGCCGGAGACACCGAGCGCGTTGTTGGTCAGCGCCGCGATGGTGCCGGAGACGTGGGTGCCGTGCCAGGAACTGGGCGTGGCGAGATTGAGTCCGCATTCGAAGTTGCCGACCCAGTCGCCGGGGTCACGGGCGTCGGCGTCCCTGAGGTTGCCGTCGTTGGCGATCGCGCGGTCGCTGATCATGTCGTAGCCGCCGATGATGTTGGCGGCCAGATCGGCATGCGGCCGGTAGCCGGTATCGATCACCGCGACGATCACGCCGGTGCCGGTGGTCACGTCCCAGGCAGCCGGCGCCCGGATGCCGCCGATCGCCTCGTAATAGCCCCATTGCTCGCTGTAGCGCGGATCGTTCGGCGTCAGCGCGGGCTGCAGCAGGCGATCTTCTTCGACGTATTCGACGGCAGCATCGCCCGTGAACTCGGCGATCAGCGCAGCCAGTTCGCTGGCATCGATCGCGCGGCCGATGCGCAGCACATCGGCGCTGGTGCCGGTGGTCCGCAACCATTGCAGCGCGACGCCACGACGGGCGCCGATGCGGCTGGCCACTGCAGTGGCCTGCGTCTGGTGCGTGGCGGATAGTTTTCCGGAGTCCTTGAACTTGACGATCAAGCGCTGTGCCGGCCCGTCTGCCGCCTGCGCTGCACCGCCAGCGAGCAGGATTACGCTGCCGATCAGTGCCGATGCCAGTGATGCAAAACCGATCCGTCGTCCCTTTTTTGTGATGACTGCTTTCATGTGCTTCCCCCCAAACCCTGTATTCCATCGATTGAGACCCAACGGGGTCTGACCGAATAGATGGCAACCGAGATTCGTGCCAAGAAAGCCACAAAAGGCTCGATTGCTGCGAGACTCGGGTGCAAATCGGCGCGGCAACCCGCGCAAGGCTGTGGGTGAAATCAAGGAGCGATGGACCATGAAGAAGTTCTTCAAGATCGTCGGTGGACTGCTGCTGATCCTGGTGATCGGCGCTGGCGTCTGGATCGTCAATGTCGGCTGGTACAAGCCTTATTCGATCGATCTGTTCTACAACCGGGTGTTCGTGCGCTTCGCGCTGCAGAACCCGGAACTGGTCACCAGCCTGGTGCCGCATCCGCTCGGCATCCGCTATTTCGATCGCCGTCTCGGCGATGTCTCGCCGGCCACGCAGGCCGAGCAGGCGGCGTTCGTCAGGAGCGAACTGCAGACCTTGCGTTCCTATGATCGCGCCGCGTTGAATCCCGGCCGGCAGCTGTCGTTCGACATCCTCGACTACTTCCTCGCCACCTCGGTGGAAGGCGAGCGCTGGCAGCTCTACAACTATCCGCTGAACCCCACGGCTGGTCTGCAGAGCGAGCTGCCGAGCTTCCTGGCCGGCCAGCATCCGATCGACTCGAAGGCCGATGTCGACAGCTACATGGCGCGCCTGAATCTGTTCGGCCGCTACTACGATCAGGTGCTCGAAGGCCTGAAGCTTCGTCAGGAGAAAGGCATCAAGCCGCCCAAGTTCGTCGTCGACAAGACGCTGATCCAGATGCGCGAGTTCATCGCCAAGCGCCCTGAGGAGAACGTGCTGTACGTCGGCCTGGCGGAGAAGATCAAGAAGCTCAAGGACATGAGCGAGGCCGAACAGAAGGACGCGCTGATCAAGGTCGCGACCATCATCCAGGGCGTGGTCTATCCGGCCTATGGCCGCTTGATCGAGAACTTCGAAGCACTGGCGACGACGGTCACCGAGAACAACGGCGTCTGGGCGCTGCCGGCCGGTGACGAGTTCTACGCCTGGGCGGTGAAGGATCAGACCACCTCGAATCTGAAGCCGGACGAGATCCACGATATCGGCCTCGCCGAAGTGACGCGGATCGAAGCCGAGATGAACGCGCTGCTGGTCGCCGAGGGCTATGCCGAAGGCAGCATCGGCGCGCGCATGGTCGCGCTGAGCAAGGAGCCGCGCTTCCTGTATCCGGACACCCCGGAAGGGCGTCAGCAATGCCTCGATGATTTCCAGAAGATCATCAACGAGATCGACACCGGCCTGGGCCCCTACTTCGAGGCGAGGCCCAAGCTCGGCGTCGAAGTGAAAGCGGTGCCGGCGTTCAAGGAAGCCAATGCGCCCGGCGGCTATTACGAACCCGGCGCGCTCGATGGCTCGCGGCCCGGCGTGTTCTTCGTCAACCTGCGCAAGCTGTCGGAGATCGACAAGCCCGGCATGCGCACGCTCGCCTATCACGAAGCGATTCCCGGCCATCACTTCCAGATCGCGCTCGCTCAGGAACTGAAGGACGTGCCGATCTTCCGCAACGTGCTGCCGTTCAATGCCTATGCCGAAGGCTGGGCGCTGTACAGCGAACGCCTGGCCTGGGAACTGGGCTACGAGAAAGACCCGTTCGACAACCTCGGCCGCCTGCAGGCCGAGCTATTCCGCGCCGTGCGCCTGGTGGTCGACACCGGCATGCACGCCAAGCGCTGGAGCCGCGAACAGGCGCTGGCCTACCTGATCGACAAGACCGGCATGGGCGACGCCGAAGCCACCGCCGAGATCGAGCGCTACCTGGTCTGGCCCGGCCAGGCGCTCGGCTACAAGCTCGGCATGCTGAAGATCCTCGAACTGCGCGAGCGCGCGAAAACCCAACTCGGCGACAAGTTCGATCTCAAGGAATTCCACAAGGTGGTGCTCGGCAGTGGCTCCCTGCCGTTGCCGGTGCTCGATGCGGTGGTGACGAAGTGGCTGGCGGAGAAGAAGGGCTAAGCTTTTACTGACGCGGACCCCAAGCATCGGGCCAGTCACCGTGGGCCGGGAAACCGGCGCCGAACTCGACGCAGGAGATGGGCTTCATGAGCAATCGCTTCCTGAGGTGGGTCCACACATGGATCGAGGACAACATCCCTCCCGGTGCCAATCCCGACCTGGAGAGCTACGAAGCCAAGGCAAAACGGCTGTCGGAGAAACTGTTCGCCGAGGCGGCTGAGGCCGGCTTCACAAGCTTCGAGACCGAGGAGGAGCGCGCGCGCGTGCTGCCCTTGGTATTGACCGCGGCCTCGGACAGCACCGACTTTGACATCGATGCCTACCATCTCAAGTCGCAGCTTGCGCAGGAGAATGAAGATGGCGACTGAGCCCTGCAGAAGGGACTGTTCTTGTGATACTTGGTAAAACGCCTTGAGTTGAGCCGCCGGCCCTGCTTCAGATTCAGTATGTGCCTGCCAAGCCGGAGTAGGGCGGGAAAGTGGCCCGCGGTTGGGGCCGGCATCCCGCCGTCTGCCGCGCCCGATCACCACGGAAGGCGGGATGCGCTTGCGGCTTTCCCGCCCTACACGGGCTTGAGTTACTCGACATCTACGCGGGGGGCGTCCATCGCAAGAACGTCGATGATGTCGTTCGAAGCGGCGATTGCGTAGTGAATTAAGGGCGTACTTGAGCTGACAGCGCAGCGTTCTTGATTGAACCATGCGAGAAACGTTGAATCCTCTACGCGATAGAAATACCTTCCTGTACCACCAGTCTTTCCAATCTCGACCAAAGTAAGAAGGGCGTCACCTTCGTCCAATTTTCGATAAGCAAAGTACGAATCGAACGATAGCCTTGCTCGGCGATTGCCAGCATCCACAAGCATCAGAACCAACGTTCCAGCCCGATCGGTCAACTGGTCAAATTCCCAGCCTCCCTTGCGTAGAAGCTCGGGGAAAATCGGAATGAACTTCATGGGCGATGCCTCACCTTGACGCGGTTCTTGCTGTTCTGAATTTCAAGCATCGAAGGCGGGATGCGCCTGCGGCTTTTCCGCCCTACTCGAGCGGCCAACTCTATTGCTATGGGTTCACCGAAAAATATCGCTTTATTAGCAAAATATCGTCCTCACTCCATCCGAGATCGGGATTATTTTCGGCTCGACGCAGTCGCTTTTCAAAGTTGTCGCGCACCATGCTCGGTCGTAACAAGGCGGGATTAATTTTCGTACAGAATAGCGCCGCCGAATGAATAGTTGATACAAGAGCATCACAGAGAGCAGTTACAAGTACGGCATCAATCTCGCCGTCAAGTTCTTCGGCTATCGAATCTCCAAGATCGCCTAAGCCAATCACCACATAAAAATCAGGGCGGCCTTCATCTAAACGTAACTGCGCCACATCAACGAATTCTGGCCAATAGCCGAGAACTCGCACAAGTAACACGGAAAAATCAAGGGTGGAATCCACTGTCGTCATTTCCTAATTCCCATATCAAAGGATAAACGGGCCGGGTTGAACAGTTCAAAAATTCAGCTCGCCTTGGCTTGTGGATGTCTCGTGAATCGCTCATTCAAATGTGGTCCGATACACTTGGGCTTGGGGCCTGATGTCCGTCATTTTCTTTATCCGGGTGTGAATCGGCTCATTGCTCAGAGCCTTACGGCGATTGCTTCCCCTCTCTCAATTCCTTCAGCCATTGCCAGTCAGCACCCGAGTCTCACCAATCTTCATGACCCAAGCTTGCTCCGGTGCATAGCCGGACTGGCTGGCCGCTGCCAGGAAACGCGGTGGTGGGTCGAAGGCCGGCTCGGTGGTCAGCGCGACCGTGCCCCAGTGCATCGCCACCAGGCGCTGCGCCTGCATGGCCTTGCCGATGCGCACCGCTTCTTCGGGATTGGCGTGCACGGCCTGCATCAGCGGCCGTGGTTCGTAGGCGCCGATCGGCAGCAGCGCGGTATCGAAGGGGCCGAAGCGCCGTCCTGCGTGCTCGAACACCTCGCCCCAACCGGTATCGCCAGCGAAGTAGACGCGGTGCTTCTGTGATGCCAGCGCGAAGCCGCACCACAGGGTGCGATTGCGATCGAACGGCGTGCGTGACGAGAAATGCACGGCCGGGACCGCGGTGACGGTCAGGCCGTTCTCGACGTGCTGAGCGCCCCAGTCCAGTTCGTGGACGTTGGTGTAGCCCAGGCTTTCGATCAGCGGTTTCAGACCCAGCGGGATGACGAAGCAAGCCTGGCTGCTGTTCCGGGCGAGCTTGCGCAGCGCCACGGCATCGAGATGGTCGTAATGATTGTGCGACAGCAGGATCGCATCGAGCTTCGGCAGATGTTCGATCGCGATGCCGGTGCCGGCAAAGCGCTTGGGGCCGAAGCCCTGTACCGGTGATGCGTGAGCGCTGAGATAGGGATCGGTGAGGATCGTCTTGCCATCGAGTCGGATCAGAAAGCAGGCGTGGCCGAGCCAGGTCAGCGTGTCTTGATCGCCGAAGGACGCGAGCTGCGCGAGCGCGGTTTTCTCATCGAGCACATGGCCGGCCGGGATCGCCGGCTGGCGCAGGCTCCTGGCGCCAAAGCTGATGTCGCGGAAGAAGCGCAGCCAGTCCGCAGTCGTGCCGCGAACGCGGGGCGCGCCCGGCGGATTATGAAAATTGCCCTGCGCATCGCGATGCGGTGGCAGGGCAGGGTCGTGTTGTTCGGTGGAGGTCATCAGGCTGGCCTGTGCGGTGTCGCGCAAGCTTGCCTCACGCAAGGACGGAAGGGCGCGGTGAAAGCTCCGGGGGGAAAGCTTTTCCGTTCAGCGCCTTCTGCGTCCTTGCGCGAGTTCGCCTCTACGCTGCCGCTGTTTCCAGCGCCGGGTAATCGGTGTAGCCCTTTTCGGTGCCGCCATACAACGTGGCCATGTCCAGCGGATTCAGCTCGGCGTGCTGCTTGAAGCGCTCGACCAGATCCGGGTTGGCGATGAACAGCTTGCCGTAGACGATCGCATCGGCCAGGCCGCTGGCGACGGCTGCTTCGCCGGACGCCTGATCGAAGCCGCCATTGAGCATCAGCACGCCATCGAAGTTGGTGCGGGCGATGTTGGCGAGTTCGATTTCCGCGGGACGATCATGCTGGTCATGGCGCAGCTCGAAGAACGCGATCTTGCGTGCCGACATCTGCTGGGCGACGTACTTCACCAGTGCCTTCGGATCGGAATCGCTCATGTCGTTGTAGGCCACCAGCGGCGAGATACGGATGCTGACGCCGCCGGCACCGAACACCGAGATCGCCGCATCGGTCACTTCGAGCAGAAGGCGGGCGCGCTTTTCCAGCGTGCCGCCGTAGCCATCGCTGCGATCGTTCTGGCTGTCACGCAGGAACTGGTCGACCAGATAGCCGTGGGCGCCGTGAATCTGCACACCATCGAAACCGGCAGCCTTGGCACGCTCGGCGGCCTTGCGGAACAGTTCGACGATGCCGGGCATCTCGGACTCGGCGAGCGCGCGCGGCACTTCGTAGGGCAGCTTGCCCTTCAGCGTGTGGGTGCTGTCGTTGATCGCCTTGGCGCTGGACGAGATCGGTAGCACGTTGTTGATGCCCGAATGCGCTGCGCGGCCCGGATGCCAGATCTGCATGATGATCCGGCCGCCCTTGGCGTGAACCGCATCGGTGACCAGCTTCCAGCCGGCCACGGTTTCATCGCTGAAGATGCCGCCTTCGGCGATGAAGGCGCTGGCATCATCGGCGACCATCGTGCACTCGGTCATGATCAGACCGGCGCTGGCGCGCTGCGAGTAGTACTCGGCCATCAGCGCATGCGGCACATGGCTGAGGCCGGCGCGGGCGCGGGTCAGCGGCGCCATCACCAGACGGTTCGGAAGGGTGAGGTGGCCGACCTTGATCGGCGTGAGCAATTGCTGGGTCATGAGTGAAGTCCTGAATGTGTTGAAGGCTTGTTCGCGGGATTTGCAGCGGGTTTACCAGGGCAGCGCCTGGCCCATGTGGAAGTAGCCACCGTTCGGGCCATCGGCCGGCAGCAGGGCCAGCTCGACGCTGGTTTTCGCGCCATCGGGAATCGCCATCGGTGCTTCGGGGCCGCCCATGTCGGTCTGCACGTGGCCGGGGTGGGCCGAGTTGACCTTGATGTTGCTGTCGCGCAGCTCGTACGCAAGCTGCACGGTCCAGCCGTTCAGCGCGGTCTTCGAAACGTTGTAGGCCGGCACCTTGAAGTTGTAGATCGGCGACGCGGGATCGCTGTGCAAGCTGTTCGAGGCCAGGATGCTCGACAGGTTGACGATGCGGCCGGCCGCGGACTTGTGCAGCAGCGGCAGGAACGCCTGGGTGACGGCGATCACGCCGAAGACATTGGTATCGAAGGTGCTGCGCCAGACGTCCAGGCTCTGCTCGCTGACCTTCTTCGCGCCGTCGTCCAGCAGCACGCCGGCGTTGTTGATCAGGATGTCGAGGTGGCCATGCTTCTTCTGCACGGTGGCGACGGCGCTGGCGATGCTGGCGGCGTCGGTGACATCGAGCCTCAGCGCTTCGGTCTTGAAGCCTTCGGCGGCCAGCTTGGCGACGGCGGCGTCCGCCTTGTCCTGCGAGCGGGCGGCCACCAGCACATGCACGCCGGCCTGGGTTAGCTGTTTGGCGGTTTCGTATCCGATGCCCTTGCTGGCACCGGTGATCAAGGCAATCTTGCTCATCTGTCTCTCCGTTACGGCTGTTCTGCGGGTGCAGCGGCTTGACATCAAGCGGCAACACCGCGAACCTGAGGTTGTTACCGATCGGTAACAGTGGCGGTACGTTACTGATCGGTAACAAGGCTGTCAAGCCGGCCAGGGGCTCACCCCATACCGTTGTCCATGATGGGCGCCGTCACGTGCGAAAATGCCGTCATGTTGCTGCTGGAGTGGATGCGATGATGAACACCGTGAAGTCCGAAGACCCGACCGTTGCCGAGCAGGCCGGCCGGCCGCGCGTTCGTGATCGCATCTTCGAGACGGCCTGCGAGCTGTTCTACCGGCACGGCATTCGCGCGGTCGGCGTCGATGCCATCGCCTGCGAAGCCGGCACCAACAAGATGAGTTTCTACCGCAGCTTCGCAAGCAAGGACGAGCTGGTCGCCGAGTATCTGCGCTTCAAGGATCGCAACTTCTGGATCTGGTGGGATGGCATCGTGGCGCCGCATCAGGGCCAGCCGCGCGCCCAGGCCGAAGCGCTGTTCGAGGCGCACGTCAACAAGACCTGCTCGAAGGAATCACGCGGCTGCGGGTTGGCCAATGCCGCGGTCGAGATCGTCGAGGACGAGCATCCGGGCCGGGCGGTGGTCATCGCCCACAAGAGCGAAATCCGCCGCCGCTTCCGGGCGCTGGCGAAAGCGATGCAGGCCCGCGAGCCGGAACAGCTCGGCGATGCGCTGATGCTGCTGATGGAAGGCGGCTATCTGGCGCGGCTGACTTTTCCGAAGGGCGGGCCGGTGTCCAGCGCGCTGCATGCCGCGCGCGTGTTGATGGACGCCCACGGCGCCTGAGGCGCTTCCTTCAGCCGGAGCTGTCTTCCTGCAACCAGCGCCACAAGGTGCTGCGCGAAACACCGAGCGCCTTGGCCGCTGCACCACGCTGATCACGATGACGCTGCAGCAAGGCGCGCAAGGCCGCGGCTTCCGGGCGCTTGCGTGAAAGGCTGATCGCTTCCCGATCATCGGCAGTATCGCCATCGATCGCGGCTGCAGGATTAGGCAGCGCCGCCTTGGCAAACAACTCCGGCGCGCAGCGCAGCAACAGCGGACGAGTCAGTGCCGACAGCGGCGATTCGGCCAGCCCGAGCACCGCAATGCGCTCGGCGAGATTGCGCAGCTCGCGGACATTGCCGGGCCAGGCGTGCTGCTGCAGCGCGGCCTGCGCCGGGCCATCGATGACCATCGCGCCGACACCCACCGCGCGCAGGCAGCTCATCAGCAGCAGCGGGATGTCGTCGGCGTGTTCGCGCAGCGGCGCCAGCGCCAGGCGCAACACATTGAGCCGGTAGTAGAGATCGCGGCGGAAGCGGTTCTCGGCGACCAGCGCCTCCAGCTCCCAGAGCGTGGCGGCGATCACCCGCACGTCCACCGGCGTCGGCCGCACGCTGCCGACTCTCAGCACTTCGCGCTCTTCGAGCACGCGCAGCAGCCGGGTCTGCAGCGCCAGCGGCATCTCGCCGATCTCGTCGAGAAACAGCGTGCCGCCATTCGCCGCTTCGATCAGGCCGACCCGGCCGCCGCGGCGCGAGCCGGTGAAGGCGCCATCGGCGTAGCCGAACAGTTCCGATTCGAGCAGCGATTCGGCGATCGCGCCGCAGTTCACCGCAATGAACGGCGCGCTGCGTCGTGGGCTGGCGCCGTGCAGCGCTTGCGCCACCAGTTCCTTGCCGGTGCCGGTTTCGCCGGTGATCAGCACGGTGCGGTCGCTGGCGCCGTAGAGGCGCACCTGATCGCGCAGCGCGACCATCTTGTCGCTGTTGCCGATCAGGCGCCGCAGGCTGTAGCGCGAGTCCGGCGTGGTCGCTGCGCGGCGGACGCCACTGCGTGCCGCCGACAACATGCGGGCGAGGTCGATGGCCTGCTCGAAGGCGCGGCGGATCGAATCCGGCGAGTACATCAGGATGCCGATCACGCCGGCGCGGTCGGCGAGTTCGGAGACGTAGCCGGTGCCGACGATCACGCCGCAGCCGAGTGAAACCAGCTCGGCAACCAGGTCGCGTACTTCCTCGGTATTGGTGTACGAGCGCTGCTCGATCTGCAGGCCGAACTCCTGCTTGAAGGCGCTGAACGCGGGCAGGGCATCGCCGTAGCTGATGATCCCGACCTTGCTCGAATGGCGTCTCGCGCGGGTCAGCGCCTGCATCAGATCAAAGCCATCCGGCCGCACCAGGACGATCGGCTTGTCGATGCGATTGCGCAGGTACTCGCCGTTGGAGCCGGCCGACAGCACGACATCGCAGTCCTCGTCGCGCAGCCGTTCGCGGATATGGGTGACCGCCTCCTCGAAGCCGAGATCGATGGTGTCGATCTGGGCACGGCCGTCGAATTCGGTGGTGACTTCGCGCATCAGCCGCGACAGCCGGGTGACGCTGACCGTCCAGATCGCCGGCAGGAAGGATTCGTTGTTCTGCATGTCGCGAATTATGTTCCATTCGATGTTTCAAATGTTTCATGAGACGCCGTGTCGCTCGATCGAGACAGGGCGTGCAGTCGCTGTCGATGTTGATGAATATCGGTAATAGATAACTAATTCATGGTGTTGCGAAGGATAAAAAGTTGCTCGACGGGCATCTTCGGCGATGGCACGGCTCTTGAGTAACAGGGCCACCCGTCACCATCGGCGGGTCGCGAAGTCCGGCTCAGGCCGCACCCGTCGCCCGTCCGCCATCTGAGGAGCTGCCCATGACCCATTCCGCCGGAGCCGCATTCCGCGCCGCCCTTGCTGCCGAAAAGCCGCTGCAGGTCATCGGCGCGATCAACGCCAACCACGCGCTGCTGGCCAAGCGCGCCGGCTTCAAGGCGATCTACCTGTCGGGTGGCGGCGTCGCCGCCGGTTCGCTGGGCATGCCCGATCTCGGCATCAACACGATGGACGACGTGCTGATCGACACCCGTCGGATCACCGATGTCTGCGATCTGCCGCTGCTGGTCGACATCGATACCGGCTTCGGCGCCAGCGCCTTCAACATCGAGCGCACGGTGAAGGCGCTGATCAAGGCCGGCGCCGCAGCCTGCCACATCGAAGACCAGGTGGGCGCCAAGCGCTGCGGTCATCGTCCGGGCAAGGAAATCGTCTCGAAGGAAGAGATGGCGGATCGCGTCAAGGCCGCTGCCGATGCCAAGACCGATTCGAACTTCTTCATCATCGCCCGCACCGACGCGATCCAGGCCGAAGGCGTCGATGCCGCGATCGAGCGTTCGATCGCCTGCGTCGAAGCCGGTGCCGACGGCATCTTTGCTGAAGCCGCCTACGACCTCGCCACCTACAAGCGCTTCGTCGATGCCGTGAAGGTGCCGGTGCTGGCCAACATCACCGAGTTCGGCGCCACGCCGCTGTTCACGCGTGACGAGCTGGCCTCGGTCGGTGTCGCCATCCAGCTCTATCCGCTGTCGGCATTCCGTGCGGCGAACAAGGCGGCGGAGGCCGTTTACACTGCGGTCCGCCGCGATGGGCACCAGAAGGACGTCATCGAGCTGATGCAGACGCGTGCCGAGCTGTACGACCGTATCGGCTACCACTCGTTTGAGAACCGGCTCGACGCTCTGTTCGCAGCGAAGAAGAAGTAAGCACTGACGCGTGCTACCCCGCCCCGAAAGCGACCTCGAATAACAACACCCGAACAGTCTCAGGAGACCTCATGAGCGAAACAACCGCTGCCCCCGCGAGCGGCTTCAAGCCGAAGAAGTCCGTTGCCCTCAGTGGCACCACCGCCGGCAACACGGCGCTGTGCACCGTCGGCCGTACCGGCAATGACCTGCACTACCGCGGCTACGACATCCTCGATGTCGCCAACGCCTGCGAGTTCGAGGAAATCGCCCACCTGCTGGTGCACGGCAAGCTGCCGACGGCATCCGAACTGAAGGCCTACAAGACCAAGCTGAAGGCGCTGCGTGGCCTGCCGGCCGCGGTCAAGGCGGCGCTCGAAGCGTTGCCCGCCGCCAGCCATCCGATGGACGTGATGCGCACCGGCGTGTCAGTGCTCGGCTGCGTGCTGCCGGAGAAGGACGACCACAATCATCCGGGCGCCCGTGACATCGCCGACAAGCTGATGGCCTCGCTCGGCTCGATGCTGCTGTACTGGTACCACTACAGCCAGAACGGCAACATCATCGACGTGGAGACCGACGACGACTCCATCGGCGGCCACTTCCTGCACCTGCTGCACGGCGAGAAGCCTTGCGATTCCTGGGTCAAGGCGATGCACACCTCGCTGGTGCTGTACGCCGAGCACGAGTTCAACGCATCGACCTTCACCGCTCGCGTGATCGCCGGCACCGGCTCGGACATGCACTCGGCCATCGCCGGCGGCATCGGCGCGCTGCGCGGCCCGAAGCACGGCGGCGCCAATGAAGTGGCGTTCGAAATCCAGAAGCGCTACGACAATCCGGACGAAGCCGAAGCCGACATCAAGGCGCGAGTCGAGAAGAAGGAAGTGGTCATCGGCTTCGGCCACCCGGTCTACACGGTCAGCGATCCGCGCAACAAGGTGATCAAGCAGGTTGCCAAGGAGCTGTCGATCGAAGCCGGCAGCACCAAGATGTTCGACATCGCCGAGCGTCTGGAAACGGTGATGTGGGACATCAAGAAGATGTTCCCGAATCTCGATTGGTTCAGCGCCGTCAGCTACAACATGATGGGCGTGCCGACGGCGATGTTCACGCCGCTGTTCGTCATTGCCCGCACCAGCGGCTGGAGCGCGCACATCATCGAGCAGCGCATCGACGGCAAGATCATTCGTCCGAGCGCGAACTACGTCGGTCCGGAAGATCTGACTTTCGTGCCGCTGAAAGATCGCAAGTAAATCTGAAGTGTTCCCTCCCCCGCGAGCGGGGGAGGGCCAGGGTGGGGGCGGCTGACGCCAGCGCGTAGCGCTTGACCGAAACGCCTCCATCCCAGCCTTCCCCCGCAAGCGGAGGAAGGAGACCTGCAACGAGCCATCGACAGAAAGCCAATGAACACCGCCTACCGCAAGAACCTCCCCGGCACTTCGCTCGACTACTTCGATGCCCGCGCGGCCGTCGATGCCATCAAGCCCGGCGCTTACGCGGCGCTGCCGTACACGGCGCGCGTGCATGCCGAGAACCTGGTCCGCAAGGGCGAGCCGGAAAAGCTCACGGCCTATCTGGGCCAGCTGATCGAGCGCAAGCGGGATCTGGATTTCCCCTGGTTCCCGGTGCGCGTGGTCTGCCACGACATTCTGGGCCAGACCGCGCTCGTCGATCTCGCCGGCCTGCGTGACGCGATTGCCGACATGGGTGGCGATCCGGCCAAGGTCAATCCGGTGGTGCCGGTGCAGCTGATCGTCGACCACTCGCTGGCCGTGGAGCACGGCGGTTTCGAGAAGGACGCGTTCAAGAAGAATCGTGCGATCGAGGATCGCCGCAACGACGATCGATTCCATTTCATCGAATGGACTCGGAAGGCGTTCAAGAACATGGAAGTGATTCCGCCTGGCAACGGGATCATGCATCAGATCAATCTGGAAAGAATGAGCCCTGTGATCTACACGCAGGATGGTCTGGCGTTCCCGGACACCTGCGTCGGCACCGACAGCCACACGCCGCATGTCGATGCGCTGGGCGTCATCGCCATCGGCGTCGGCGGTTTGGAAGCCGAGAACGTCATGCTCGGCCGCGCCTCATGGATGCGCCTGCCGGACATCACCGGTGTCGAGCTAAGCGGGCGCCCGCACGAAGGCATCACCGCGACCGACGTGGTGCTGGCACTGACCGAATTCCTGCGCCAGCAGAAAGTCGTCGGCGCCTATCTGGAGTTCTACGGCGAAGGCGCCTCGGCCCTGACGCTTGGTGATCGCGCGACGATCTCCAACATGGCGCCGGAATACGGCGCCACCGCGGCGATGTTCTTCATCGACAAGAACACCATCGACTACCTCAAGCTCACCGGCCGCGAAGATGCGCAGGTCAAGCTGGTCGAGCTGTATGCGAAGCACACCGGCCTGTGGGCCGATGATCTGAAGACCGCCGAATACGAGCGCGTGCTGAAGTTCGATCTCAGCACCGTGGTCCGCAACATGGCCGGCCCGTCGAACCCGCACAAGCGCCTGCCGACCTCGGCTCTGGCCGAGCGTGGCATTGCCGCGAAGTGGGAAGAAGTGCCGGGCGAGATGCCGGATGGCGCGGTGATCATCGCCGCCATCACCTCGTGCACCAACACCTCGAACCCACGCAACGTCATTGCCGCAGCACTCCTGGCGCGCAACGCCAATGCCCGTGGCCTGACGCGCAAGCCCTGGGTGAAGTCCTCGCTGGCGCCTGGCTCGAAAGCCGTGCAGCTCTATCTCGAGGAAGCGAACCTGCTGGGCGAGCTTGAAAAGCTCGGTTTCGGCATCGTCGCCTTCGCCTGCACGACCTGCAACGGCATGTCCGGTGCACTCGATCCGAAGATCCAGAAGGAAGTCATCGACCGCGATCTGTACGCGACCGCCGTGCTGTCCGGCAATCGCAATTTCGACGGCCGCATCCATCCGTATGCCAAGCAGGCCTTCCTCGCCAGCCCGCCGCTGGTCGTCGCTTACGCGATCGCCGGCACCGTGCGCTTCGACATCGAAAAGGACGTGCTCGGCATCGACAAGGATGGCGTCGCAGTCACGCTCAAGGACATCTGGCCGACCGATGCCGAGATCGATTCGGTAGTCGCAAGCTCGGTGAAGCCGGAGCAGTTCCGCAAGGTCTACGACCCGATGTTCACCTTCAAGGTGCTCGGCGACGAAAAGATCAGCCCGCTGTACGAATGGCGCGAGATGAGCACCTACATCCGCCGTCCGCCGTACTGGGAAGGGGCGCTGGCCGGTGCCCGCACCTTGAAGGGCCTGCGCGCGCTGGCGGTGCTGCCGGACAACATCACGACGGATCATCTGTCGCCGTCGAACGCGATCATGATGGACAGCGCAGCCGGCGAGTACCTGCACAAGATGGGTCTGCCGGAAGAGGACTTCAATTCTTACGCGACGCATCGCGGTGACCATCTCACCGCGCAGCGCGCGACGTTCGCCAACCCGCAGCTGGTCAACGAAATGGCCGTGGTCGACGGCAAGGTCAAGAAGGGTTCACTCGCGCGCATCGAGCCGGAAGGCAAGGTCGTGCGCATGTGGGAAGCGATCGAAACCTACATGGAGCGCAAGCAGCCGCTGATCATCGTCGCCGGTGCCGACTACGGTCAGGGCTCCTCGCGTGACTGGGCGGCGAAAGGCGTGCGCCTGGCCGGTGTCGAAGTCATCGCTGCCGAAGGCTTCGAGCGCATCCATCGCACCAATCTGATCGGCATGGGCGTGCTGCCGCTGGAGTTCAAGCCAGGCACTACGCGCTTGACGCTGGGCATCGACGGCACCGAAACCTTCGACGTCAGCGGCAAGCTCGCACCGCGCACGACGCTGACTCTGGTCGTCACCCGCAAGAACGGCGAGAAGCTCGAAGTGCCGATGACCTGCCGTCTGGATTCGGACGAGGAAGTGCTGGTCTACGAAGCGGGCGGCGTGCTGCAGCGGTTTGCGATGGATTTCCTGGCGTCGACGAAAGCGGCCTGAGGCTTCGTAGTGGCCAGGCTGGATCCACTGATCTTCATGGCGCAGCCGCAGCCTGCGATTCGTACGCGGATGGAAGCTGCGGTTGCCGCCAATGGTCTCGACCAGCGGCTCGGTGAAGCGCAGTTCGAGTCCGGCAACTGGCATCAGTCTTTCTCCGATCGTCAGGATGACAAGCCCAAGGTCCGGGCTGCCATGTTGCGAGCGGGTGCCCGAGTGTCGGCGCCATCCTTTCTGATGACGCTCAATCGCATCAACGGAACCGGCGCTGGACCCAGGGGCATTCATTGGGCGTTTCGTGCCATGGGCAAACCCAAGGGGCTGGAGGCCGTGCTGACGTCGGTACGGGCGGCCTTGCTGGCGGAAGGCATCGAAGACGAT
>NZ_JAHFRY010000108.1 GCF_023266035.1 Nevskia sp.
AAGCTTTGCCAGCAGAGACTGAGCAGGGGCAGTTTGAAGCTGCCGTTCACGGCTTGTCCGGCTTGGCCTGCCGTTCGAAGCGCGGCTCGAACGCTGAAACGAATGCGTTCTTGAGCAGATTGATCACCGATGTGGACACTTCCACATTCGGCGCATCAAGCCGCCCCGAGAACGGCATCGTGGTCGCCAGCTGATCCTTGGCCTGGTTCTGCAGCACCAGGTTGAGGACGCTGCCGACGGCGTTGACGGCCAGTTCGAAGGGGTTGTGCTCGCCCTTCATTTCCTGTTTCCAGTCGACCACCTTGAGATCGGTGAACAGCGGTTTGACATAGCCTTCCACCGCGCCGTCCTTGCCGGTGGCTTCCAGGATCACGTCGAGCTTGCCTTCGGTGGGATCGAACGGCGTGTAGGCCTGCATGGCCGGGCGCATGCGCGCCACCTGCAGGCCGAGCAGCTTCATCTTCAAGGCGAAGTCCGGTTGCAGCGCGAAGGGATCGATCTGCAGATCCAGCGTCAGCTTCGACTGCGCCATCGCCAGCGCTTCGAGCTGCAGATCGGCAACCCGCTCGCCCTGTTCTTCGCCGGCATTGGTCAGATTGGTCAATACCGCTTCGACGTCGTCGAGATGCACGTCGACTTTCGGCTGGCTGTAGAGATCGTAGTAGTGAACCTGGCCGGAGACGATCTCCAGCCGATCGATGCGGAACGGCGTCAGCTGATCGAGCAGATCAGCCCAGTTCACGCCCTTGCCGGTCTGCGCCGCCTTGTCGCGGTGGCCAGCGGCGAAGCTGATGGTCGGTTTCAGCGCGCGGATGCGGGCAACGACAGTGCCCTTCATCAAGGCGAACCACAGCACCTGGATTTCCATCACCGGCGTGGCGAACAAGGGCTCGTCGACGGCGCTGTTCAGCTGCTGGATATGCACGCCCTGCAGCTCGTAGGAGCCGCGCCACAGCGCCACATGAACATCCTCGACATGGCCCTGATAGTTGCCCAGCGAGGCGAGGCGCTGGTTCAGCCAGCCCTTCATCGCATAGGGCAGCGCCAGGCGCGCGGCGATGCCGATGCCGATGACGATCGCCAGCCAATACGACCAGCGCCGGTCCCAGCGCCAATGCCGGACGTGGAACCATCGACGGCCAGCGGTAGGCGGCGAATTCAAGCGCGCACTTCGAAGCAATCGCTCAGCCGCGTCGCCGCGATCAGCGGCTGGCCGCTCCAGCGGGCCGGGCTGGCCGGTAGTGGCAGCAGGCGTTCGCTGGCCTTCCGGATCGCGCCATAGCATTCACAGCTCAGGCGTTCGAGCTGGCGACGGTCCAGCACCTTGATCTCGCTGCGGCCGCAGCGGATCACGCCGAGCTTGTGCAGCTTGAGCGTCGCCCGGCTGATGTTCTCGCGGCGCACGCCGAGCCGGGTGGCGATCTGTTCATGGGTGACGGCCAGGGTCTGGCCTGGGCGGTGGTCGTCGAAGCCCAGCAGCCAGCGACACAGTTGCTGATCGATCGAATGGTGACGATTGCAGACCGCCATCTGCGCTGTCTGCAACAGCAGGCGGTGCGTGTAGCGCAGCATCAGGGTCAGCATCGCCGAATTCCGGCCGGCTTCGTCGCGCAGCCGCTGTCCGCTCACCGAATAGGCGTAGCCGGCGCTCTGGACGAATGCCACGGTCGGGCCGCTGTCGTCGGCCATCAACGCTGCAATGCCGACCAGGCCCTCGCTGCCGATCTGGGAAATCTCGGCACCGTCGCCACCCGCGGTCTGGCAGCTCAGGGAGACGATGGCTCCGGCCGGAAAGTAGACCTTGCTCGGCGGCTGTCCGCCTTCTTGCAGCACCGTGCCTTGCGGCAGATGGACCAGCTTCAGATCGGCGGCCAGCCCTTGCTGGACATCGGCGGGCAGTGCGGCGAGCAGATGGTTGTGTGGGTGCACCAGGATGTGGGGCATGGCGGTCCTTCCTGCAAATCCTTGAAAGTCGCGGATCGGAAATCTTCGGCCGGCAAGGGTCCTGAAAGACGGCTCAGCCTGGCAGTAGCGCCAGGACTTGAACCGCTTGGGGTCGATCGCGACCTGTTCAGAGCAAGACAGCAAGTCCCGGGCCCGGGACTTGAACGGGCGCTGCATGGAGGTGCCCAGCTAAAATGGTTAAACCGGCAAGATTTCCCAGCAGCAGCCAACAAGAACCCCCGGTTCGGGCAAGCGCAACACGATGAAGGCTTCACTCAAGGCGACACTTTTTCTCGGCGCTGCTGCCGCGGTGATCCTGCTGTTGACCAGCGTCGTGCTGGCAGTCGCGAACATTCGCCAACTGCATGATCGTTCCTACTGGGTGGCGCATACCCAGGACGTGATCCACGGTTTCGACAGGCTGGTATTGCTGAACACCACGGCCGAAAGCAGCCAGCGCGGCTACCTGTTGACCGGCGAACCCCGTTATCTGGGGCCGTATATCGCGGCCGTCGGCAGCGTCGGCGAAGTGGCCGACGAACTGCAGCGTCTGGTCGCCGACAATCCGCAGCAGCGTGAGCGGTTTTCCGCGCTGCGTCAGCAGATCCAGGCGCGGCTGAGCACGCTGGCAGAGCTCATCGATGACCGGAAGGCCGGCAGCTTCGACATCGCCCATGAGCTGCAGGTGCTCGATCGCGGCAAGCAGCAGATGGAGGTGCTGCGGACCACCGTCGACGAGATGATCGCCGACGAGCGCGGGCTGCTGACGATGCGCGAGCAGCGCTACGAGCACACCTATCAGACCGCGCTGATCAGCGGCGCGCTGTCGGGCGTGCTGGCGCTGGGCGCGATCGTCGCCTATCTGCTGCTGCTGCGCCGGCATCTGCTGCAGCTCGATGCCGCCAACCAGGTCATCGCCGAGCAGGCGGAACGTTTGCGGACCACGCTGGCCAGCATCGGTGACGCAGTCATCTCGACCGATTGCGATGCCGCGATCACCAACATGAATGCGGTGGCCGAGGAGTTGACCGGCTGGCCCCTGGCCGATGCGCTCGGCAAGCCGCTGGATCAGGTATTCCGGATCATCAACGAGAGCAGCCGCAA
The DNA here is from genome assembly GCF_023266035.1 of Nevskia sp. GTDB lineage: Bacteria > Pseudomonadota > Gammaproteobacteria > Nevskiales > Nevskiaceae > Nevskia. The sequence continues at coordinate 3,049 of NZ_JAHFRY010000108.1, forward strand.
GACGGTGGCCAATCCGGCCACGCGAGCGCTCAGCGAAGGCGTCATCGTCGGCCTGGCCAACCACACCTTGCTGATCGCCCGGGACGGCGTCGAACGGCCGATCGACGACAGCGCCGCGCCAATCCGCTGCAAGGATGGCGAGATCGTCGGCTGCGTGCTGGTATTCCGCGATGTCAGCGAAAAGCGTGACGCCGAGCTGCGGCTGGAGCGCAGCGAGCGGCGGCTGCAGTCGGTGATGAACGCCATCCCGCAGAAGATCTTCACCGCCAGGCCGAATGGCGACATCGATTACTTCAATCCGCACTGGTCGGAGTACACGGGTCTGAGCGCGGCCCAGCTTGATGGCTGGTTGTGGACGCAAGCGATTCATCCCGACGATCTGGCCGAGAACCTCAGGGTCTGGCAGCAGGCCATCGATAGCGGCGAGCCGTTCATGTTCGAACACCGGTTCCGGCGTGCCGACGGCGAATACCGCTGGCATCTCAGCCGTGCCAAGGCGCTCGCCGACGACAACGGCGAGGTGTTGCTCTGGGTCGGCGCCAATACCGATATCCACGAGCAGAAGCAGACCGCGAACGAACTGCGCGACATCGCCGCCCAGCTCGCGGAAGCCGATCTGCGCAAGAACAACTTCCTGGCCATGCTGGCCCATGAGCTGCGCAATCCGCTGGCGCCGATCGGCAACGCCGTGCGCACCGTGCAGATGTTTTCCGAAGACGCGACGGTGGTTCAATCGACAGCGTCGCTGATGGAGCGGCAGGTCCAGCAGATCGTCCGTCTGGTCGACGATCTGCTCGATGTCAGCCGGATCAGCCACGGCAAGATCGAGCTGCGCCGCGAGTGCGTGGAGCTGGCGCAGATCATCCAGGTGGCGGTGGAGACCTGCCGTCCCGCGCTCGACGCCGCCGGCCATCAACTGAGCGTTGCGCTGCCGTCAGAGTCGGTGCTGCTCGATGCCGATCCGGCGCGGCTGGCGCAGTCGTTCGGCAACCTGCTCAACAACGCCTGCAAGTACAGCGAACCGGGTGGCCATATCTACCTGACGGCGACTTGCGAGGGCAACGAGGCAGTGGTGTCGGTCAAGGACACCGGCATCGGTATCGCAGCCAACCGGCTGAGCAATATCTTCGAGCTGTTCAACCAGGTGGATCAGTCGCAGGAACGCTCCCAGGGCGGCCTCGGCATCGGCCTGACCCTGGTGCAGCAGCTGGTGGGCCTGCACGGCGGTTCGGTGCGCGCCTACAGCGATGGCCCCGGGCACGGCAGCGAATTCGTGGTGCGGTTGCCGGTCATCGTCGAGCGTCTTGCGGAGGCACCTGCTCCGCTGCTCCGCGTGGAACCGAAAGCACCGCTGGCCTGGCGCATCCTGGTCGTCGACGACAACCAGGATTCGGCAGCGTCGCTGACCTTGCTGCTGGAATTGAGCGGCAACGAAACCGCCATGGCGCACGACGGCCTCGAAGCGCTGCGCATCTTCGAGACCTTCAAGCCGGAAGTCGTGCTGCTCGATATCGGGCTGCCCAAGCTCAACGGCTACGAAGTGGCGCGCAAGATCCGATCACTGCCCGGCGGCGACCGGATCACCCTGGTGGCGCTGACCGGCTGGGGGCAGGAAGACGATCGGCGCAAGACCCGCGAAGCCGGCTTCGACAAGCATCTGGTCAAGCCCGCGAACTACGCGGAGTTGACGGCGTACCTGGAAACGCTGCGCGCCGAGGCTGCCGATTCCTGAGGGGGAAGCGGGGGCGGCATCGAGTTGTCGATCGTCGTCAGGTTCGGCGGGCGAACCGTCAGCGCGTCGTCGTCACCGACGCCGGCCGTGACGGTGGACTTGATCTGATCCCAGCTGTCGATGCGATTCCATCTCATGGCTGCGCTCCTCGGATGTTTCCTGGTTCGGAGCCAGGAAATCAGCAGCCGGCGTGCCCAGCGAAGCTGCCTCAGGAGTCGTTCTAGGAATCAGGCCCGGTCGCGTCGATGCGATAAGCCTCGAGCCGGTTGTACAGCGTCTTCAGGCTGACCCCGAGGGTCTGCGCCGTCTGCCGCTTGTCGCCGGCAAAATGTTCCAGCGTCGCCAGGATCATTTCGCGCTCGGCGTCGGCCAGTGGCGTGCCGATGCTGATCTGCAGATGGCCGTCGCGCCGGGTCGGCTTGCGCGGCGCGGCACTGGCCGGGATGGTCGGCAGTTCCAGCACTTCGTCGGCCAGGATGAAGGCGCGGCTGACGGTGTTCTTCAGTTCGCGGACATTGCCCGACCATTGCTGCATCTGCAGTTGCCGCAGATACGGACGCGAGAAGGTTTTCTTGCTGCCTTCCTTGGCATTGAGCCCATCGAGAAAATGCTGGGCCAGCACCGGCACGTCACCGTCGCGTTCGCGCAGGCTCGGCACCCGGATCGGAAACACGGCGAGGCGATACATCAGATCCTCGCGGAAGCGGCCTTCGCGTACCGAGGCTTCCATGTCCCGATTGGTGGCGGCGACCACGCGCACGTCAGCGCTGATCGTTTCCGAACCGCCGACCCGCTGGAAGCGCCGTGATTCGAGCACGCGCAGCAGCTTGACCTGCATCTCCAGCGGCATCTCGGTGACTTCATCGAGGAAGATGGTGCCGCCGCTGGCGCGCTCGAAATAGCCGGCGCGCTGGCGATCGGCGCCGGTGAAGCTGCCTTTCTCATGACCGAGCAATTCGGCCTCGATCAGGCTCGCCGCAATGGCGCCGCAATTGACCGCCACGAACGGCCCCTTGGCCCGCACGCTGAGCGTATGCAGGGCCTGGGCGACGGCCTCCTTGCCGGTGCCGCTCTCGCCGATGATCAGCACCGTCGCCTGGGTGGGCGCCACGCGGCGGATCTGATCGCGAAGCCGGACCATCACCGGGGCCTGGCCGATCAGGCCGGCGAGTGCGGGATCACTGGCCGAAGAGACGTCTGACGCGGGCGGGCTGGGAGACGCGTTGTTCAAGGTCGGAGCGGGTGATCAGTGGCAGGCGAGCCGCTGGCCTGAAATTACCGGCGGTTTGTAAAGGTTACTCGAAGCGATCGGCCGCCATGAACCATTTGCGGGCTCGCCCCGAACCTGCCTCGACCCTGCCCCGAACGGAGAGCGGCGATGTTCAGCGCCTCAGGCCTTGGCGATCGCCAAGGCCTGTTCTTGTGATGCCTCGGCGGGCCGGGGCAGGCACGCAACCTGCCCCCCTTCAGTGCAGCGGCGTCGTGTGACGTCGACAACAAGCTGGTCGTGACGCCGTACAGCGTCAGCAGCCCGCCGGAGTTTCATTCCGGTCATTTCACCAAGGAGAACACCATGGACGATTACAAGCAGCAGAACGGCAATCTGGCTTCGAGCGCACGTGATCTGGCGAGCAATGCCGAAGAGCTGATGCGGCAGACCGCAGCGGTTTCCAATGACAGCATCGCCGTCCTCCGCGAAAAGCTGCAGGAAAGCCTGAAGGTTGCCCGCACCCAGATCGCCAATGCCCAGGACTATGCGGTCGAGCGCGGCAAGCAGGCAGTCACCGCCACCGATACCTATGTCCACGAAAAGCCTTGGCAGGCGATCGCCGTCGCCGCGCTGTTCGGCGCGCTGATCGGCTTCATCAGCAGTGGTTCGCGCCGCTGATCCGCGTCGCCAAGGAGAGCCACGCTCGTGACCCCGTCGCAAGGTAGCGTTGCCGATAAACCTCTGTCGGATCCCCCGCTGTCCGATACTTTGCGGCGGCTGGTCGCGCAGTCGATGAACGTGCTGCAAGGCCGTTTCGAGCTGTTCAAGCTGGAAATCCACGAGGAGCGAGTACGGCTGGGGCAGTTGCTCAGCCGCGGCCTGCTCGCCGCCTTGTCGATCTTCCTGGCCGTGCAGCTGATCGCCATGCTGATCGTCGCCCTCAGCTGGGATACGCAGTGGCGGATTCCGGTGGTCGTCGGTCTGGCCGTGACCTGCATCGTCATCGCCCTGCGCGCGGCGGCGTCCTACCGCGCCGTTGTGTCGTCGACCCTGTTCGAGGACAGCGCCAACGCGCTGGCCGAGGACAAGCAGGAAATCCGCGACATCAAGCAGGACATCAAAGAGGCAAGACGATGAGCGATCGCGATGCGGATCATGCCGCTCAGCGTCAAAGGGTTCTGGCGCGCATCGAGCATGACCGTCAACAACTGGCGGGCACGATCGACGAATTGCGTCGGCCGCTGCACAGCCTTCACCAGCTGCAGAAAAATACCCGGGCGATCGTCCCGGCACTATTTGCCGCGGGCGCGGCATTCCTGATTCTCAGGGCGGTGCGCGGCAGCAGCAGGAACCGGCGCATCGACAAGGCTCTGGCCGATGTGCATCGGAGCCATTATCCGGTGGTGCAGGCCAAGCGCGGTACCCGCTGGTTCGCCTGGGTGCTGAAGTTCGTCAGCGCCTATCGAATCGCCGTGGCGGTCAGCGAAACCGTGCGTTCGGTCAGCCATGCCGCTGGCTCAGCGCCGCAAAGGTCCATCAGGGCCATCGGGCCATCGGCTGGAACAACGGGTTTCAGATCGGCCGGCTCCCAGGTCAGCCGATCGCATCCCACTCTCGAGAGGAATCCAACATGAATCTCAATACCAGCACGCTGAACGCGGCCGCATCGACGGCCGCTTCGAAAGCCGAGCACTTCGTCGACGCCGCCAGGCCGCGCCTGCGAGATGTCGCCAGCTCGGCCTTGGACACCATCAGGCCGGTGATCGCGTTCGCGCTGCCATTGGCGCGACGGGTGAACTGGCAGCTGGTCGCCTTCGGTCTGGCGGCCGGTGCTGCGGGTTATCTGATCCGTGCCAGCGTCGGCTCGGCGGCCGAGCGCAAGGCGAAGATCGCCGGCGCCAAAGCGCAGGAACTCAATCGCTGGGAAAACGAAGGCGGCATGATCGCCACCTCGACGCCGCCCCCCTCGACGGCCTGGTTGCCCGAGCGTGCGGCGGATGCCGATGGCGATGTCCCCGCCACCAGCGACAAGCCGGCTCTGCAAAGCTGAAGCCTCGCCGAGGACAGTTGAGGGCGGCTGACGGCTTCGATTAAGGTGGTACGGTGCTCTGAAGCGGCACCGTACTAACTGGAGCGGGCGGGTGAAACGAATGTTGCGGATGGTTCGGGGGAAAAGCTGAATGGCGCATGCTCTGATCGTCGATGACGACGAGAACACGCGCGAGTCGATGGCCGCGCTGGTCGAAGCCGAAGGCTTCACCACGGCCTGCGCGGCGGACTTGCGGGCGGCGCATATCCAGCTGACCCGGCAGCAGCCGGACATCGTGCTGATCGATCTGCACCTGCCGGATGGCGATGGCCTCGATCTGATCGATGCCATCGAGAACCGCTCCGAGACCGAGATCATCCTGATCACCGGCAATGCCAGTGTCGATACCGCGATCGCTGCGCTCAGGGCCGGTGCGGCCGATTATCTGGTCAAGCCGGTCAACATCGCCCGCCTGCGTTCGATCCTGCAGCGGGTGCCCAAGGCTTCGGATCTGAAGTCGCAGATCGGAGCCTTGCGCAGCGAACTGCGGCGGGTCGGTTACTTCGGCCACATGCTCGGCAAGTCGCCGATCATGAGCGTGCTTTACGACCAGATCAGCCGCGTGGCGCCGACGGCGGCCACCGTGCTGCTGATCGGCGAGAGCGGCACCGGCAAGGAACTGGCGGCGCAGACGCTGCACGAGATGAGCCGGCGGCCGAAGCAGCCGTTCATGGCGGTGAACTGCGGCGCCATCTCGCCGAACCTGATCGAAAGCGAAATGTTCGGTCACGAGAAGGGCAGCTTCACCGGTGCCGATCGTCAGCATCGCGGCTATTTCGAACGCGCCGACGGCGGCACCTTGTTCCTCGATGAAATCACCGAGATGCCGGTGGAGCTGCAGGTGAAACTGCTGCGCGTGCTGGAAACCGGCAAGTTCATGCGCATCGGCACCGACAAGGAAGTGGAGACCGACGTCCGCGTCATCGCCGCCACCAATCGTGATCCGGAAGCGGCGGTGGCGGCCGGCAAGCTCAGAGCCGATCTCTATCACCGGCTCAACGTGTTCCCGATCCAGATGCCGCCTCTGCGCGAACGGGTCGGCGATGTCGAGCTGCTGGCGCAGCGTTTCCTCGACGAGCTCAACCAGGCGCACGACACCCACAAGACCTTCCCGCCGGAAGGCCTGGGCAAACTCGCGGCGCATCGCTGGCCGGGCAATGTCCGCGAGCTGCGCAATTTCGTGCAGCGCGCCTACATCATGGGCGAAGAAGTGATCGACATCGGCAGTGCGCTGTCGCTGGTCGCCGCGCCCGCCGAAACAGCTGCCCCGGCACCGGAAACGGTGATCGAGATTCCGGTCGGCATGTCGCTGGCCGCCGCTGAAAAGCAGCTGATTCTCGCCGCGTTCGCGATGTACGGCGGGGTCAAGAAGTACACCGCGGAGCAGCTCGGCATCAGCCTCAAGACGCTCTACAACCGGCTTGAGGAATACGGGCTGCAGGGCGCTGGTGTCGAAGGCGGTGAAATCACTGCCAAGGCGACGTCCAGCGACTAGTCGCCGCCGGGTACGCCGCTTGCTCATTGCCTCCCCCGGAAGGAAAGTCTGACGGCGATGATGCGGCGGTAGGGGACGGCGTGAACATGCAGTTTCAACACCAGGCAAGGTCTTTTGGGCCGCTTCGATCGACGATCGCGCCGGCTGTGCCTGTGTGCGGGCAATGGAAAGATTTACTCCCGTGGTGAGCAAGAAAAGCCGGATTGACGAAGCGGCGGCGCGCAGGCAGCAGCGGCTCAGCGCCGCCATGGGCATTGGTTACTGCGAGGGCGATCCGCGCAGCGGTATTTTCCTGTTCGACGAAACAGCCGCCCAGCTGCTCGATCTTCCGGCGGGTGTGCCGCTGCCGATCAGCGAATGTCTGAGCCGCATTCATCCGCGTGATCTGCTGGCGATCGAAAAGATTGCCGCCGGGCTGATGGCCTCCGGCGACGGCGCCGAGGCCGATTTTCGCTACGGCCGGAATGGCCAGGCGCGCAGTCTGAACGCCACCGCCTGCGTCGAGCGCGATGCCGCAGGTCAGGCCGTGCAGCTGACCATCGGCCTACGCGACATCACGGCGGCTCGCCGCGCGCGTTCCGAGCTACGCGACGTGAAGCAGCGCTTCAGCGTGCTGATCGAAAACGTCGACGATGTGTTCTGGATCGTCGACTGGCAGCCCCGGCGGCTGATCTACGTCAGCCCGAGCTACAGCCGCTGCTGGGGGTTCGACGAAGCCGCGCTGCTGGGCGGCGAGTCGCGCTGGGTGGACAAGATCCATCGTGCCGATCGAGCCGCGGCTGCCGCTGCATTCGAGGCGCTCGGCGAGGCCCAGGAAGGCAATGATCACTTCGCGATCGAGTACCGCATCGTCCTCGACAACGGCGAGCAGCGCTGGATCCGCGATCGCGGCATTGCCGTGCGAGCCGCCGATGGCTCGATCGAACGAGTGGTCGGCATCGCCGAAGACATCACCGACCGGCGCACTGTTGTACGCGAACTTGCCGAGCGCGAGCAGAACCTGCATCAGGCGATGGAAGCCGCGCAGCTGCACGTCTGGACCCTGCATTCGCCAACCCGCCGCCTGAGCATTTCCGACACGCTGTGCGCGATGTTCGGCCTGAACTCCGAAGCCTGCCGCCGGCTCGGGCCGTGGCGGCGGCGGCTGCACTCGAAGGACCGGGTGCGGGTCGAAGCGGCGCTGCGCAAGCTGATGGCCGACGGCATCCCGCTGCGCGAGGAATTCCGCGTTCAGCGGATCGACGGCAGCATCACCTGGCTCGATGCCCGCGCCATCCTGATTGCCGATGAAGACGGTCAGGGCGCGGAAGTGCACGGCGTGGCGGCCGACATCACCGAACGCAAGCAGCGTGAGCAGATGCAGAACGCCAGCGGCAGGCGCCTGCAACTGGCCCTCGACGCAGCGCATCTGTTCGCCTGGAGCTACGACCCGGTCAACAACAAGGTCGATGGCGATGCGGGAATCTTTCAGCTGTTCTTCGGCGAGCGAGAAAGGCCCTCGTATACGGTTCAGGACTGGCGTGATGCCGTCCATCCCGAAGATTTGCCGAGAGTTGCGACGGCGCTCAGGGAAACGTTGGCCGGCGGCGCCGAATTCGATGCAGAGTACCGGGTGATCTGGGGCGACAAGACCGTCCACTGGGTTCGTTCACAGCTGGTCATGGTTCAGGACGACGAGGGCTCCGCGATTGGTTACGGCGTACTCGGCGACATCACCGAGCGCCGCCATGTCGAGCAGCAGTTGCGGCGAAGCGAGCGCGAGCTGCGCACCATCGCCGCCGCGGTGCCGATCGGCATCGCCCGCATCGGCAGTGATCTGCGCTACCAGTTCATGAACCAGGCGTTCGCGGCGCTGATGCGCTCGACAACGCCGGACCAGTTCATCGGCCGCAGCATCGCCGAGGTCGCGGGTGAACAGGCCTTGGCCGGCATCAGGCCCTACGTCTCCCAGGTGCTGTCCGGTCAGACTGCCGATTACCAGATTCGGGTGCAGCTGCCGATCGGCGAGCGCTACATCCACGCCAACTACACACCGGAGTGGAACGAGGCCGGCGAGGTCACCGGCTTCATCGCGGTGATCATGGACATCACCGAGCGAACCCTGGCCGAAGGCAAGCTCTACGAACGCGAACGCGAGTTCGAGACGCTGGCCGAGAACGCGCCGGATCTGATTGCCCGCGTCGATCGCGATCTCGCCTACCTGTACATCAACCGGGTCGCGGAATCGGCGTTCGGTATCAATCGCGATGCCTATGTCGGGCGTACGGCGGACGATCTCAGCTTCCCGCCGCAATACGTCAGCGCCACCACCGAGATCATCACCGCCGCGTTCGCCCGGGGCGTGGAGCAATCCGCCAGCTTCAGCCTGCCGCATGGCCGCGAGCGCAGCCACTGCAGCCACTGCAGCTACTTCAGTGCCCGCGCGGTGCCGGAGTTCGATCGCGGCGGCATGCTCGAATCGGTGCTGCTGATCGTCTACGACATCAGCGAAAGGATGCGTGGCCAGGCCGAGCGCGAAACCTTGCTGGCCCGCGAGCACGAGGCGCGCAAGCAGGCCGAAGCGGCCGCCCGTGGCCGCGACGAATTCCTCGCCATCGTGTCGCACGAACTGCGCTCGCCGCTGAACGGCATCCAGAACTGGGCGCACGTGCTGGAAAGCGTTCCGGGCAATGGCAACAAGCTGATGCTGCGGGCGATCGCCGGCATCAAGATCGGCGTCGAACAACAGGTGCGCCTGATCGACGATCTGCTCGACGCCACCCGCATCATCACCGGCAAGCTGAGCCTGCTGCTGACACCGGTGAAACTGGTGCCGGTGATCGCCGCCTCGATCGCCAGCGTGCGCGACAAGGCGCTGGCCAAGCACATCGAGCTGCACACCGAGGTCGAACTCGGCGACGAAGCCATCGAAGGGGATGCCGATCGCCTGCAGCAGATCGTCTGGAACCTGCTGTCCAACGCCATCAAGTTCACGCCGTCCGGCGGTCACGTCTGGTTGTCGGCAAGCCGCGAGAACGATATCGCGGTGATCCGGATCCGCGACGATGGCCGTGGTATCGATGCCGATTTCCTGCCGCAGTTGTTCGAGCGTTTCCGGCGCGACGAAACCGGCAACAGTCGCGGCCAGGGCGGCCTTGGCCTGGGTTTGATGCTGGTCCGCAATCTCTGCGAACTGCATCGCGGCAGTGTCGTTGCCGCCAGCCCTGGCCCGGGGCTCGGTGCGCTGTTCACGGTGCGCCTGCCGTTGCGCAAGTCCGGCACTGCGGCGGTGTCGGCGATCGTGCCGTTCCCACTCGATCAGGCGGGAACGCTGCCGAGCTTGAGCGGCCTGCGGCTGCTGCTGGTCGATGACCATGTCGAATCGCGTGATCCGCTGGCCGTGCTGCTGTCGCAGACCGGTGCCGTGGTCGACGTACTGTCGTCCGGCGAGGAAGTCGTACGGTTGGTCAGGCAGGGTTTTGACGAGCAGCCGCCGGATCTGCTGATCTGCGACATCGCCATGCCCGGCCAGGACGGTTACGAGACGGTGAGATTGATCCGCGAGTTCGAGCAGAGCCGCGGCCAGCCGACGATGCCGGCAATCGCCCTGACCGCATTCGCGCAGAACGAAGATCGCGCCCGCGCGCTGGAGGCCGGCTTCCAGACCCATATCGCCAAACCGGTGATCGTCAAGGAACTGATCGCGACGATCGCCTCGCTGGCGCCGGTGCGCGGCAACGCTTAGTCGGCGTCCGGGTAGTCGGCGTCAGGCCTTGTGATGACGAATAGTCGGCCAGTCGCGTTGCGGCTTGCTGGCCAGGCAAGCCGGGCGCGGCGGAAGAAGGAGTGCTCGGCCGTGCCCCGCAGAATTCGCAGTGCTCAGTAACTTTTCCTGATCGTTTCGATGCCTTCCAGATGCGACTGGATCAAGGGCAGTTCCCGACGCGCGAACTCAGCGATCGCGGCGTCGCTGAAGCCGGTCGCTTTCTCGAACGCGCCGACATCGCGCTTGTGGTCGATGTGGATCGAGCGGATGAAGCGTTTGTCGAAGTCGTCGGGCTCGGCATCGATCAGATCGTTGAGACCGTCGCGCTTGTCGTCGCTGATCACGGCCGGGACTGTCACCTGCGCTTCGAGCGCCAGCAATTCGAGCCGGCTCAGCAGCCGGGTCTGGTCGCGCATCATCAGCCGGCCGTAGTCGCGGATCGCCGCGCTGCTGCCGCGCCGGGCAGCGAGCTGGCCTTCCTCGTAGTCCATCAGCCGGGCATCGACCATCTCGACCAGAAACTTCGCCGCCGGCTCGCTGACGGCCATCGATTTCGCTTGGTTGATCTGCCTGGCCGTGCTGACGCTATCGGGTTCTTCCGGCGGCTTGCTGCTGGCGCAGGCGGACATCGCGGCAGCAGCCAGCAGACACATCAACAAGCGCTGGAATCGCGACTTTGAAGGCCGCGATCCGGCGCGGTGCTGCAGCCGTGCCGCGCGCAGCGCTGTCATCTCTTGTCCGCCGATGACTCCAGCAGATTGCGGACCACGCTCAGCAGTTCGTCGATCTTGTAAGGCTTGCGCAGGAAGGCGTCGTAACCGGTGAAATTCTGCCGGACCATGTCTTCGCTGGTGCCGCTGTTCATCACGATCGGGATGTTCTGCGTGGCCGGGTTGGCACGCAGGCGGCGGCCCATTTCGGCGCCATTCATCAAAGGCATCATGAAATCGAGAATCACCAGTTCCGGTGTCACCAGATCCATGCGCTCGAGCCCATCCAGGCCGTTGGCAGCGGTGTAAACCCGATAGCCGCTGTCGGTGAGGATGGCTTCCAGCGGTTCGCTGTTGCTGGCTTCGTCATCGACGATCAGCACGGTGCCGATGAACGCGTCGCCGTTCTTGTCTACCGAGCTGTCCTCAGCCGCGTTGGAGCCCGAATGAGAACCAGAGTGGCAAAAGGGCCGTGTGTTCTCGGCCGAGTATTCGTGATGGGTCTGTGGGTTGTTCATGGCTGGCACCGCATTTCGACCGGCGGCAGCTTCAGCTGATTCCGGTATTTGGTGACGGTTCGGCGAGCGACGCAGATACCGTTTTCGGTCAGCATCTTCGCGAGGCTGACGTCAGACAGCGGCGCCTCGCGATTCTCGCCCTCGATCATTTCCTTGATCGCCGCTCGCACTGCGGTGGCCGAGCAGCTGCCGCCGGTATCGGTGCTGAGCTTGCGCGAGAAGAAATGCTTGAACTCGAAGGTGCCGCGCGGCGTCGCCATGTACTTCTTGCTGGTGGCGCGCGACAGGGTGGATTCGTGCAGGCCCAGTTCGTCGGCGATCTCGCGCAGCAGCAGCGGCTTCAGGGCGATCTCGCCGTACTCGAAGAAGGCGCGCTGGCGGGCGACGATCGCTTCAGCCACCTGCTTGATGGTGACGTAGCGCTGCTCGATGTTGCGCAGCAGCCAGCGCGCTTCCTGCAGCTGCTGCTGCATCGCCGGGTACTTGCCATCGCGCGACATGCGCAGCAGATCGATGCAGCCGCTGTTCAGGCGGGCTTTCGGCATGACCGCCGGATTGATGACCGCGTTGAGCTTGCCCTTCTGGCGGACGACGATGACATCCGGCACCACGTAGTCGACACGGGCGGCGGCGAAGTTCGCGCCCGGATGTGGCTCCAGGGTGCGGATCAGCGCATGGGCTTCATGGATCGCCGGCTCGCTGCAATCGAGGCGCCGCTGCAGTTCGCGATGATCGCGCTTGGCCAGCAGTTCGAGGTGACCGGTGAGCTTCATCGCCAGGCTGCGGCCCGGGGTGCCGGCAGCAGTGGCGCGCAACTGCAGCATCAGGCACTCGGGCAGGTCGCGGGCACCGACGCCGGCCGGATCGAACTGCTGGACGATGCGGATGCCTTCGGCGATTTCGTCTTCGCTGAGCGGCTGCTCCAGTTCCAGGGCCAGCGCGGTATCGGCCACGTCGTCGCGCAGATAGCCGTGCTCATCGAGGGTTTCGATGACCAGCACTGCGGCGAGGCGCTGCCGCTCGTCGAGCTGGATGCCGCAGACCTGGGCATGCAGGTGTTCACGCAAGGTGGTTTCGGCGGACACCCAGTTGCAGGGATCGGCTTCCGGATCGCCGCTGACACCACGCGACAGGGTTTCGAAGCCGGGCGCGGGCAGCTCGTTCCAGTCCGCTGCCTGCAGGGACGACACTTCGACGCCGTCCACCGTGTAGCGGTCGCTCTCGGCTTCGAACTGGGCAACGTCCGAGCCCGACTCGCCGTCCTGACGCAGCGCGGCAATCTCGTTCGCCTGATCGGCGGCGGCGACTTCGGCGCTCTGCTCGCTGGTGTCGCCTTCTTCGAGAAACGGATTGCTGGCCAGTTCCTGCTGGAACTCTTCCTGGAATTCGAGCGCCGACATCTGCAGCAGACGCATCGCCTGCTGCAGCTGCGGCGAAGCGGACATCTGCTGTCTGGCGGCAATGGAGAACGAGGATTGGGTCATTGCAACGACTCCGGCTTGAGGGCGGCGTAAGGACTGTTAGCGTTAAAGGGGCACAGTCCATGCCATTCGAAAAAATCTATCTGGAACAAATGCTTGAGATAATTCTTCGAGTTT